>NZ_JANOAL010000334.1:0-26548 GCF_031411155.1 Polaromonas sp. | reverse complement strand
CCTGACTGAGGTAATCCTCGCGCAGGGAAGCATGTCCGGATGGCCTTGACGGGGGCCGCCGGCCAGCCCACCTGCCATTGAATAACGGAACTGTTCATGGCCTCCACACACCGCCCCTCCACTGACAGCGCCAACACGGCGCTTACGCCGCTGCCACAAGGCGAGCGCCTGTTCGGCTGGCGCGACCATGCCGCGCTCTGGCTCAGCCTGGGTGTGGGGCTGCTGGTGATGCAGATCGGGGCCTACCTGGTCCCTGCCATGGGGGCCCAGGCGGCCCTCGGCGTCATAGTCTTCGGCTCGGTGCTGGGCGCCGGCCTACTGGGCTGGACCGCCAAGATTGGCTGCGACAGCGGCTTGTCCAGCGCCGGCCTGATGCACGCCACCTATGGCAGCAGCTTCGCACGCCTGCCGGTACTGCTGAACATCGTGCAACTGATCGGCTGGACCACCTTCGAGTTGGTCGTCATGCGCGACGGCACGGTGGCGATTGCGCGGCAGTCGGGCAGTTTCACCGGCGCGTTGTGGCCGCTGCTGGCAACGCTGCTCTGGGGCGGCGTGCTGCTGGCGCTGCTGTCGGGCTCAATGGTGAAGCTGGTGCGCAAATTCATTGGCCGCTACGGGTTGCCGCTGGTCATTGCTTCGCTGTTGTGGCTAAGCTGGCAGTTTCTGGCCAAGGCCGACGCCCAGGGCTTGTCGGCACTGTGGAATCGCCCCGGTGCGGGCGGCATGAGCACCCTGTCGGCGCTCGATCTGGTGATTGCCATGCCGGTATCGTGGTTGCCGCTGGTGGCTGACTTTGCACGCCATGGGCGCGACGGCAACAGCGCGCTGCGCGGTACCTGGCTCGGCTATGCCCTGGCCAACATCTGGTGTTACGCGCTCGGTGTGCTGGTCGCCATCACAACGCCCAGCACCGACCTGGTGGCCGCCCTGTTATTGGCGCAGGGCGGCCTGCTCGCGCTGGGCCTGATCCTGATCGACGAAGTGGACAACGCCTATGGCGATCTGTACTCGGGCTCGGTGGCTGGCCACAGCCTGAAGCCGGGCTGGAGCGTGCGGCGCTGGGGCATGCTGCTGGCGGTGCTGTGCACCGCGCTGGCGCTGGTGCTGCCCATGCACAGCCTGGAGCCGTTTTTGCTGATGCTCAGTTCGGTGTTTGTGCCACTGTATGGTGTCATTTTGGCGCGGCTGGCCGGCCATACCGACCCTGTGTTGCTGGTCACGCAACGCAAGGTGAACCGCAGTGCCGTCGCGATCTGGCTGTTGGGCATCGCCTGTTACCACCTGTGCGCCCAGCTGACACCCAGCCTGGGCGCTGCCCTGCCCACGCTGGTCCTGACCTTTGCGCTGGCGCGCATCACCCGCGCCAGACCCGCCCGCCTCATTGCAGCGGCTTGACCGGGCTGATCGCAGGTAATAACGGATTCAGCCGCATCGGCACCGGCGCATGGCCGTGGTTTAACGGCCCACCGCCCGTGCCGGTGCGCACCCTGGCACCGGCCGCCAGCGCCGCGCGTACGTAGGCCCGCGCAGCCTGCACCGCATCCACCAGCGAGGCGCCCAGCGCCAGATGCGCGGCCATCGCGGACGACAGAGTGCAGCCCGTGCCGTGGGTGTTGGCGCTTTGTATGCGCGGTGCGCGCATCCAATGCCGATCTCCACGTTGGGTGAGCAGCAAATCACTGACCACCTCGCCCGCCAGGTGCCCGCCCTTGAGCAGCACCGCCTCAGCGCCCATGGCCAGCAGTTCGTGCGCCGCCGCTTCCATGTCGCTCTCACTGCGCAAGGCCCGGCCGACCAGCAACGAAGCCTCGTCCAGATTGGGCGTGACCACGAGGGCGCGCCAAAACAGTTCGCGCACCAGTACCGCAATGGCCGGGTTGTCAATCAGCACCGCGCCACTGGTGGCAACCATGACCGGGTCCAGCACCACTTTTTTGAGCGCATGGCGATCCATAGCGTCAGCTACTGTCTGCACAATCTCGGGCGCGTGCAGCATGCCGATCTTCACCGCATCCACACCCAGGTCTTCGACTACCGCATCAATCTGGTCGCGCAGCATGTCGGCTGGAACGCCATGAATGGCCCGCACGCCCAGCGTGTTTTGCGCAGTCAGCGCGGTGATCGCGGTCATGCCGTAACAGCCCAGCGCGGAAAAGGTTTTCAGGTCGGCCTGAATACCCGCGCCGCCACCGCTATCAGAGCCCGCAATCGAAAGCACGCGCGGGTATTCGAATTCAAAGGTTTGATGGGTCACTGCTTGATTCTGGCCCAAAACAGGCACCAGTGCTTAAATAGGAAGCAGCCGAAAATGAAAAAAGCCTGCTATCGTTTAAATAGCAGGCTTTCCAGTTCTGGCGGGGTATCTTGGCTCCTCAACCTGGGCTCGAACCAGGGACCTACGGATTAACAGTCCGGCGCTCTACCAACTGAGCTATTGAGGAATACAGCCATTGATTATAGCGTCGATTTACGAGTTATTTCGTGGTTCACCGCCCCCAAAAGCATTTTTGCCCACCGCCCGCACGGCCTACATCCACCGAACTCATCGAATACCTAGGGAAATCACCCGATTGCCCTCATTCAACGGGTGCAGTCAGCTATCAAAAAAATAGCGACCATGACCAGGAAAATACCAATCCGGCTGAAAAATCCAGTCTCGGCTACCATCTAAAAATGCCGCGCAAGTCACACCGTTTGTTGTCAGCTTTGCCGAAATAGGCGGCCGGGTCATGGGAAAACTTCCACCCCCTGTGCCCTGGCTTGCTGAAGGCGAGGATTTCCCGCCCGTGGGCAGCGCCTGGAGCCAGCGTGAGCCCGCGCCCGGCCTGCTGGCGGCGGGTGCCGCGCTGGATGAAGCCACCCTGCTGCAGGCGTATTCGAAGGGCATTTTCCCGTGGTTCAGCCTGGGCCAGCCCGTGCTCTGGTGGAGCCCAGACCCCCGGATGGTGCTGCGCACGGAGAACTTCCGGCTGCACCGCTCCTTGCGCAAAACTCTGAATTACTTTGTCGATCGAGCAGACTGCGAAGTACGCATCGACAGCGCTTTTGAGCCAGTCATCAAGGCCTGCTCCAGCAAACCGCGTGCGGGCCAGTCGGGGACCTGGATTGTTCCGGACATGGTGCAAGCCTACTGCGCGCTGCACCGGGCCGGCTACGCCCACAGCATCGAGACCTGGGTTGGGGGGCGGCTCGTTGGCGGCCTTTACTGCGTCAACCTGGGCCGCATGGTGTTTGGCGAATCCATGTTTGCCCACGAAACCGACGCCTCCAAGATTGCACTGTCCGCATTGGTGGCTTTTTGCCGCGCCAACCATGTCGCGATGATCGATTGCCAGCAAAACACGCAGCACCTTGCTTCGCTGGGCGCTGGTGAAATCAGGCGTACGCAATTTGTGCAACACCTGCGGCAAACCGTCAATGAACCCGCCCCTTTATGGCAGTTCAAACCCGTATACTGGAATCAGATTTTGACAGCCAGGACGCTGACACCGCCGTGACGCACCTCAAAGACCTGCCGCTCCAGACCTTGCAGTTTTATGCCACTGCACCCTACCCTTGCAGCTACCTGCCAGGCAAGCAGGCCCGCTCGCAAGTCGCCACGCCCAGCCATCTGATTCACAACGATGCCTATTCGGAACTGGTGACCAACGGCTTTCGGCGCAGCGGCATGTTCACCTATCGCCCTTACTGCGACGGCTGCCAGGCCTGCGTACCGCTTCGCGTGCCGGTGATGCGTTTCAAACCCGATCGCAGCCAGCGCCGCGCACGAAGCCGGCACCACATGCTGCATGCTCGGGTGCTCAAGCTGTGTTTCATGCCAGAGCATTACCAACTCTATCTAAGCTACCAGAACAGCCGCCACGCGGGGGGCGGCATGGACCATGACAGCATCGACCAGTACACCCAGTTTTTGCTGCAAAGCCGCGTCAATTCCCGCCTGGTCGAGTTTCGCGAGAATCTGCCCAATGGCGAGGCCGGCGCGCTCAAGATGGTCTCAATTGTCGACGTGCTGGAAGACGGCCTTTCCGCGGTCTACACTTTTTATGAGCCGGAGGCGGGAGCCAGCTACGGCACCTACAGCGTGCTGTGGCAAATAGAGCAAGCCAGACGTCTCGGGTTGCCCTATGTGTACCTTGGTTACTGGATTGCCCAGAGCAGCAAAATGAACTACAAGGCCGGGTTTGTACCCAATGAGATACTGGTCGACGGTCGCTGGGTGCTTTCTGACAATCCTGCGGGTACCAGACAGGACGATCCGGGCCAAAAAGAAAACTCAGCCGGGGCGGGCTTATCAAACGCGTCCTGATTTCACAGGGTAAAATTTGATGCAGAAAGCCTGCATATGAAAAAGCCCGACACCGCCGTTCCGCCAACGCCCACCGTCCAGGTTCTTGAACGGATGTTTGCATTGATCGAGATTCTGGCCAGCCGTGAAGATGCCGTTTCACTCAAGGAAATCAGCGAAAAATCAGGGCTGCACCCTTCCACCGCGCACCGCATCCTGAATGACCTGGCCACCGGACGATTTGTGGATCGCCCGGTGACGGGCAGCTACCGGCTGGGCATGCGTCTTCTGGAACTGGGCAACCTGGTCAAGGCGCGTTTGAATGTCCGTGATGCGGCGCTCACGCCCATGCGCGAGTTGCACAAGCTGACGCAGCAACCCGTCAACCTGAGCATGCGCCAGGGGGACGAGATTGTGTATGTGGAGCGCGCCTACAGCGAGCGCTCTGGCATGCAGGTGGTGCGAGCCATTGGTGGGCGGGCTCCGCTGCATTTGACCTCGGTCGGCAAGCTGTTTCTGGCGTTTGACGACCCCCAGCGCTTGCGTACCTACGCTACCCGCACCGGCCTTTCCGGCCAGACCCGCAACAGCATTACCCAGTTGCCCGTGCTGGAACGTGAGCTTTCCAAAGCGCGCCAATATGGCATTGCGCGCGACAACGAAGAATTGGAAATGGGGGTACGCTGCATGGCTGCCGGCATTTACGACGATCAGAACAAACTCGTGGCCGGCCTGTCGATATCGGCCCCGGCAGACCGGCTTGACGAACACTGGCTGCCCAAGCTGCAGGCAACCGCCAACGAAATCTCCGCCGCGCTGGGTTACAAGCCCAAGTAAAAAAGCCGGCTCTCGCGGTCAGCCTTGATTTTTTGAGATCAGTTCAAAGACTGAACGTCACCCCGCCACTGACTTGGCTGACGCGCTGATTTTTACCTTTTGGTCCATGACCGGGCTCGATTCCACCCAGCGTCGTACACGCTCGGCATCGCCCAGGCGACTGAGCTTGCCGGCGGAATCCAGGAACACCATGATCAGTTTGCGGCCCGCTATCTTGGTCTGCATCACCAGGCACTGACCCGCCTCTGATATATAGCCGGTTTTTTGCAGGCCAATGTCCCACTCGGGGTTTTTCACCAGACGGTTGGTATTGTTGAACTGCAGGGTGCGGCTGCCGACTTCAACCTGGTAGCCGGTGGAGGTCGACAACTCCCGAAGCATGGGGTCGCCATGGGCCGCGTTGACCAGCGTTGCCAGATCCTGTGCGCTGGATTGGTTGCGGCTGGACAAACCGGTCGGCTCCACATAGCTGGTGTCATTCATGCCCAGCATTTTTGCCTTGGCATTCATCAGTTGGACAAAAGTGGGCAGGCCACCGGGATAGGTGCGACCCAGGGCATGGGCAGCGCGGTTTTCGCTGGACATCAAGGCCAGGTGCAACAACTCGCCGCGAGTCAGTGTGGTGCCCACCTTGAGGCGTGAGCGACTGCCTTTTTCGGTGTCCACATCGTCCTGCGTTACTGTAATGACTTCATCAAGAGGCAGTTTGGCGCCACTGATGATGACACCCGTCATCAGTTTGGTCAGCGATGCAATCGGCAGCACCGCGTGGTCGTTCTTGCTGAACAGGACTTCGCGCGTGTCCTGGTCAATCACCAGCGCCACGCTGGACTTCAAATCCAGCGGGTCCTGCGCACTGTGCAAGCCGGCGATCTGTCCAAAAGACGGTTTGGCTGGAATGACGGCCTGAACAATTCTGGTGCGCCGCGCCGCGGTGGTAAACCGCATGCTTTTGCGTGCTGATACCTGCGCGCCCTTGCTTATTGATACGATTTTTTTCGAAGTTACTATTTTTGCAACATGTGGCTTCTTGACGACAGCACGTTTTGCAGGGGCAGCGTTGGCCGCCGGGCCTGCAAAAGCAGCCAGCAAGGCTACAAATCCAACGATTTTTAATGCGCGATTCAAAATCTGGTTAGACATGGTGTGGAGGACCTGCTTTGGTTGCGATGTAGGGAATGGCTGCAGTGTATCCAAATAGAAAAAGTCACGCAATATCAAAAACTTGCGTGACTTTCCTAAAAACGCACTTAATTTGGCCACTTTGGAGCCATTAATCCATAAACCGCACCAGAATAATTTTCTAAGTCATTGAATTTAATGAATTAATTCAAAGCTCTGCAGCTTCAACCCTGTGCGGCAACCCGGTCAGCTTTTCTTTGAAGTTTGTTCAACGCGCTGAGGTAGGCTTTCGCCGACGCCACCACGATGTCGGGATCCGCACCCATGCCATTGACGACACGCCCGCTGTTTTGCAAGCGCACGGTCACCTCGCCCTGGCTTTCCGTAGATCCGCTGATGGCGTTGACCGAATAGAGCACCATCTCGGCACCGCTCTTGACATGCGATTCGATGGCTTTGAGCGAGGCATCGACCGGACCGTTGCCATCGGACTCGGTTTTGACCTCCTGGCCGGCCACGGTGAAAACCACGCTCGCTTGTGGGCGCTCGCCGGTTTCGCTGTGCTGCGACAGCGACACAAAGCCGTAGTGTTCGTTGTCATGGGTCACGCTTTCATCACTGACAAGGGCCAGGATGTCTTCGTCAAAAATTTCGCTCTTGCGATCGGCGAGGTCCTTGAACTTGATGAAGGCAAGGTTGACATCCGCCTCGCTCTCAAGGGAGACGCCCAGTTCCTGCAGACGCTGCTTGAATGCATTGCGTCCGCTCAATTTGCCCAGCACGATCTTGTTCGCGGACCAGCCGACATCCTCGGCGCGCATGATTTCCTAGGTGTCACGCGCCTTGAGCACGCCGTCCTGGTGAATGCCGGAGGCATGGGCAAAGGCATTGGCGCCCACCACCGCCTTGTTGGGCTGCACCACAAAGCCGGTGGTCTGGCTCACCATGCGGCTGGCCGCCAGGATGTGCCTGGTATCGATGCTCATATCCAGATCAAAGTAGTCCCGGCGCGTCTTCACCGCCATCACCACTTCTTCGAGCGAGCAATTGCCGGCGCGCTCGCCCAGGCCGTTGATGGTGCACTCGACCTGCCGCGCCCCGCCAATCTTCACCCCGGCCAGCGAATTGGCCACCGCCATGCCCAGGTCGTTATGGCAGTGCACCGACCAGATCGCCTTGTCACTATTGGGAATTCGCTCGCGCAGGTTCTTGATGAAGTTGCCGTAGAGCTCGGGGATGGCATAGCCTACGGTGTCAGGCACGTTGATGGTGGTGGCGCCTTCGCTGATGACCGCCTCGAGCACTCGGCACAAAAAGTCGGGGTCTGAGCGGTAACCATCTTCCGGGCTGAACTCAATATCGGACATCAGGTTGCGGGCAAAACGCACCGACAGCTTGGCTTGCTCGAACACCTGGTCGGGCGTCATGCGCAATTTCTTCTCCATGTGCAACGCACTGGTTGCCAAAAACAGGTGCAGGCGCCCCGAATTTGCCGGCTTCAGTGCTTCCGCGGCGCGGGAGATGTCCCGATCATTGGCGCGGGCCAATGAGCAGATCGTCGAGTCCTTGATGGCTTCGGCAATGGCCTTGACGCATTCAAAGTCACCATTTGAGCTGGCGGCAAAGCCAGCCTCAATCACATCCACTTTCAACCGCTCCAGCTGTCGGGCAATGCGCAGCTTTTCGTCGCGGGTCATGGAGGCGCCAGGCGACTGTTCGCCGTCGCGCAAGGTGGTGTCAAAAATGATCAATTTGCCTGACATGCGAACTCCTTGGTCTGTTGATCTGTCGGGGTCATCGCCTGAGCCCTCTGCAGGCCCGAAACAATGGCCTTGAGCGAAGCCGAAACTATATTCGCATCCATGCCAACACCGAACACGGTCTGTTGGCCAACGCGAAGCTCAAGGTAAGCCATCGCCTGCACATGGGCACCCGATCCGATGGCATGCTCATGATAATCAAGCACCCGCACCGTTTCGCCCGTGGCCTGACTCAGTCCCGAGACAAAGGCGTCGATCGGGCCGGTGCCTGCGCCGCGAATGCTGAAGCTGCGCCCCGCTACCGCGACATCCGCGGTCAGCAACACCTGGGCGCCCGCGCCGTCTCCGGTCTCCTCCAGCACCTGGTGTTGCGGCGCCGCAATGCTGCGCACCGCGTACTCCCGTTCGAACAAGGCGTGCAGGTCCTGCGCCGTCAATTCCTTGCCCGTGGCATCCATCACGGTCTGAACCACCTGACTGAACTCGATCTGCAGGCGGCGTGGAAGCTCCAGGCCGTACTCACTCTCGAGCAGGTAGGCAATTCCGCCCTTGCCCGACTGGCTGTTGACCCGTATCACCGCTTCGTAACTGCGCCCCAGATCCTTGGGATCCACCGGCAGATAGGGCATGTCCCAGATATCTGATTCCTTGCGCGCCGCGAAAGCCTTCTTGATCGCATCCTGATGCGAACCCGAAAACGAGGTGTAGACCAGGTCACCCGCATACGGGTGTCGAGGAGGCACCGGCAACTGGTTGCAATGCTCCACCGTACGCCGAATTTCATCGATGTCGGAAAAATCAAGGCGAGGATCGACGCCTTGGGTGTAAAGGTTGAGCGCCACGTTGACCAGATCCAGGTTGCCGGTGCGCTCGCCGTTGCCAAAAAGGCAGCCCTCCAGCCGGTCCGCTCCCGCCATCAGCGCAAACTCTCCGGCCGCTGTGCCGGTGCCGCGGTCGTTGTGCGGATGCACCGACAGCACGATGGCATCGCGTCGCTCAAGATGGCGGTGCATCCATTCGATCATGTCGGCAAAAATATTGGGCGTGGAATGCTCTACCGTCGACGGCAGATTCACGATGCATTTGCGTTCGCGCGTCGGTTGCCAGACCGCAGTGACCGCATCCACCACGCGCTTTGAAAAAGCCAACTCGGTGCCAGAAAACATCTCAGGCGAATACTGGAAGGTCCAGTGGGTATCAGGCTGCGCCGCCGCCAGTTCGACAAAGAGTCTGGCCTGGCTGCAAGCCAGTTCCACGATGCCGTCTTCATCAAGACCCAGCACCACCCTGCGCATGACGGGCGCCGTCGCGTTGTACAGGTGCACGATGGCGCATCTGGCACCCTGCAGGGCCTCAAAAGTGCGGCGAATCAGGGGCTCGCGTGCCTGCGTCAGCACCTGGATCGTCACATCGTCAGGCACCAGATTTTCTTCAATCAGCTTGCACAGGAAGTCGAACTCAATCTGCGATGCGGAAGGAAAACCGACCTCAATTTCCTTGAAGCCGATAGCCACCAGGGTTTGGAACAGGCGCAACTTGCGCGCAATGTCCATGGGCTCGATCAGCGCCTGATTGCCATCACGAAGGTCAACACTGCACCAGACCGGCGGGCGGGTCAGCTGTGCATCGGGCCAGGTACGGTCTGTAAGGCGCACGGGTGGGAAAGCGCGGTATTTGCTGGCTGGATTCTTCAACATGATCGGTATCTCTTTAGTGAGGGTGGACCAGCAGCCCCCAATAAAAACGGCCCGCTGCTGGTGCAAACGGGCCGTGAATAAGGTGAACGCGTGCGCTACCGTCTCCGCCCGTTGGCAGATAGCAGTAGCACTAGCGAAATTGAATTCATGGAGTCAATGTACCACAATTTATTTGTGCAGGCCGCGCTCTTCGGGCTCGTCGGTTGAGGTCGAGATGACACTGGTCTGCAACCCTTTGGCCTTGCGCCAGCCATAAACCACATATCCCGACACACCATAGAGAACAAAAAGGCCAAAAATGACAGTGGGCGGATGAATGTTGATCACCGCAATGCCCAGCGCAATCAGCACGATGACCACAAACGGCACACTGCGCTTGAGGCTGACATCCTTGAAGCTGTAAAACGGCACATTGGTCACCATGGAAAGCCCTGCGTAAAGGGTCAGTCCAAAGGTAAACCACCTCACGTCCAGCCCGTCAATGCCGGTCTCGGTCATCAGCCAGATAAAACCGGCCACAAGCGCGGCGGCTGCCGGCGAAGGCAGACCCTGGAAAAACCGTTTGTCCACAACGGCGGTGTTGACGTTGAATCGCGCCAGGCGCAAGGCGGCACAGGCGCAGTAGACAAAGGCGCCGATCCAGCCCCAGCGGCCCAGACTGGTCAAGGCCCAGACGTAGGCGATCAAGGCAGGCGCGGCGCCAAAAGACACCATGTCTGACAGCGAGTCCATCTGCTCGCCAAACGCGCTCTGGGTATTGGTCATGCGCGCCACCCGGCCGTCCAGGCTGTCGAGCACCATCGCGCAAAACACGCCTATGGCGGCCTGGTCAAAGCGGCCGTTCATGGCCATCACGATGGCATAAAACCCGCCGAACAGGGCCGCCAGGGTGAACAGGTTGGGCAATATGTAAATGCCTTTACGGCGTTTGCGTATCACCAGTTCATCGGAGGGAGATGCGGCTTCCTCGCCATCATGCATAAAAATACTCCTGAGGCACAAGATATGTGCGCAAGCAGCTATCAACAATAGCTTACAAAGGTCACTTGCACCTTGAAAACCGCCAGTCCAGCGCGTCCGAACGGAGCGCATGGAATCACGGGGAGAATACCAAAACACAAAATGCCCGCCAGCCTTAAAAACCAAAAAAGCCGCGCAAGCACTTTGCGCGGCTTTTCACAGGACAGGGCCTGAGCGTTCAGCAGGTTTAGTTACGCGTCTGGTCGACCAGCTTGTTCTTGGCAATCCAGGGCATCATCGCACGCAGTTGACCACCCACCTTCTCAATGGAGTGCTCGGCCGTCAGGCGACGGCGCGCGGTCATGCCGGGGTAGCCGGTACGGCCTTCCAGAATGAACATCTTGGCGTATTCACCGGTCTGGATGCGCTTGAGCGCATTGCGCATGGCCTGGCGCGACTGCTCGTTGATCACCTCGGGGCCAGTCACGTATTCGCCGTACTCAGCGTTGTTGGAGATCGAGTAGTTCATGTTGGCAATACCGCCTTCGTAGATCAGGTCCACGATCAGCTTGAGTTCGTGCAGGCATTCAAAGTAAGCCATTTCAGGCGCATAACCGGCTTCCACCAGGGTTTCGTAACCCATTTTGATGAGCTCAACCGCTCCGCCGCACAGCACGGCCTGCTCGCCGAAGAGATCGGTCTCGGTCTCTTCCTTGAAGTTGGTTTCAATGATGCCGGCCTTGCCACCGCCATTGGCCATCGCATAGCTCAGGGCCAAGTCACGGGCTTTACCGGTCTTGTCCTGGTGAAGCGCGATCAGGTGGGGCACGCCGCCGCCCTGGGTGTAGGTGTTGCGCACGGTGTGGCCAGGGGCCTTGGGGGCGACCATCCATACGTCAAGATCAGCGCGCGGCACGACCTGGTTGTAATGCACGTTGAAGCCATGGGCAAAGGCCAGCGAGGCGCCTTGCTTGATGTTGGGCTCCACGTTGTTCTTGTAGACGCCAGCGATGTCTTCGTCAGGCAGCAGGATCATGACCACGTCGGCCGCCTTCACCGCATCGTTGACTTCCATCACCGTGAGGCCAGCCTTGCCGACCTTGTCCCAGGACGCGCCGCCCTTGCGCAGACCGACGACCACCTTGACGCCGCTGTCGTTCAGGTTCTGCGCATGGGCATGGCCCTGGCTGCCGTAACCAATAATCGCCACCGTTTTGCCTTTGATCAGGCTCAGGTCGCAGTCTTTGTCGTAATAAACTTTCATTTTTCTCTCCGAAATTAATGCAAGGGGTTCTGGCGAAAATGCCCGTTGACAGGCTCAGGGCGAACGGTAAACGCATATCGCCACTCAAGAATCCGTTCGCGTTGAGCCTGTCGAAACGCGCGCACGGACAGCTGAAATCAGACTCTCAGGATTCGCTCACCGCGGCCGATGCCGCTGGAGCCGGTTCGCACCGTTTCCAGAATCGCGCTGCGGTCAATCGCTTCCAGAAACGCATCGTTTTTGGACTGGTCTCCGGTGAGCTCAATGGTGTAACTTTTCTCCGTCACATCAATGATGCGCCCGCGAAATATGTCCGCCATGCGCTTCATCTCTTCGCGCTCCTTGCCCACTGCGCGCACCTTGACCATCATGAGTTCGCGCTCGGTGTAGGCGCCCTCGGTCAGGTCAACCACCTTCACCACTTCAATCAGGCGGTTCAGGTGTTTGGTAATTTGCTCAATGACGTCGTCCGACCCGCTGGTTTGAATCGTCATGCGCGACAGACTCGGGTCTTCGGTTGGGGCAACCGTCAGGCTTTCGATGTTGTATCCGCGGGCCGAAAAAAGCCCGACGACGCGGGAAAGAGCGCCCGGCTCGTTTTCCAGCAAAACTGCAATGATGTGTTTCATAAGAAGATTCCTCTTTTCGCTGCCCTCCCCCGCGCACGGTAATGCGCAGGCTTGGCAGGCAATAGATTCGTCAGTGGGTTAACGGTTGATGAATGGGTTCGGGAAAGGGATTGCCAGGGCTCAGAGGTCTTCAGACCCCAGCAGCATCTCATTGATGCCCTTGCCGGCCTGCACCATCGGAAACACGTTTTCGGTGGGGTCGGTGCGGAAGTCCATGAATACCGTGCGATCCTTGAGCTTTCGTGCTTCGCGCAACGCCGGCTCCACATCCTGTGGTTTTTCAATCAGCATGCCGACATGCCCATAGGCTTCGGCCAGCTTCACAAAATTGGGCAGGGCGTCCATATAGCTGCTGCTGTAGCGGCCCGCGTACTCTATCTCCTGCCACTGGCGCACCATGCCCAGGTAGCGGTTGTTGAGCGACACGATTTTGACCGGCGTGTTGTATTGCAGGCAGGTTGACAGTTCCTGGATACACATCTGGATCGAGCCCTCGCCCGTCACGCAGAACACTTCGGATTCGGGCTTGGCCAGCTTGATGCCCATGGCATAGGGCAGACCCACGCCCATGGTGCCCAAGCCACCCGAATTGATCCAGCGGCGCGGCTCGTCAAACTTGTAATACTGGGCGGCCCACATCTGGTGCTGGCCCACGTCCGACGTGATGTAGGTGTCGGCGTCCTTGGTCATGTTCCAGAGCGTTTCGATCACATACTGCGGTTTGATCACATCGCCCTGGCCCAGACTGTATTTCATGCAGTCTCGCTTGCGCCAGCCTTCAATCGAGTCCCACCAGCCACCCAGCGCATTGGCATCGGGTTTGAGGCCGGATTCACGGATCATGGAGATCAGTTCCGTCAGCACATCCTTGACATCGCCGACGATGGGAATATCGACCTTGACGCGCTTGGAAATGCTGGAAGGGTCGATGTCGATGTGAATGATTTTTCGCTCGTTCTGCGCAAAATGCTTGGGGTTGCCAATCACCCGGTCGTCAAAACGGGCGCCCACGGCCAGCAACACGTCGCAGTTTTGCATCGCGTTGTTGGCCTCCAGCGTGCCATGCATGCCCAGCATGCCAAGGAATTTTTTGTCGCTGGCCGGGTAGGCGCCCAGACCCATCAGCGTGTTGGTGCACGGGTAACCCAGCATGTCCACCAGGGTGCGCAATTCCTGCGAGGCATTGCTGAGCAGCACGCCGCCGCCGGTATAGATGTAGGGCCGTTTGGCCGTCATCAGCAGTTGCAGCGCCTTGCGGATTTGCCCGCCATGGCCCTTGCGCACCGGGTTGTAGGAGCGCATCTCGACGCTTTGCGGATAGCCGGTGTAAAGCGTTTTATTGAAAGAAACGTCTTTCGGGATGTCCACCACCACCGGGCCGGGGCGGCCGCTGCGGGCGATGTGAAAGGCTTTTTTCATCGTTTCCGCCATCTGGCGCACATCCTTGACGAGAAAGTTGTGCTTGACGATGGGACGGGTGATGCCAACGGTGTCGCACTCCTGAAATGCGTCAAGGCCAATCGCGTGCGTTGGCACCTGACCGGTAATGATCACCATGGGAATGCTGTCCATATAAGCCGTCGCAATGCCGGTCACGGCATTGGTGACGCCGGGGCCCGAGGTGACCAGCGCAACGCCGACTTCACCGGTGGCGCGCGCATAGCCGTCGGCGGCATGCACCGCAGCCTGCTCATGGCGCACCAGAATGTGCTGGATCGAGTCCTGCTTGTAAAAAGCGTCGTAAATATGCAGGACAGCGCCGCCTGGATAGCCCCAGATGTGCTTGACACCCTCGGCCTGAAGCGATTTCACGAGGATTTCTGCGCCCCGGAGTTCCTGGGAATTGGATGCTGAGCTTGCAGACGCGGCTGCTGCGGAAGCGATTTCCGCCTTGGAGATTTCCATGATGAACCTTTGTGAATTTCTCTAACGAAATACCTTGGGTGCCTCTTCGCCAACTCTTGTGAAGCGGCATCGAGACTTGAGGCCAAAACCATAAGCAGAAACATAATCCGCCGAGTCGTGACCCGTTTGCCTTTTGAATTGCAGGCGATATTATGACATTTCGCACGGCGCAATGGCCGCGGAAAGTGAAAAGCGGCCCGCGCCGCTTGGCTCGTTAGCTGTAGTGCGATAATTTTACAGAGCTTTCCCGGGTCGGTATGCCTGCTGCGCATGAACGCGTGCTGCCTGCGGACCCGAATTATGACGACAATGACGGCGCTGGACAAACCGGAACCCCCCTCCCTTGGCAACTGAACAAGAACTTTCCGACTTTCTGAAAAGCGTTGAAAAACGGGCTTTCAAGCGCAGCATTTATCACGTCAGGGACGAAGAAGCGGCGCTCGACATCGTTCAGGACAGCATGATGAAGCTGGCGCAGCATTACGGCGACAAGCCGGCCGCCGAGTTGCCCATGCTGTTTCAGCGGATTCTGTCGAACACCACGCTGGACTGGTTTCGCCGTCGTAAAACCCGCAATGCGCTTTTTTCCAACATGAGCGACTTCGAATCTCCCGGCGAAGATGGAGATTTTGATCTTCTGGAAACTTTGGAGACCCTGAACGACTCAGAAGGGACTGAAAGCGCGCAGGACGCCACCCAGCGGGCCCAGATATTGCATCTGATTGAGCTGGAAATAAAGGAGTTGCCGGGCCGTCAACGGGAAGCCTTTCTGATGCGTTATTGGGAAGAGATGGATGTGGCCGAAACGGCCGCTGCCATGGGTTGCTCGGAAGGCAGCGTCAAAACACACTGTTCCCGGGCAGTTCATGCCCTCAGCAAAGCCCTGAGCGCCAAAGGTATCAAGTTATGAATATTTCACTTCAGCAAAGAGCAGATACGCTGCAAGACCGCTTCGGTCTGAAAACCGCCTCCTACCTGTCCGCCGGTGCGGCCGAGTTGCCGTACGACATTTCCGAGCGCCTGCGTGCCGCGCGCGTTCAGGCGGTCGCCAAGCGCAAAATCGCCAAAATCCAGCCCGCCGTCAGCGTGTCTGCCAACGGCGGCGGCGCCACCCTGACCGGCGGCTTTGGCGACGGTCTGAGCTGGTGGGCCCGCATTGGCTCCGTGCTACCGCTGGTCGCCCTGGTGGTCGGTCTGCTGGTCATCAATTCGATTCAAAACGACAACCGCGCCCAGGAACTGGCCGAGGTCGACGTCGCCTTGCTGACCGACGAACTGCCGCCTGCCGCCTTCTCGGACCCCGGTTTCATCCAATACCTCAAGGCCACACCCTGACCCACGCTGACCCTGTTGCCCAAATTGCTCAACTCGCTTTCATGATCGCGTCAGCCGCCTTTTTACAGCTCACATCACCCGCGGGTCGTCTGGCTCCCTTACTGACAAAGTTGTCGCCTCTGCTTCTGATGGCGGGCCTGCTGAGTCTGCCGGGCGCCGGGTTTGCGCAGCCGGCCGCTCCGGCCGGTGTACCCGCTGCCGCCAAGGCGGTGGCCTCCGGCCCGGCTTGGGCCAGCCTTACACCCGCGCAGCAACAGGCCCTCAAGCCGCTGGCTTCCAGCTGGAACACCTCCATCAGCGAGCCGCAAAAGCGCAAATGGCTGGAAATCTCCAAGAACTACGCTTCCTTGCCGCCCGATGGGCAGGCCACCATGCACAGCCGCATGAACGAATGGGTCACTCTCAGCCCACAGCAGCGCGCCCAGGCCCGGCTTAACTTTGCCACCACCAAAGAACTGTCAAAGCAGTTGACGCCCGAAGAAAAGAAAACCAAGTGGGAAAGCTACCAGGCCCTGAGCGCGGAAGAAAAGGAAAAGCTGGCGGCCAAGGCAAGCCCCAAGCCAGGCGGCGCGGCTACGGCAGTCAAGCCGGTCGCCCCGCAGAAACTGGTTGCTGTGCCGCCGCGCACCGACCAGGCTGCCGGCAAACCGGCGCCTAAAATCACGGCTCCCCCGCCCCCCGTAGCGGGCGGCGTCCCCGCCGGCACGCCACCCCAGCGCTGACAGCCCGCCAGCGCCTCTGGCTGACCCGGTTATTGATCAATCAGTGCTCCAGCCCAAGGGTTGCGGCCACCTAATGCTATAAAATTGATAGTATACAGCACCCCGACCACCCCCTCCCTGCCCAGACGCATGGCTTGCTGGATGTACGAAGGCATGCTGATGTTTGGCGTGGTCTTTATCGCCGGCTACCTGTTCAGCACCCTGAGCCAGACGCGCAATGCGCTGGACAACCGGCACGCGCTGCAGACCTTTGTCTTTGTGATTTTTGGCATCTACTTTGTCTGGTTCTGGGCCAAGGGCCAAACCCTGGCCATGAAAACCTGGAATATTCGCGTGGTCGATGTCCGTGGCGCCCCGATCAGCCAGCAGCGCGCCCTGCTTCGCTACCTGCTGAGCTGGATCTGGTTTTTGCCGCCGCTGGGGGTGAGCTGGCTGCTTGGCCTGTCGGGCGCACAAGGCGGCGTGCTGACCTTGGGCTGGGTCGCGATCTGGGCCATTCTGGCGCGTTTTCACCCGCAGCAGCAGTTCTGGCATGACGCCTGGGCTGGCACCAGACTGGTGAACTGGAAAGCGCCCGAAGCGCCCAAGGTGCAAAAAGCACCACAAAAGGGTGCCAACAGCAAGGTTTCGGCGCCCGATCAGACCTGAGCACAGGTCGCGACCAATCTGCGAGACAATCGGAAAATGTCCGAACCCGTCCCGTTTTCAGCGCCCGCAGCGGGCACCAGCGCCCCTCCCCCGACTGCCCACGAGGCGGTCAACCCGCAAAAAAACCGCAAGGGCGTGAGCCGCATCGTGCATGCCTTTGGCTATTCGCTGGCCGGCCTGCGCGCGGGCTGGAGCGAGACCGCTTTCAGGCAGGAAGCGCTGGCATCGCTGGTGCTGATTCCGGCCGCCTTCTGGCTTGGCCGCAGCTGGGTTGAAACCGTCTTGCTGGCCGGCACGGTGGTGTTGATCCTGATCGTGGAACTGCTCAACAGCGGCATCGAAACCGCCATTGACCGCATTGGTCCCGAATGGCACGACCTGTCCAAACGCGCCAAGGACATGGGCAGCGCCGCCGTGCTGCTGAGCCTGCTGCTCTGTGCCGGCACCTGGATGCTGGCCTTGTTTCACCGGTTTGCAGCATGACGGGCACCAGCGCGAAACCCGGCTTTTCGGTCTGTGTTTACTGTGGTTCACGCCCCGGCATTACGCCGGAATTTGCCGCGATGGCGCGCAACGTGGGTCACTGGATAGGCACGCACGGCGGGCAACTGGTCTATGGCGGCGGGCGCAATGGCCTGATGGGCATCATGGCCGATGCCGCGCTGGCCGCAGGCGGCCGGGTGGTGGGCGTGATCCCCAAGGCGCTGGTTGAAAAGGAATGGGCGCACACCGGCTGCACCGAGCTGCACATCGTGGACACCATGCACGAGCGCAAGCGCATCATGGCCGAGCACGCCGACGCGTTCCTGGCCTTGCCGGGCGGCATCGGCACGCTGGAAGAGTTTTTTGAAGTCTGGACCTGGCGCCAGCTGGGCTACCACGACAAGCCGGTGGGCCTGCTCAACATGGGCGGCTATTACGACAGCCTGCTGGCATTTCTGGGCTCTGCCGTCACCAACGGCTTCATGAGCGACTGGCAGATGGACCTGATTCGCACCGGCAGCGACGCCCAGCTATTGCTGCAGACCTTGGTGCAGGCGGCGGGTCTGACGGCGCCCACCTCCCGGCTGGACCAGATTTAACGCTGCCCGCCGAACCTCCGCGGCCGGCAAACGCAGCGCGCGGGGCCGCCCAAGCCCAGCTCAGCCCCCTCGGTGGGCATGCTTCGACAAGCTCAAGACGAATGGAGGGCATGAATCGTGGGGGCGACATTTCGCCGCCGGGCCGCCTCAAGGCGAAATAGCCCCCTCGGGGGGCAGCGCATTACGCGAAGTGAAAAGTGTGGGGCCAATCAAACAGCGGCTTCGTCTTCTTCGCCGGTGCGGATGCGCACCACGCGCTCAACGGCAGTGATGAAAATCTTGCCGTCGCCAATCTTGCCGGTGCGGGCGGCGCGCACGATGGCGTCGACGCAGCGCTCCACATCGTCGGTCTTGACGACCACCTCGACCTTGACCTTGGGCAGAAAGTCGACCACGTATTCGGCGCCGCGATACAGCTCGGTGTGGCCCTTCTGGCGGCCAAAACCCTTGACTTCGGTCACGGTCAGGCCGGTCACGCCGCATTCGGCCAGGGCTTCGCGGACTTCTTCGAGTTTGAAGGGCTTGAGGACTGCAGTAATTTGTTTCACTGAAAATTTCTCCAAAGGTTTTCAAGGATTGTCGCGCATAAGCCGCGTGCACAGCGCCGGGCCACGCCAGGAGGGGCCGCGGAACCGGCTTTGCCGGGGGCAGCGCAGTACGCGAAGCGACAAGCGTGGGGGCCATGTTCATGCGCGAAATTTTGAGGTGATCGGATAGCGCCAATCCTTGCCAAAGCTTCGGTGCGTCACCCTGATGCCGACCGGCGCCTGGCGCCGCTTGTACTCATTGATGCGGATCAGGCTTGCCACCCGCACCACGATGGCGCGGTCGAAGCCGGCGGCCACAATGCCGTCCACGCCCTCATCGTTTTCCATGTAACGCGCCAGGATGGCGTCCAACACCTCATAGGGCGGCAGGCTGTCCTGGTCCGTCTGGTCGGGCCGCAACTCGGCGCTGGGCGGGCGGGTGATGATGCGCTCGGGAATCGGCTTGCGGCCCGTGCCATACGGGTCGTGTTCGTTGCGCCAGCGCGCCAGCCGGAACACCGTGGTTTTCAGCAGGTCCTTGATGACGGCAAAGCCGCCCGCCATATCGCCATAAAGCGTGCAGTAGCCGGTGGCCATTTCGCTCTTGTTGCCGGTGGTCAGCACGATGGAGCCGAACTTGTTGGACAGCGCCATCAAGAACACGCCGCGAATGCGGGCCTGGATGTTTTCCTCGGTGGTGTCTTCCTTCAGCCCCTTGAATTCGCCGGCCAGCGAAGCCTTGAAGGCCTCGAATTCTGGAACGATGGAAATCTCGTCGTAGCGTACCTTCATGCGCCCGGCCATCTCGCGCGCGTCTATCCACGAAATGTCGGCCGTGTAGGGCGAAGGCATCATCACCGTGCGCACCTTGTCGGCACCCAGCGCATCGACCGCAATCGCCAGCACCAGCGCCGAATCAATGCCGCCCGACAGGCCCAGAATGGCCCCGGGAAAGCCGTTTTTGCCCAGGTAGTCGCGCACGCCCAGCACCAGCGCGTCCCACAGGTCGGCCTCGGCGCTGCGCTCGGGCGCCGTATCTGCTATCAAGTTAATAGCTGACAGCGACCGTTCCGCCTGGGCTACGAACAGATTTTCCTTGAAACTTTCGGCCCGGCCGGCGAGCACGCCATCGGCCTGCAACGCAAACGAGCGGCCCTCAAACACGATCTCGTCCTGGCCGCCGACCAGGTGCGCGTAAATCAGCGGCAAGCCGGTCGCCAGCACCCGGCTGCGCATCATCTGCTCGCGCTCGTCGCCCTTGCCTACATGAAACGGCGAGGCGTTGATGACCACCAGCAACTCGGCGCCAGCGTCCCTGGCCAGCCGCGCCGGTTCCTCGAACCAGGCGTCTTCGCAGATCAGCAGGCCGATGCTGATGGCGCTGCCCGCTTCGTCCTCGGCCTGAAACACGCAGGTGCCCTGCCCCGGCGCGAAGTAGCGGCGTTCGTCAAACACCTGGTAATTGGGCAGCTCGCGCTTGGCGTAGCTTTCGATGATGCGGCCTTCGCGCAGCACGCGGGCGGCGTTGTGGCGCTGCTGTACCTCGACGCTTTTGGTGCGCAGGCCTTTACCGTTGTCACCCTGGGTCGGCGTGCCCACCACCACCGTCAGGCCTTTTAACCCGGCCAGTTCACGGGCCACCCGATTCACGGCATCATCACAGGCCTGGATGAAGGACGGGCGCAAGAACAGGTCTTCGGCCGCATAGCCGCAAATCGCCAGCTCGGGCGTCAGCAACAGCCGGGCGCCGTCGGCATAGGCGCTGCGGGCGGCGGCGATAATTTTTTCCGCATTGCCCGGCATGTCGCCCACGCAATAGTTCAATTGGGCAACGCAGATTTTGAGTGACACCGAAATACTCCCTCACACTCTGAAGAACACGTGAAAAACAACTCAAACGATTATGTCATCCGCGTGCTGGATTCGCCGCTGGACGTCGGCGCGGCCGACTGGAACGCCCTGCTGGCCGCGCAAAGCCCGGGCGCCGCGTTAAACCCCTTCATGCGCCACGAATACCTGGCGGCGCTGCATCAAAGCGGCAGCGCCACGCCAGAAACCGGCTGGACGCCGCGCTTCGTCACGCTGTGGCAGGGCGCGGCACTGGCGGCGGCCTGCCCGCTCTACCTCAAGGAGCATTCCTACGGCGAATATGTGTTTGACTGGGCTTGGGCCAACGCCTACCAGCAGCATGGCCTGGACTACTACCCCAAGGCGCTGGTGGCCGTGCCCTTCACGCCGGTGCCCGGCGCGCGGCTGCTGGCGCGCACAGCGGCCGAACGCACGCTGCTGCTCAAGGCGCTGGTGGCCTGGTGCAAGGCGGAAAAGCTGTCTTCGCTGCACCTGCTGTTTGCAAATGATGATGATGTAAGCGCTTGCGAGGAAAGCGGCCTCATGCTGCGCAGCACCGTGCAGTTCCATTGGCAGAATGTGGCGCCCACGCTTGCCGCTTCGCGTGCTTCGCTGCCCCCCGAGGGGGCGCATTTCGCCTTGGGGCGGCCCGGCGGCGAAACATTCCCAACCGGCTACCGCGATTTCGACGACTTCCTGATGTCGCTGAGCCAGGAAAAGCGCAAGAAAATCCGCCAGGAGCGACGCAAGGTGCTTGACGCCGGCATCACTTTCCGCTGGTCGCTGGGCGCGGACATCAGCCGGGCCGACTGGGACTTTTTCTACCGCTGCTACGAGCGCACCTACTATGAGCACGGCAACGCGCCCTACCTGAGCCGCGACTTCTTCCAGCGCATGGCAGACTCCATGCCCGAGAACTGGCTGCTGTTTGTGGCAGAACACACCTTGAACGGCAAGCGCCAGCCGGTTGCTACAAGTTTGATAGCTGTAAGCGCACATTCTGCTTGGGCTGGCGGCATAAATGACCCTCAAAACGGCCTCACCGCCTATGGCCGCTACTGGGGCGCGCTGGCCCGCGTCGACTGCCTGCACTTTGAGGCCTGCTACTACCAGCCGCTGCAGTGGTGCATGGAACACGGTTACCAGCACTTTGAAGGCGGCGCCCAGGGCGAGCACAAGATGGCCAGGGCGCTGTTACCGGTCAAAACCACCAGCGCCCACTGGCTGGCGCATCCGGCGTTTGCCGATGCCATCGAGCGCTTTTTGTCGCGTGAAGGGGCCGGCATAGACAGCTATATGAGCGATCTGGAGCGGCGCAGCCCGTTCAGGCAGGCCGCGACGGACAAAACCGCCTGACGGTTGCCACCTTTTTCCCACGCCCCATCGCATGCCTGAGATTCCCGCCGAGCCGCCCGCTGCCGCGCAGCCGCCGTCACCCCTGGGCCGCGCCCACGCGCGCCGCCTGCGCGAGGTCTACCGCTCGGCCGGCTGGCCGTGCCAGGACCTGCTGGAAATTGAGCTGCTGGCCAGGGGCCTGCTGCAGCGCGTGGCCGGGCCGCTGGGCCACGAAACGCTGCGCGTGACCGACGCCGGCGTGGCCCATCTGGCCGCCACGCTGGTACGCAACCGCTCGGCCCTGTCGGCGCACGAAGCCCTGGTCGAGCGCGTGGCCTGCGAGATGCTGCGCGCTGGCCGCATCACCTGGCGGGCCTTGAGCTTGCGGGCCCGGCTGCCGCCGATTGCCGAAGGCGGGCCGGTACGCTGGTGCATGGCGCGGCCCGACGTGTTTTCCATCCGCAATACCTCGGTTCAGGAGTATGTGGATCCCATCGTCCACGAGATCAAGGTGCAGCGCGCCGACCTGCTGGGCGACCTGCGCAGACCCGAAAAGCGCGCCGCCTACCTCGACCTGGGCGGCGAGTGCTGGTATGTGCTGGGCAGCGACGCCAAAGGCCGGCCGATTGGCAGCGCCGATGAAATTCCGCTGGAATGCGGCGTGATGCTGATGGAAAGCAATCGTCTCGTCGTTGCCCGCGCCGCACCGCGCCGCGCGCGCCAGCCGCTGCCGTTTGGGGTCTGGATGGCGCTCGCCAAGGCCACGCCGGTGGCGGGCCTGAACGAGGGCGCGCAGCGGCTGCTGGGCGACGTGGACACGCCCGACCCGGCCGAGGAGTGAAACAGGCCGCTACGGCAAACCCCAGTACCCCAGGCGGCCCGGCTCGGTTAACGTGTTCCTTATGGAGACCCACGCATGAAATCCCTGACCGGCCTCGACGCCACCTTTCTTTACCTCGAAACCCCCGAGATGCCCATGCATGTCGGCTCGTTCAATCTGTGCGAGTTGCCGGCGGGCTTCAAGGGCAGCTTTCACGAAGAGGTGACAAAGCACATCGGCAGGCGCATGCACCTGGCGCCGGTGTTTGGCCGCAAGCTGGTCTTCATGCCGCTGGACCTGGGCCACCCGCTGTGGGTGGAGGCCGATTCGGTGGACCTTGGCTTTCACATCCGCCGCGCCGACTCGGCCAAAAAGGGCGCCGCTCCGATGACGCTGGCCGAGGCGCACCGGCTGTGCGCGCAGCTGCACAGTGAGCCGATAGACCGCCACTTTCCGCTCTGGGAGTTTTATATTTTTGACCGCATCAAGTTGCCGGACGGAAGCCTGGTGGCCGGCTTTTTCTCGAAAATCCACCACGCGGCGCTGGACGGCAAAGGCGGCGTGATGCTGGCCAACGCCATGCTCGACGTCGGCCCGGTGCCGCGCGAGGTGGCGCCACCCGACCCGGGGCGCAAGCGCAGGCTGGAATCCGACCTCAAGCTGGGCAAGATGATCGGCTCGGTGTTCTCCAGTTCGCTGGGCCAGCTGGTCAAGGTGGTCAAGTCACTGCCCGCGGCGGCCAATACCCTGGGCAGCACGCTGGCCCGGCAGTCGCTCGGCTCGGCTGCGGGCGCGCGGCCCCGGCTACCGATGAAGCTGGCGCCGCACACCCCTTTCAACGAAGGCGTCGGCCGGGGCCGGGTGTTTGTGACGGCCACCCTGCCGCTGGCCGAATGCAAGGCCATGGGCAAGGCCGTGGGCGGCTCCTTCAACGATATCGTGCTGTGGATTTGCGCGACCGCCGTGCGCAACTACCTGACGCAGCACCACAGCCTGCCCAAAAAATCGCTGGTGGCGGCCATGCCGGTGTCGCTGCGCGATGACGGCGCGACCGATGCCAGCAACCTGGGCAACCAGGTCAGCATGAGCCTGGTCGAACTCGGCACGCATCTGGCGCACCCGCTCAAGCGCATGAACGCCATCATGGCCTCGACCGCCAAGGTCAAAAGCTCGGTACAAAGCCTCAAGGGCCTGCTGCCGACCGACTACCCTTCCCTGCTGGCGCCGTGGCTGGTCGGTGGCGCCGCCAAGATGGCGCTCAACGCCTATGGCAAAAGCGGTGTCGCCAGCCACCTGCCGCAGGTCGCCAATCTGGCGATTTCCAACGTGCCCGGCCCGCCGGTGCCGCTCTACCTGGCCGGGGCGAAGTTCTTGAGCTTTCACCCGCTGTCCATCATCATTCACGGGCTGGCGCTCAACATCACGATCCAGACCTACGCTGGCCATGTCGATTTCGGCATCGTGGCTGACAAAAAAGCGCTGCCGCACGCGCGCGACCTGGCCAAGGCCATTGAGGCCGCTTTTGCCGAGGCGCAGGCGCTGCTGGGCCCCGCCGCGCCGGCTGCGGCCGTTGCAGCGCAAAAAACCCCGGTGAAAACCCGTAAAACCGCTGTCACGCAGGTGACGAAAGCCGCCCGCCTAGAGAAGCCTCCCTCGGTAAAACCCGGCAAGCGCCCCGATACTGCGACAAGTCGCAACCACCCACCCAAGTCTGATGCTCCACGCCATGGCCAGTCCGTCGTTCCCCCCGCCCCCGCAAAAGCCGTCCGGCGAAAAGCCGCTGCAAAGCCGCCCGCCGCTGCACGACGGTCCGCCGCCTAGCCCCTGGCTGCTGGCGCTGGAACTGCGCGCCTTGTGGGAGTTCGGCGCCCTGCTGCCGTCCTGGCCGCTGCTGGCGCGCGCGCCCAGGGGCGACGGCCATGCGGTGCTGGTGTTTCCGGGCCTGTCGGCCAACGATGTCTCGACCGTGCCGCTGCGCCACTACCTGCAGTCGCGCGGCTACCAGCCCTGGGGCTGGGAGCAGGGTTTCAACTTTGGCCCGCGCGCCGGCGTGCTCGACGAGGCCAGGGAAAAACTGGTGCGCACATACGAATCCACGGGCCGCAAGGTCAGCCTGATCGGCTGGAGCCTGGGCGGCGTGTATGCGCGTGAGCTGGCCAAGGAGCTGCCGCACATGGTGCGCGGTGTCATCACGCTGGGTACGCCGTTTGCCGGTTCGCACCGCTCGACCAATGCCTGGCGCATTTACCAGCTGGCCAGCGGCCGCAACATCGAGCGCGAGGCCGAAGGCTACGACCTGCCGACCGCGCCGCCCGTGCCCACCACCAGCATTTACACCCGCACCGATGGCGTGGTGGCCTGGCAGGGCAGCGTGCAGGCCGCCAGCGCGCACAACCCGCACACCGAAAACATCGAAGTGCTGGCCAGCCACATCGGTCTGGGCGTGAACCCCAGCGCCTGGTGGGCGATTGCCAACCGGCTGGCGCAGGCCGAGGGCAGCTGGGCGCCGTTTGCGCATACCACCCTTGAAAGCAAGGGCCGGCTGCACGGCCTGATTTACCCCGACCCGGCGCGCGAAGGCTGAGACGACTTGCGCTAAGGTTGCCGCATGAACCTCTCCAGCCACAGCGCCCAACCCGCCAAACCCCGCGCCCGCGACCTGGGCATTCCGTTTGACGGCACGCCCGGCCCGCTCAACGCCATCACCGATGTTCCCGGCGTGGCCGTGGGCCACTGCACCCTGATTGAAGGCAGCAGCGTGCGCACCGGCGTCACCGCCATCCTGCCGGCCGGCCGGCAAGGCGCGCTTGCCCACCTGCCGGGGGCATTTTTCTCGCTCAATGGCAATGGTGAAATGACCGGCTCGCACTGGCTGGAAGAAGCCGGCCTGCTGCAAGGCCCGGTGATGCTGACCAACACCCACAGCGTGGGCGTGGTACGCGATGCCACCGTGCAATGGCTGCACCAGCAGGCGCTGCAGTCGCGGCCGGGCAGCCACGCGCACTTTTACCTGCCGGTGGTGGCCGAAACCTATGACGGCGTGCTGAGCGACATCAACGGCCACCCTGTGCAGGCGCGCCATGCCCACGCGGCGCTGGACGCCGCGCGCACCGGCCCGGTGGCCGAAGGCAGCGTGGGCGGCGGCACCGGCATGATCACCCACAAGTGGAAGGCCGGCATCGGCAGCGCCAGCCGCGTTGTCAGCATTGAGGGCCGTGGCTACACCCTGGGCGTGCTGGTGCAAAGCAACTATGGCGAGCGCCAGCAGCTGACCATTGCCGGAGTGCCGGTGGGCCGCGAGATCAGGCACTCGCTGCCCGGCCAAGAGGCCGCCAAGGACGGCTCCATCATTGTCTGCATCGCCACCGATGCGCCGCTGCTGCCGCACCAGTGCAAGCGGCTGGCGCGCCGCGCCTCCATGGGCCTGGCGCGCCTGGGCAGCGTGGCCCTGCATTCGAGCGGCGATATTTTTCTGGCCTTTTCGACCCAGCCGCCGGCGCTGGCCGATGGCCTGGCGCTGTGGCAGGCGTTGCCGCATGGCAGGGACATCGACCCGCTGTTCCAGGCCACGGCCGAGGCCACCGAGGAAGCCATCGTCAACGCCCTGGTGGCCGCCGACACCATGACCGGCCTGAACGGCACGGTGGTGCATGCCTTGCCGCACGACGAGCTGCGCGCCGTGCTGGCGCGCCACGGGCGGTTGCAGGGCTAAGCCTCTGTCGGAGGGGATGCCCATAGAAAAGCGCCTGCCGTCTTGCAACGGCAGGCG
>NZ_JANOAL010000333.1:0-53504 GCF_031411155.1 Polaromonas sp. | reverse complement strand
CGCGGATGAAGCCTTCGACCAGCGGGCCGAAGCCGGCCTGCACCTTGGGGTTGCCGGTGGCGCTCAGCGTGGCAATGCTGCGGCCGTGAAAGGCCTTTTCATAGACCACGATTTCGGGTTTGTCTATGCCCTTGTCATGGCCGAATTTGCGCGCCAGCTTAAGCGCGGCCTCATTGGCCTCCAGGCCGGTGGAGCAGAAAAAGACGTTTTCCAGGCCGGACAGCTCGACCAGTTTGGCCGCCAGCGTTTCCTGTAGCGGCACATGGTAGTAGTTGGAACTGTGGATGAGCTTGCCGATCTGGTCTTGCAGCGCCGGCACCAGCCTGGGGTGATTGTGCCCCAGGGTATTGACGGCGATGCCGCCCAACGCGTCGAGGTAGCACTTGCCGTTGACATCCCAGACGCGGCAGCCCTGGCCATGCGACAGCGCGATTGGCAGGCGGCCGTAGGTGTTCATCACGTGGGGCGAGGCGGCTTCGACGGGGTGGGGCAGGGCAGCGGTCATGCGAAAACTCCGGAATCAGGGCTGGAACAGGGCTTAAAGAAGCAGGCCACACCGAGGTGGCGGGGCCTGAGATGATTTTAGGCGCAGTGCCTGAGGCCTTTTGTGACGATACTGCATCACAGTCATGCGTGGTAGGGCGTGCGCGAGGGCCAAGCTGCCGGGGCAATCGGGCGTGAGTCTTATATAAGATAAAATACTTGTGCGGTGCAGCATGGGCAATATCCCCGCCCCTGGCACGCCAAAAACCTTCCACCCGACGGTCCCCTGATGATCTCCAAGTCCGCCAAAGAAGTCTTCATTCAGGGCCTGACCCGTGACGGAAAAACCTTCCGGCCCAGCGATTGGGCCGACCGCCTGTGCGGCGTGATGAGCCAGTTCCGCCCCGGCGGACCGCAACCTGGCAGCCACCTGACCTATTCGCCCTGGTGCGTGCCGACGGTGATCAACGGCGTGAAGTGCGTGGTGGTGAACGCCGAGCTGCGCGACGCCGAACCGATGGCATGGGATTTCGCCATCAACTTTGCCAGGGACAACGACCTGCAGATGGCCGAGGCCTGCCTGCTTCCTGACAAGCCGTAAATCCGGGCGCCCATCAAAAAAGCCGTCTTTCGACGGCTTTTTTGCTTCACTTGCAGCGCACCCTACAAAACGGCGGACGACTTTTTCTTTAAAAAAGAAGCAGTCCGGGCGGTTTGCCTAATTGCTCAGGCGGCCTTGGGGGTGGCGAGTGCCAGGGCTTTGACCCGGGCAGACAGGCGGCTCTTGTCGCGCGCTGCCTTGTTCTTGTGGAAGATGCCTTTGTCGGCAACCGTGTCCACAATGCTCTGGGCCTTGGCGAACAGGTCTTTGGCCTTGTCTTTGTCACCGGCTGCAACGGCTTTTTCGACGTTTTTCACAGCCGTGCGGTATTTGGAGCGCAGCGAGGTGTTCGCGGCGTTGAGTTTGATGTCCTGGCGGACGCGTTTGCGGCCCGATGCGAGGCGGGGGTTCTTTTTCTTGGGTTTGGCGGTTGCCATAAATAGTTTCCTTTAATCCTGGGAGGAGTCTGTGGATGTTGCAAGCGAAGCCTAACATTATAGCGCCCCTACGGTCGCTCACAAAGTGAGCAACCGTGGGGGCTAAACTCCTCTTGTGTCACTTTTCAAATCCGCCTCCACCGTTTCCCTGCTCACCCTGGTTTCCCGAATCACCGGCCTGGTGCGGGAACTGCTGATAGCCTCGACCTTTGGCGCCAGCGCCATGACCGATGCCTTCAACGTGGCATTTCGCATCCCCAACCTGTTTCGGCGCCTGTTTGCCGAGGGCGCGTTCAGCCAGGCTTTTGTGCCGGTGCTGGCCGCCAGCCGGACCCAGCACGGCGAGGAGGCCACGAAGCTGCTGATTGACCGGGTGGCGACCCTGCTGACCTGGGCGCTGCTGCTGACCTGCGTGATCGGGGTGGCGGGCGCGCCGGTGCTGGTCTGGGCCATGGCCAGCGGGCTGAAGCAGGAGCCGCGCGGGTTTGAGGCCGCCGTGTTCATGACGCGCTGGATGTTTCCCTACATCGGCTTCATGTCGCTGGTGGCGCTGTCGTCGGGCATTCTCAACACCTGGCGGCGCTTTGCGGTGCCGGCGGCCACGCCGGTGTTGCTCAATGTGGCCATGATTGGCGCGGCCTGGCTGGGCTCGCCCTGGTTCAAGGCCCAGGGCATCGAGCCGGTGTATGCGCTGGGGGTGGGCGTGATGGTGGGCGGCATGCTGCAGCTGGCGGCGCAGGTGCCGGCGCTGCTGAAGTTAGGCCTTTTGCCAAAAATTGGCTTCAATTGGGCGCTGGTCCAGCAGGCATGGGCGGATCCAGCTACTAAAAACATAGCAAGACTAATGCTGCCGGCGCTGCTGGGCGTCAGCGTGGCGCAAATCTCGCTGTTGATCAACACCCAGATCGCCTCGCACCTGACGCCTGGCAGCGTCAGCTGGCTGACCTACGCCGACCGCCTGATGGAGTTCCCGACCGCGCTGCTGGGCGTCGCCCTGGGCGTGGTGCTGATGCCGCAACTGGCCGCCGCCAAGGCGGCCAATGACCCGGCCAGGTACTCGGCCATGCTGGACTGGGGCTTGCGCCTGGTGGTGCTGCTGGCCGTGCCCTGCGCGGTGGCGCTGCTGACCTTTGCCGAGCCGCTGGTGGCCACGCTCTACCACTACGGCGCCTTTTCAGACCGCGACGTGCAGCAGACCACGACGGCGCTGATGGGCTACGGCGCGGGCCTGCTGGGGCTGGTGGCCATCAAGGTGCTGGCGCCGGGCTTTTACGCCAGCCAGGACATCAAGACGCCGGTGCGCATTGCGGTGGTAGTGCTGGTGATCACGCAGCTGCTCAATCTGGCGCTGGTGCCGGTGCTGGCGCACGCCGGGCTGGCGCTGGCCATCGGCATCGGGGCGCTGATCAATGCGTTGTGGCTGCTGGTGGGCCTGCTGCGGCGCGGCAGCTACCAGCCGTCGCCCGGCTGGGGCCTGTTTGCGCTGCAGGTGATTGCCGCCAGCGCACTGCTGGCGGTGTTTTTGCTGTGGGCCGCCGGCAGTGTCAACTGGATCGGCCTGAAGTTTGACGCTTTAAGAAGAATTGGGTTGTTGGCCCTTGTTTTATGCGGCTCTGCTGCTATTTATTTTCTAGCACTTTGGGCCTCCGGCCTGAAGGTTCGCCAGTTGCTGCGGCGCTGATTCGGCGGCGACTCGCGCTGCGCGCCGGTTTGTGAGAAAGTCTCATTTATGGAATTAAATCTGGCCGTGCCGTCTCCCCTGCAATATTTCACCAGCCTGGTGCAAAGCGACGAGCATTTTCCCCTGCTGGAAGCCGCCATCAGCCTGGCGCAGGATGAATACCCCGACCTCGATGTGGAGCAGGTGCTGGGGGATGTGGACCAGCTGCTGGCCCGGCTGAAACGCCGCCTGCCAACCGATGCGCCCGCCCTGCAGCGCCTGCGCGCGCTCAATCAGTTCTTTTTTCGGGACCTGAGCTTTGGCGGCAACATCCATGACTACTACGACCCGGACAACAGTTACCTGAACGCCGTGCTGCGCACCCGGCGCGGCGTGCCGATTTCGTTGGCCGTGCTGTGGCTGGAGCTGGCGGTGGGGCTGGACCTGAACGCGCGCGGCGTGGCTTTTCCGGGGCATTTCATGCTCAAGGTTAACCTGCCCAAGGGCCAGGTGGTGATTGACCCGTTCAGCGGCCAGTCGCTGAGCCGCGAGGAACTGGCCGAGCGGCTGGAACCCTTTCGCCAGCGCAGCGGCGCGGCGGACGATTTTGAAGTGCCGATTGGCCTGTACCTGCAGTCGGCGCCGCCGCGCGAGATCATCAGCCGCATGCTGCGCAACCTGAAAGAAATTCACAAAACCCAGGAAGACTGGCAGCGCCTGATTGCGGTACAGGACCGCCTGATCGTGTTGCAGCCCGACGCGTGGACCGAATACCGGGACCGTGGCCAGGCCTGGGCGGCACTGGGCGACGCGAGCCGCGCAGTGGTCGACCTGGAAACCTATCTGGCCCATGCCGATGACGCGCTGGACATCGATGCCGTCATTGAACAGCTAACACGGCTGCGTGGAAAAAAATGACGGCGGCACGGGTTTAAGGCAACAGACTGGCTGACCGTGTTTCGGGGTGTAAGCCGTGTTGACGCTGGCACGGGCGCTGGCTAGAGTCGCAGCGCTGCAAGCAGCCTTTGCAAGCCGGACATATGTGTTTAGACCACAGGCGGCTGCTTTTTATTCAAAAAACTTCGAGGAATTTTCATGAATCCGTTCAAACGCCTGCTGGCTTCCGCCTTGATCGTCAGCACCACCCTGATGGGCTTTCCGCTGGCCGCGCAGGCCAGCATGGTGTCCACCGCCGAGGCCATGTCAACGCAGGCCGGTGACGCTGACCGCGAAAAAGTCTCCGCTTTTCTGGCCCGCGAGGATGTGCGCGCGGCGCTGGAGGCCAGGGGCGTGAGCAGCGCGTCGGCCACCGATCGCGTCAAGGCCATGTCCGATGCCGAGGTCGCCCAGGTGGCGTCCCGGGTTGACCAGATGCCGGCGGGCGGCGAAATCCTGGGCCTGATCTTCACGGTCTTCATCGTGCTGCTGATCACCGATATTCTGGGCCTGACCAAGATATTTCCGTTCACCCGATCGGTGCGATGACCCCGCGCCTGTCGTGCTTCCGGGCCCCCGCTGTTGCGGGGGTTTTTGTTTGGCTGCTATCGGCGTTGGCACTGACGCTGACGGGCTGCGCCACGCCGCAGGTGACGCAGCTGGAGCGACAGTGGCCGGCCGGTTTGCCCGCTAGCGCGCAGATCAGGGAGGTGCCGTTTTTTCCGCAGGAGCAATACCACTGCGGCCCGGCGGCGCTGGCCATGGTGGCGCAGGCGGCCGGGGTGCGGGTGCTGCCTGATGATCTGACCGATCAGGTCTATTTGCCGGAGCGCCAGGGCTCGCTGCAGGTCGAAATGCTGGCCGCCGGCCGGCGCCAGGGCCTGATGGCCTATCCGCTGGCGCCGCAACTGGGCGACCTGTTGCAGGAGGTGGCGGCCGGCAACCCGGTGCTGGTGCTGCAAAACCTGTCGTTTTCATTTGCGCCGCTGTGGCATTACGCGGTGGTGACTGGCTTTGACCGCGCGCGCAACACCATCACCCTGCATTCGGGCGTGACCGAGCGGCTGGAGATGTCGCTGTTTACCTTTGAGCGCACCTGGGCGCGGGGCGATTCGTGGTCCATGGTGGCGCTTGCGCCTTCGCGCCTGCCGGCCACCGCAGATGCCGAGCGCTACACGGCCGCCGCCGCCGCGCTGGAGCGGGTGCAGCCGCAAGCCGCGCAGGCGGCTTATGCCACGGCCCTGAAAAGCTGGCCCGGGCACCGGGCGGCGTTGCTGGGCGCCGGCAACACCGCCTACACGCTGGGCCAACTGGACCGCGCCACGGCGGCCTACCAGACGGCGACCCGGCTGCACCCGGACTTCGCCGACGCCTGGAACAACCTGGCGCAAATCCTGCTGGAACGGGGCCAGCGGGCCGATGCGGCGCTGGCCGTCAAGCGCGCGGTGGCGCTGGGCGGGCCGCGCGCGGCGCGTTATCGCAGCCTGCAGGCGCAGATCGAGGCGGCCCGATAAGCGGATTGTCAGGCGAGGATGGCCCGACGGCTCAGGCGCTTTGCAGGCCGGCACTGCGCCAGTAGCCCAGCAGCGCCAGCGCCGCCAGGCCAAAGCCGGCGCCCGCGGCAAAGGTTACCGGCGCGCCCAACTGGTCCCACAGCACACCGGCCACGGTGCTGGCCAGCAGCATCGCCAGGCCGCTGACCAGGTTGAAAAAACCGAATGCCGTGCCGCGCAGGTCGGGCGGCGCGGTGTCGGCCACCATGGTGGCCAGCAGGCCCTGCGTCATCGCCATATGCAGTCCCCACAGTGCCACGCCAGCCCACACCCAGGTCCAGTGGCTGCCCGAGGCCAGCAGCAGATCGGCCGCGATCAGCACCACCAGGCCCCAGGCCAGCAGCGTGCTGTGCCGCACCGAGTCCGACAGCTTGCCGAACGGGTAGGCCCCCAGCGCATACACCGCATTCATCGCAATCAGCACCAGTGGTGTGTACGCCACCGGCAGGCCGCCCTGCATCGCCCGCAGCAGCAAAAAGGCCTCGCTGAAGCGGGCCAGCGTGAAAACGGCGCCTATGACCACGACGCGCCAGTAAGGCGCGCTCAGGCGCTGCAGGTTGGCCTTGCTGATCGGGTTGACCCGCGCTGCGCCGGGGCTGCGCTGGGCTGGCGCCGGCTCTTGCACGCCAAACAGCAGCAGTGCCACCGACAGCACGCCCGGAACAATCGCCACCCAGAAAATCGCCCGGAAGTCGTTCGCCCACAGCAGCATCAGGCCCATGGCCAGCAGCGGGCCGACGAAGGCGCCCACGGTGTCGAGCGACTGGCGCAGCCCGAAGGCCGCGCCGCGCATGCCGGACGGGGCCAGGTCGGCCACCAGCGCATCGCGCGGGGCGCCGCGCAGGCCCTTGCCAACGCGGTCTATCAGGCGGGCCGCCAACACCAGGCCGGTGCTGGTCGCCAGCGCAAAAAGCGGCTTGGAAGCCGCGCCCAGGCCGTAGCCCAGCAGTGCCAGCGGCTTGCGTCTGCCCCAGTAGTCGCTCAATACGCCCGAGAACACCTTGACGATGAGCGCCGTGGCCTCGGCAGCGCCTTCAATCAGACCGACCGCCCAGACGCTGGTGCCCAGCACCGTGACCATGAAGACGGGCAGCAGGCTGTGGATCATTTCGGACGAAATGTCCATCAGCAGGCTGACAAAGCCCAGCGCCCAGATGGCGGCGGGCAGGCGTTGCGCGGTTCCCGTCGTGGTTGGCATCAGGACTTTGCGCTATGCCGCTGCGAGGCGTAGCTCAGCTGACGATGACAGCCGCACCGTCGCCGCGCGGCGCAATCATGCCGATCTGGTACACCTGCTCGCCGGCGTCGCGCAGGGTCTTGGCCGTGGCCTGGGCGCTGGCGGCATCCACCACCACCACCATGCCGATGCCGTTGTTGAAGGTGCGGTTCATCTCGATGTCGTCAATGCCAGCCGTCTGTTGCAGCCAGGCGAACAGCTCGGTCTGCGGCCAGCTGCCTTTGGCCAGGTGCGCGGCCGTGCCTTCGGGCAGCACGCGCGGAATGTTTTCCAGCAGGCCACCGCCGGTGATGTGGGCCAGCGCCTTGATCGGGTGCGCCGCCAGCGCTGCCAGCACGTTTTTGACATACAGGCGGGTCGGCTCCATCAGGGCCTCTTTGAAGGGCTTGCCGTCCAGCGAGGCGGGCAGGGCATCGGCGGCGCGTTCTATGCACTTGCGCACCAGGCTGAAACCGTTGGAATGCACGCCGCTGCTGGCCAGGCCCAGCACCACGTCGCCCGGTATCACGTCCTTGCCGGTCAGGATTTTCGATTTCTCCACCGCGCCGACGGCAAAACCGGCCAGGTCGTACTCGCCCGCCGGGTACATGCCGGGCATTTCGGCGGTTTCGCCACCAATCAGCGCGCAGCCGCTGAGTTCGCAGCCTTTGGCGATGCCGCCGACCACGGCGGCGGCGGTGTCGACATCGAGCTTGCCGCAGGCGAAATAGTCGAGGAAAAACAGCGGCTCGGCGCCCTGCACCAGCACGTCGTTGACGCTCATGGCCACCAGGTCTATGCCCACGGTGTCGTGCATATTCCACTCAAAGGCCAGCCGCAGCTTGGTGCCGACGCCGTCGGTGCCGCTGACCAGCACCGGTTCCTGGTAGCGCTTGGGCACCTCGAACAGCGCGCCAAAGCCGCCAATGCCGGCCAGCACGCCTTCGCGCATGGTCCTTTTGGCCAGCGGCTTGATGCGTTCGACCAGGGCGTCGCCCGCGTCAATGTCAACGCCGGCGTCTTTGTAGCTGAGGGGGGTAGAAGAGGTGGTCATGGTGTCGGGCTAGGGGTGCGGTCAAAGGGGGCGTCGAAGGGGGGGCGATGGAGAGGATGGGGGCTGTCGGCAGTCTGGGGCAGTGCTGCAAGCCCGATAGAATCCAGCCTGAGATTCTAAAGGCTGGGCGTCACGATCCTTTCGGCGCGTTTCCCGGCCTCTTTCGCAAGCTCGACCCAAGGCTTTATGCAATTCACCAACACTCAAAAACGCGCCACCGCCTGGTGCCTGATTGCGGCCCTGGTCGTCCTGGCGCTGTGGTTGCTGGGCCCGGTGCTGACGCCGTTTGTCGTGGCATCGGTGCTGGCCTACGCGTTGACGCCGCTGGTGAACCGCCTCGACAGCCTGGGCAGGGGCCGCTTGCCGCGCGTGGTGGCTGTGATTCTGGTGGAGTTTTTGTTTCTGGTCGTGCTGCTTGGCCTGTTTTTGCTGATTGTGCCCATCATGGCCAAGGAGCTGCCGCTGCTGCGCGAGCAGGTGCCACTGCTGGCAGACCGCCTCAACACCGAGCTGGCGCCCTGGCTGGCCAAATTCGGCTTTCGGGTGGCGCTCGATGTGGCCAGCATCAAGGCCTTCGTGCTGAAGTACCTCAACGCCAACTTCGAGGATGCCTTTGGCTCGCTGCTGTCCTCGCTCAAGCTGGGCGGCAGCGTGGCCATGACGCTGATCGGCAATGCGGTGCTGATTCCGGTGGCGCTGTTTTACCTGCTGATGGACTGGGACACATTTGTGGCCCGTATCCTGGAACTGGTGCCGCCCCCCTTGCGCGCCAGCTATGACAGTTTTACCGACGAGGCCGATCTGGTGCTGGGCCAGTATTTGCGGGGTCAGTTGCTGGTGATGCTGGTCATGGCGGTGTTTTATGCCGTCGGGCTGACCCTGTTTGGCCTCGATCTGGCCGTGCCGATTGGCGTCTTTACCGGGCTGGCGATGTTCATCCCCTACGTGGGTTTCGGTATCGGCCTGCTGCTGGCGGTGCTGGCCGGCCTGCTGCAGTTCGCGTCGATCAAGGCCCTGGTCATGGTGGCCGTGGTGTACGGCGCGGGCCAGGTGCTGGAAAGCCTCTACCTCACGCCGCGGCTGGTGGGCGAGCGCATCGGCTTGCACCCGCTGGCGGTTATTTTTGCCCTGCTGGCCTTTGGCCAGATGTTCGGCTTTGTCGGCGTGCTGATTGCGCTGCCGGCCAGCGCCGTGCTGCTGGTGGGCATTCGCCGCCTCAAGGCCAGTTACATGGCCAGCCGGCTTTACTCGGCCTGATGTGCCCATGACAGAGGTGAAATCGGCATGAAACAGATTGCGCTGGATATCGGGCTGGCCTCGGTCCCTTCGTTTGCCAACTTTTTTGGCGGCCCGAACGAGGCGGTCGTCAAACACCTGAAATTGTGGGCTGGCAACGCCTTGCGCTCGCCCGTGCCCACCTATCTGTGGGGCGATGCGGCCAGCGGCAAGACGCATTTGCTCAAGGCCGTGGCCGAGGCGCTGCGCGAGCAGGGCGCGTCTTGCGGCTGGATGGACGCATCGCGGCTGGAGCCGCCCGATTTCAACGAGTCGTGGGCCGCGGTGATTCTCGACGACTGCCATCTGTACACCGCAGTACAGCAGCAGGCCGCCTTTAACTGGTTCGTCAACGCGTTGAATGCCGCCGACGGCCGCCCGCGCTGGGTACTGGCCGCCGGCAATGCGCCGCCCGCCGATCTGGCCTTGCGCGAAGACCTGCGCACCCGCCTGGGTTGGGGCCATGTGTTTGCGCTGCAGGCGCTGACCGAGACCGAGCGGCGCGCCGTGCTGCGGCGCGAAGCCGATGCGCGCGGCGTGTTTTTGAGCGACGAGGCGATGGATTTCATGCTGACCCGCTTTTCGCGCGATCTGGGTAGCCTGATGCAACTGCTGGACCAGCTCGATGGCTACGCCCTGCAAACCCAGCGGGCGATCACGATTCCGCTGATCAAATCCATGCTGGAGAGCCAATGAGCAAGCCTGAAATGACTGTCAAGAAAAAAATTGGCTTGTTCGACCTGGATCACACCCTGATTCCCTTTGATTCGGACTACGAGTGGAACGAGTTCACCATTGGGCTGGGCTGGCGCGACGGTGTCGAGTTCAAACGCCGCAATGCGGTTTTTTATGAGCAATACCGCCTTGGCACGCTCGACCTGCGCGACTATGTGCGCTTTGCCACCGAGGCCATCCGCGAGCAGGGTGCTATTAATTCAATAGCTGCTCATGGGCGATTCATGGGGGCTGTGGTCCAAAAAGGCATCAAAAGGCAGGCTCTGGAACTGGTCCAGAGCCACCAGCGGGACGGCGCGGAGGTGGTCATTGTCACGGCCACCAACGAGTTTGTGACGCGCCCGATTGCCGAGGCCTTTGGCGTGACTGAGCTGATCGCGGTGGAACTCGAGCGTGATGCCCAGGGCCGGCTGACCGGCGAAATCAAGGGCACGCCTTCGTTTCGCGAAGGCAAGGTGATTCGTGTCGAACAATGGCTGGCGGCGCGTGGCCTGGGCTGGGACGATGTGGAAACCACTTTTTACACCGACTCGATGAACGACTTGGCGCTGCTGGAGAAAGCCACGCACCCGGTCGCCACCAACCCGGACGAGCGCCTGCGCGCGCTGGCTGCCGAGCGCGGATGGCGCATACTTGACCTGTTTTAATCCTTTGGGAACCGAAAGCGCCGCTGAAAAGCAGGCCCCGGCCCACCCAAATCCCGCGACCTCATGATCAAAAAATTTATCGACAAGCTGTTTGGCAAATCGGACAGCACGGAATCCGCCAAGCGGGTCAAGAAATCACCTTTCGGCCAGCGCCAGGACGTCGGCGCCAAAGAGCACGGCATAGACCCCAAGCTGGTCGATCAGCGCGCCATGGATGTGGTGCACACGCTCAAGCAGGCCGGTTTTGAGGCTTTCATCGTGGGCGGTGCGGTGCGCGACCTGCTGGTGGGCCTGCGCCCCAAGGACTTTGACGTGGCCACCGACGCCACCCCCGAGCAGGTCAAGTCGCTGTTTCGCCGCGCCTTCATCATTGGCCGGCGCTTTCGCATCGTGCATGTCATCTACGGCCGGGGCCGCGAGCATGAAGTGATCGAGGTGTCGACCTTTCGCGCGCACCTGGACAGCAGCCTGGCCGAACAGGTCGGCGGCAACGAGCGCACCAGCAAGAGCGAGCTGGCCGGCATGAAGCATGCGGTGGATGCCTCGGGCCGGGTGCTGCGCGACAACGTCTGGGGCCCGATGGAGGAAGACGCCGCCCGGCGCGACTTCACCATCAACGCCATGTACTACGACCCCGAAACCCAGGTGGTGGTGGATTATCACAACGGCATCAAGGATGCCAAGAAAAAAATCATCCGCATGATCGGCAACCCGGCCCTGCGCTACCGCGAAGACCCGGTGCGCATCATTCGTGCCGTGCGTTTCAGTGCCAAGCTCAATGCCCTGGGTTTTACCTTTGAAGACAAGACCGCAGCGCCCCTGCGCGAGATGAAAGGCCTGCTGGCCGACGTGCCGCAGTCGCGCCTGTTTGATGAAATGCTCAAGCTGCTGCAAACCGGCCACGCGCTGGCCAGCATCGAGCAGCTCAAGGCGCTGGGCCTGGGCACCGGCATTTATCCGCTGCTCGACGTGGTGGTGGACGCGGCGCATGAGCCTTTCCTGAACCTGGCGCTGAAAGACACCGACCGGCGCGTCGGCGAAGGCAAGCCGGTGGCACCGAGCTTTTTGCTGTCTTGCGTGCTGTGGGGCGATGTGCGGGATGGCTGGGCGCGCCGGCGCAAGCGCGGCGAACATGTGATGCCGGCGCTGCAAGAGGCGATTGACGATGCCTTCAACGCCAGGATTGGCGACGTGTCGGGCCGCGGCAAGCTGGGCGCCGACATGCGCGAAATCTGGACCATGCAGCCGCGTTTTGAAAAGCGCGTCGGCAGCTCACCCTATTCACTGCTGGAGCAGCCGCGCTTTCGCGCCGGGTTTGACTTCTTGCGCCTGCGCGCGCAAACCGGTGAGGTTGAGACCGAACTGGCCGAGTGGTGGGAAAAATTCAGCACCGCCTACGACGACGAACGCCACGCCATGATTGAAGAGGCGCGCCAGGCGCAACTGCAAAAGCCGCAGCACCCCCGCGTGCGGGTGAAGCGGCAGGATGCAGAGAGCGTGGGCGCGACGGGTACAACCCGGCCGCCCGAGCAGCAGCATGCGGCGCCCGAATCGTCTTCGGAGCAAGGGGATTTTGCACCCGCCAAAAAGCGCCGCCGCCGCCGCAAACCGGTGAGCCGCGATGCAAATGGTGGCGGCAGCAGCGAGCAGACCTTGCCCGACGCGACCTCCAACTCCTGATGGGGCGCGGGCATTGGTCAGCGCCTACATCGCCCTGGGGGCCAACCTTGGCGACGCCGCTGCGGCACTCCGGCAGGCGCTGAAGGCCATCGCTGAACTGCCGCTGACCCGGGTGTGCCAGGCCTCCAGCCTCTACAAAACCGCGCCGCTGGGCTCGGACGCAGGTAGCGCGGGCGGTGACGACTATCTGAATGCGGTGGCTCGGGTGGAAACCGCCCTGCCGGCACCGGTCTTGCTGAACCATCTGCAGCAAATCGAGCAGCAGGCGGGCCGCGAGCGACCCTATCGCAACGCGCCGCGCACACTCGATCTTGACCTGCTGCTGTACGGCAGCGCCCGCATCGAATCGGCACGCCTGACAGTGCCGCACCCGCGCCTGCTGCAGCGCGCTTTCGTGCTGGTGCCGCTGGCCGAGATTGCGCCCGACATCGTCAGTGCCCGGCAATTGCAGGCGGTGGCGCAGCAGCGCATCGAGCGGCTTGCTGCGCCACTGTAGAAGCGATCTCAGGCGGCCAGTTGCTGCTTGCCAAACCAGGGCTGAAGGGCAGGGTACAGCCGCCTGTATTGTTGATAGCGCTGCTGCAGCAGCGATGCCTCCTGCGCATCGGGCTCGAACGGGCGGCCACCTTGCGGTGCAAGGCATACCTCGTCTTGCGCGCCGCCGTCGGCCATCCAGCCCAGCCGGGCGGCGCCCAGTGCCGCAGCGGCTTGGGCACCTTCGTCGCGGGTCAGGCTGCGCCGCAGACCCGAGGCGATCATCTGCCCCCACAAGTCGCTGCGTGCACCTCCGCCCACCAGTGCCAACGCTTCCTTGCCTGGTTGTTTCTCCTGCATGGCGTTCAACCCGTCCATCAAACCAAAGGTCACGCCCTCCATCACCGCATAGGCCAGGTCGGCGGCATCATGGCCGGGCCGCAGCCCGATGAAGGTGCCGCTGGCATGGGCGTCGTTGTGGGGCGTGCGCTCGCCGGACAGGTAGGGCAGAAAAAGTGGGGCTTGTTCGCGAGCCGAGAGGCTTAACTGCGCCGCCTCCTGGGCCAGCACGGCTTCGCTGGCGCGCTGTGTCAGGCGGGTAACCCAGCCAAAGGCGCTGGCCGCACTGAGCATGACCGACATCTGGTGCCAGCGTTGGGGCAGGGCGTGGGCAAAGGCGTGAACGGCGGCCTCGGGTTGGGGCCGGAATGCATCGCTGGCCAAAAAGATGACGCCCGACGTGCCCAGCGACACAAAGCCCTGGCCCGGCCGCACCGCGCCCACGCCCACGGCGGTGGCAGCGTTGTCGCCGGCGCCGCCGGCCACCGGCACGTCGGGCGGCAAGCCCCAGGCGCTGGCCACCTCCTGCAACAAGCGGCCGCTGACGTCGGTGCCTTCCACCAGGCGCGGCATGTGCTGCCCGGTCAGGCCGCAGGCGGCCAGCATCTCGGTGCTCCAGCAGCGCGCGCCGGTGTCCAGCCACAGCGTGCCCGAGGCGTCGGACATGTCGCTGACTGCCTCGCCGGTCAGCTTCAGGCGCAGCCAGTCTTTGGGCAGCAGCACCAGCCGGGTTTGTGCAAACACCTCGGGCTCGTGCTGGTGCAACCACAGCAGCTTGGGGGCCGTGAAGCCGGGCATGGCCAGGTTGCCGGTGATCTGGCGCGATCGCGGCACGGCAGCTTCCAGCGCGCTGCATTGGGCCGAGGCGCGACCATCATTCCACAAGATGGCGGGACGCAGTACCTGCCGGCGCTGGCCCAGCACCACGGCACCGTGCATTTGGCCCGACAGGCCGATGGCCCGTACCTGGCGCATGGCCGCGGGCACCTGGGCCTTGAGTTGCTGCATCGCCTGGTCCAGCGCGGCCCACCAGGCCTGCGGATCCTGCTCGCTCCAGAGCGGCTGCGGCCGTGACACGTCCAGGGCGGCGTCAGCTACTGCCAGCACCCCCTGCCGCTGATCCAGCAGCAGCACCTTGACACTGGAAGTGCCCAAATCAATACCGAGGTACATGGCGGCCGGGTTGTTCAGTGGCGGATGCCAAAGCGGGTGTCGACCTGGCGGCGAAATTCGCTGGGCGTCATGCCCTTGACATCCAGAAAGCGGCGGTTGAAGTTGGCCACGTTGTTAAAGCCGACCTCGTAGCAAATGTCGGTGATATAGCGGTCAGACTCCATCAGCAACTGGCAGGCGCGGTTGACGCGCACCTGGTTGACAAAATCGGTGAAGGTGTTGCCGGTGGCGCGGCGAAAGAAGCGCGAAAAACGGCTTTCCGTCATGTCGAGTTCGGCGGCCAGTTCACTGGCCGACAGGGGCTGGGCCAGGTTGTCGGTGATACGGCTCACGATGTCGTCGATCTGCTTGAGCTGGGCGTCGTTGTCAACGCTCTGCAGTTGGGCGTTGGACAGCAGCCGGTAGTCGGGCCAGCGCGCCAGCTCGCTCATGAAATCGCAGAACGCGGCAAAGCGTGCGAGCCCGCGGTCGGCCTTGATTTTTTTCCAGTACGCGGTGGCCTGCTCGGACAGGCCAAAAAACTCGATGCCGTTGCGTGCGCGTTCCAGCAGGGGCAGCACCTCTTCCAGCTCGCGGATGTGCGCGGCGGCCTGCACGATCGGCTCATGCGGGAACTGGATCACCAGGTCGCGCTGGGCGATGCCGCCTTCGGGCAGGTCCAGCGAAATCCAGTTGTGCGGCAGGCGAGGGCCGGTCAGCACCAGATGGCCGGGCTGGAACGATCCGATGTAGTCGCCGACAAAGGTCTTGCCCGATGTAGCGACGATCAGGTGCAGCTCGTACTCGTCGTGGTAATGCCAGCGCGCCAGCGGCGTCGGAAACCCATGCTCCAGACAATGGACCAGGCCCTCGTTTCTGGGCGACTCATAGCCCAGCTGCGGGCTGCGCGAACAGTCGCGCTCCAGTTCAGGCTGGCGCTGGCGGGGAAGCGTTCGGTGGCGCGCAGGCATGGTGGGGATGGGGGTCAATGGCTCACCACAAAGCCTAGCTCATCACGGCGCCGCCGTCTACATTGAGGGTTTGCGCGGTGATGTAGGAGGCTTCGTCGCTGGCCAGGAAAACCGCGGCCCCGGCGATATCGGCCGGCGTACCCATATAGCCCAGCGGCACCGCTTCGCCGACACGTTTTTTCTTCTCGCCCAGGGGCAGGTTTTCGTAGCGGGCAAACAGCGCGTCGACATGCTGCCACATCGGCGTGTCGATCACGCCGGGCGAGATGGCGTTGACGCGAATGCGGTGCGGCGCCATGGCGAGCGCCGCGCTCTGGGTGTAGCTGATGACGGCGGCCTTGGTGGCGCAGTAGTGCGACACCAGCGCCTCGCCGCGGCGGCCCGCCTGCGAGGCCATGTTGATGACCGCGCCACCTGCTACGCCCTGCGCCACCATGCGCGCCAGCGTTTTCTGCATGACAAAAAACATGCCCTTGACGTTGACGGCGAACAGGCTGTCAAACATGGCCTCATGGCTCTCGAGCAGCGGGGCCATGTCAAACAGGGCGGCGTTGTTGAACAGCACCTGCACCGGGCCAAAGCCCTGTTCGGCCGCGTTGAGCATGGCCTCAATCTGCGCCATCTGCGTCACGTCGGCTTGCAGGTATTGCACCCGGTCGGCAAAGCCGGAGTTCGCCAGATCTGGCGGCAGCTCGCTGGCCCGGTCGACCACGGTGCAGCGTGCGCCCTCGGTCAGATACGCCAGCGCCACCGCCAGCCCGATGCCACCGCCCGCGCCGGTCAGCAACGCATGCTTGTTCTTTAAACGTTCGCTCATCGCTTTTCCTTTTCAAAAAGGCTGACCCGTGCGCTGGCGCGGCGCAGTGCGGCCACCAGCCGGGCGTCGCCCGCCAGGTCACCCCACAGCGGTACATCGGCGCAGAAGGCCGCCACCGGGTCGGCGGCTTCGCAGATCGCATGGGCCAGCGCCGGCACCATGGCCTGGTCCTGGTAGGTGTAGGGGATCTGGCCGCGGTGCCAGCGCTGCAGGTAGGCCAGGAACAGCGCCGGCAGCATGGCCACGCTGGCTATGCCCTCGCCGCGAGCCAGCCGCTCGCGGAAGGTGGCGGCGATGAAACCGGGGATCTTGGAAAAGCCGTCCATCGCCACCCGCTGGTTGGTGTCTTTCAGTGCCGGGTTGCTGAAGCGGTCCAGCACCACATCGCGGTATTTCGCGAGGTTCAGCGGGCTGGGCGAGAGCACCGGAATGACGTCGTCGGTGACGTAGTCATAGGCAAACTGGCGGATCACCGGGTCCTGGCTTCCCTCGTGAATGTAGTGATAGCCGGCCAGCGTGCCGGCCCAGGCGATGCAGCTGTGGGTGGCGTTGAGCAGGCGGATCTTGGCTTCTTCGTGCGCCGCCACCGACGCCACCATTTCAACCCCAACCTTCTCCCAGTCTGGCCGGCCGTTGACGAAATTGTCTTCAATCACCCATTGAATAAAGCTCTCCGCCATGATGGCTGCGGCATCCACCCGCCTGGTGGCGGCCAGCACGCGCTCGGCCACATCGGGCGTGGGCCGCGGCGTGATGCGGTCCACCATGGCGTTGGGGCAACTGGTGTGGGCGGTCACCCATTGCAGCAGCGCCTCCCGGTCCGCGCTGGCGGGCAGCAGTGCGATAAATTGCAGCAGGCCGCTGCGTAGCCGGTCGCCGTTGTGGCGCAGGTTGTCACAGTTGAGTAGTGTCACGGCGCCGGCCGTGCCTTGCATGCGCTGGCGAAGAATCGCCGTGAGCGCACCGTAAATCGTGCAGACCGGCTGGCCCAGCCCCGCCGCCGTGACGTCGGCCCGGAGGTCATCGAAATTCAGGTCCAGCCGGTCCTGGGCGTCCAGGTAATAGCCCGCCTCGGTCACGGTGACCGAAATGATGCGGGTATGGGTATCGGCGCCCAGCGCCAGCAGGCCCGACAGCTCGGCGTCGTAGGGCACGATGGTTTTGATCGACTCGATGCGGGTGTAGCTGCGTACCTGCGCCGGCGTCACGGTTTCCAGCGTGTACGCACCACCCTGGGCCTGCAGCGCGGCGACGGTCTCGGCCATGTCGGGGCGAATATTGCCGCCCGCCAGCACCCAGCGGCTGTCGCCGGTTTCAATCAGCTCGTGCAGGTAGACTGCCTGGTGCGCCCGGTGGAAGGAGCCCAGCCCGAGATGCAGCATCACGAGCGGGGACTGTGCGGAAGTAGGCATCACAGCAACTCTTTCAGGCGACGATGGCGCCGGTCAGGGCAATTCGCCCCTGGGCATCAAACAGGTGTGCGGTCGGGGCGTCGATGGCAATGCCCACGCGGTCGCCGACATGCGCCGCGGTACGTGTTTTCAGGCGCGCCACCAGTTGCGCGCCCTGCTCGCTGGTCACATAAACCAGTGTCTCGGCGCCCAGCGCCTCAACCAGGTCAACCTGGCCCTGCAATTGGCCGCTGCCGGCTGGCTGCAGCATCACGCTTTCGGGGCGCAGACCGACAAATCCGCCCTCGGGCACAGGCACGCTGAAGGCGCTGGCCAGCTGCGGCACCAGCGCGGCGGCCACCATGTTCATCTGGGGTGTGCCGATGAACTGGGCGACAAACTGGTTGGCCGGGCGGTCATACAGCTCCAGCGGCGTGCCGACCTGCTCAATCCTGCCGTCACGCAGCACCACCACGCGGTCGGCCAGCGTCATGGCTTCCACCTGGTCATGGGTGACGTAGACCGTGGTGGCCCCCAAGTCGCGGTGTAGCTTGGCAATCTCAACCCGCGTCTGGCCGCGCAGTGCCGCGTCCAGATTGGACAGCGGCTCGTCAAACAAAAACACCTTGGGCGCCCGCACAATGGCGCGGCCGATGGCGACGCGCTGGCGCTGCCCGCCCGACAAGTCCTTCGGCGTGCGCTGCAGGTAGGCCGTCAGGTTCAGTATTTTGGCGGCGCGCTGCACTTTCTCATCAATCACGGCCGGGTCGGCTTTGGCCAGCTTGAGCGCAAAACTCATGTTTTCGTAAACGCTCATGTGCGGGTACAGCGCGTAGCTCTGGAACACCATGGCCAGGTCGCGTTTGGAAGAGGGCTGCCCGGTGATGTCGCGCCCGTCCAGGTGCAGCGAGCCGCCATTCATGGTTTCCAGCCCGGCAATCAGGCGCAGCAAGGTCGACTTGCCGCAGCCCGAGGGGCCGACAAACACGATGAACTCGCCTTTTTGAATCGCCAGGTCGATGCCGCGTATCACGCTGACCGGGCCGAAGTTTTTTTCGACGCTTTTAAGTTCGAGAAATGCCATATGAATACTTTCTTGTGCTGTCGGCGGAGGCCTATTTCACGGCGCCAAAGGTCAGGCCTTGCACCAGCTGCTTCTGGCTGAACCAGCCGAAGACCACGATAGGCGCAATCGCCATGAAGGAGGCGGCGGAGAGCTTGGCCCAGAACAGGCCTTCCGGGCTGGAATAGGACGCAATCAGTGTGGCCAGCGTGCCGGCCTTGGCCGAGCTCAGATTGAGCGACCAGAACGCCTCGTTCCAGCTCAGCACCAGGCACAGCAGGCCGGTTGACGCCAGGCCGCCCACGGCCAGCGGCATCAGCACGCGGCTGAATTCCTGCCACAGCGTGGCGCCGTCCATGCGTGCGGCCTCCAGGATTTCATGCGGAATATCCTTGAAGTGCGAATACAGCATCCACACCATGATCGGCAGGTTGCTCAGGGTGAAGACGATGACCAGGCCCAGCTGCGTGTCCAGCAGGTCGCTCTTTTGGGCCAGCACATAGATGGGGACCAATGCCCCTACCGCCGGCATCATCTTGGTGGAGAGCATCCACATCAAGATGTCGCGGGTGCGCTTGGTCTTGAAGAAGGCCATCGAATAGGCGGCTGGCGCCGCAATCGCCAGGCCCAGCAGGGTGGACAGCACGCTGGTAATGATCGAATTCTTGGCGTAGAGCAGATAGTCGCTGCGCGCCTCAACCTCGTAAAAATTCTCCAGCGTGGGCGGAAAAAAGAAGAGCGGTGGCACTTCAATCGCCTGCAATTCTGTTTTGAACGCGGTCAATATCAACCAGCCGAGCGGAAAGAACAGGAGCAGCGTGACGCCCCAGGCCACGGCGGTGCGCAGCAGCAGGGCGGGCAGGAATCGGGTGTTGCTTGACATACGGGTTCAATCGAGGTTTTTGCCGACCATGCGAATCAAAAATACCGCCGCGATATTGGCCAGTACCACCGCAAACAGCGCACCGGCCGAGGCCACGCCGGCATCAAAATTGAGCAGCGCCTGCTTGAAGATCAGAAAAGCCACGTTGGTGCTGGCGTCACCCGGCCCGCCTGCGGTGGAGGTGTAGATCTCGGCAAACACGCCGAGCAGGAAAATCATTTCAATCATCACCACCACGGCAATTGAGCGGCCCAGATGCGGCAACACCAGATAGCGCAATTGCTGCAAATAGCTGGCACCATCCATGCGCGCCGCTTCCAGCTGCTCACGGCTCATCGACTGGAGGGCAGTGATAAAAATCAGGGTGGCAAATGGCAGCCATTGCCAGGCAACCATCACGATCACGCTGAACAACGGCAGGTCGGTCAGCCAGTCCACCGGCTCTGCGCCAAAAAACTGCCATACCTGCGCCAGCACGCCGTAGATCGGGTTCATCATCATGTGCTTCCACATCAGGGCGTTGACGGGAGGCATCACAAAAAAAGGAGAAATCAGCAGCAGGCGCACCACGCCGCGGCCCGGAAAAGGGTCGTCAATCAGCAGCGCCAGGGCCACGCCCCCGACCACGGTGACGATGATCGCGCTGCCCAGCAGCAGCAAGGTGTTGATGACGGCGGTGGCAAACGAGGGGTCGGTAATGAAGAATTCGTAATTCGACAGCCCCGCAAAACCGGTTTGATCGGGCTGCATCAGGTTGTAGCGGATCAAGGAGAAATAAATCGTCATCACCAGCGGCACGATCATCCAGAGGAAGAGCGTGATGACCGCAGGTGCCAGCAGGATGCGCGGCAGGAATCGGTTCATGGGGATGCCTCTAGAGCAAATGTCGCAGGGCGGGCAAGGGCCAGCCTCAGCGCTCACCAAAGCAAGGGTCTGCGCCAGCCGGGCTGGCGCAGACCGGACTGGCTTACTTGTAGTAGCCGCCTTTTTTCATCTCACGCTCGGCGGCCACCTGGCCGGCCTTCAGCGCTGCGTCCACCGTGGTTTTGCCGGCCAGCGCAGAACTCATCTGCTGGCCCACCGCAATGCCGATGGCCTGGAACTCCGGAATCGCTGCATACTGCACGCCCACATACGGTGACTTGGGCAGGGTGCTGTCATTGGGGTTGGCCGAATCGATGGCGGTTTTCTCGGCAGCGGCAAACTTGGCGGCCTTCAGGAAGTCGGCGTTGGCATAGGTGCTCTTGCGGGTGCCGGTGGGGATGGTGCCCCAGCCATTGGTTTTACCCACCAGCGCAATGTATTCCTTGGAGGTGGCCCAGTTCACGAACTTCTGCGCGGCATCGACCTTTTTGGAGCCGGCGGGAATCGCCAGCGCCCAGGCCCACAGCCAGTTGGCGCCCTTGGGCGTGACCGTGGTGGGCGCCTGTGCAAAGGCTACCTTGTCAGCCACCTTGGACTGCTTGGGGTCGGTGATGAAGCTCGCTGCAATCGTGGCATCGACCCACATGCCGCATTTGCCGGCGTTATACAACGCCAGAATTTCATTGAAGCTGTTGGCCGACGAGCCGGGAGGGCCGTAGTTTTTCAGCAGGTCGACATAAAAGCTGATGGCGTCCTTCCACGGCTTGGACTCCAGCTGCGGCTTCCAGCTCATGTCAAACCACTGGCCGCCGTTGGTGTTGACCAGGGTGGACAAAAAGGCCATGTTGTCGCCCCAGCCAGGCTTGCCGCGCAGGCAAATGCCGTAAACGCCTTCCTTGGGGTTGTGAATCTTGGCTGCGAGGTCTTTGACCTGCGCCCAGGTGGGACGCTCGGGCACCTGCACACCGGCCTTGTCGGCCAGGTCCTTGCGGTACATCAGCATGGAGCTTTCGCCGTAAAACGGGGCGGCGTACATCTTGCCGTCGACCGACAGGCCGTTGCGCATGGCGGGCAGGATGTCGTCCACGTCATAGGCGGCATCGGGCTTGAGTTCCTGCAGCCAGCCTTTTTTGCCCCAGATTGGCGTTTCATACATGCCGATGGTCATGATGTCGAACTGCCCGCCCTTGGTGGCAATGTCGGTGGTCACGCGCTGGCGCAGCACGCCTTCTTCGAGCGTCACCCATTTGACCTTGATGTCGGGGTTGGCCTGCTCAAAATTTTTGGTGAGCTTTTGCATCTCGATCATGTGCCCGTTGTTGACGGTGGCAATGACGAGTTCGGTGGCGGCCTGGGCGCCCGTGATGGCCATCACGGCGGCCAGAACCAATGTCGCTTTGAGTTTCATCTGATGTCTCCTGATAATTTGTTGGACCAAGCGGTGTGCGACGCATTTTTTGCACAGCGCCGACCAGGAGAACGATAAAACTTTCGGCCCGTGAACATTGATACTTCCTTCGGGTGCATATGTACTTAATTGCATCAATAGCCTAGGGATTTCACCAGTGTTGTTGGAAAACGTACAGTTTTCAGGGTGTTTTGGCACTGAATCGGCAGGCGACTGGCGGCTTCAGCCCAGTCTGGCTGGTGGGCCAGATGCCGCAGTGCGTGCTTTTTGGAGGGCTGTGGGGTCAGGGCGCCAGGCGCTCGCGCAGCCAGCCCCCATCGGCCTGCAGCGTATAGCGTAGCCGGTCATGCAACCGGCTTTTGCGGCCCTGCCAGAATTGCCAGTTGTCGGGCTTGAGGCGGTAGCCGCCCCAGTGCGGCGGGCGCGGCGGCTGCAGCAAAAATTTGGCACCGTACTTGGCGGCATTGGCCACCAGCACGCTGCGGCCGCTGATCACCTCGCTTTGCGGGCTGGCCCAGGCGCCAATGCGCGAGTCGAGCGGGCGGCTGTGAAAGTAAGCATCGCTTTCCTCGGCCGACACCTTTTCCACCACGCCTTCAATGCGCACCACGCGCTCCAGTTCAACCCAGTGAAACTGCAGGGCTGCATAGGGGTTGCCGGCCAGTTCATGGCCCTTGCGGCTGTCGTAATTGGTAAACCAGACAATGCCGCGCACGTCAAAGCCCTTGACCAGCACGATGCGTGTCGAAGGGCGCAGGTTGCTGGCCACGGTGGCCAGCGTCATGGCGTTCGGCTCGGGCACCTGGGCCTTGATGGCTTCGTTCAGCCACTGCTCAAACTGCTTGAGCGGGTCGGCCTGCGAGGCCTCTTCGTTGAGTTCGGCGCGCTCGTAGCTTTTGCGCAGCGCGGCGATGGAGGCGGTGGGCTCTGACATACTGGCAGTATAGAGATTGCCCGCCTCCCACTGCGCCGACTTCCCACCTTGTGTCAACCATCCTGCCCATGTCCAGCCTTCCCGTGGTGATTGTTCTGGCCGCCGGCCGCGGCGAGCGCTTTGCCGCCTCGGGTGGCACGGTGCACAAGCTGCAGGCCCTGCTGGCCGGCAAGCCGGTGCTGGACCATGTGCTGGCTGCCGTGCAGGCCAGCGGGCTGCCGCATCATGTGGTGCGGCCCGATGTCCTGCGCCCCGGCATGGGCGACTCGATTGCCGCTGGCGTCAGGGCCACGCCCGGCGCGGCCGGCTGGCTGATTCTGCCGGCCGATCTGCCGCTGATTCGCAGCGACACCTTGCGGCAGATCGCGCTGGCGCCGCCCAGCGCCGTCACGGTGCCGCTGTACCAGGGCCAGCGCGGGCACCCGGTGCGGTTTTCGGCGGGGTGCCGCCCGGAACTCCTGCTTTTACAGGGTAATCAGGGTGCAGCCCTTATAGTACAAGCCAAGTCAGCTATTAATTTAGTAGCATTCATTGAAACCGGCGACCCCGGCACGGTGACGGACATCGACACGCTGGACGACTTGCGCCGCGCCGAAATGCTGATCAACCGCTGACCAGCGCCAGCAGCTTGCCCAGCGCGTGGTCCTGAATGCCCAGCGTGCGCAGCTTGTCGTAGGTGAGCTGGGCATACTCGCGGGTGGTGCCGTAGCGCCCGCATGAATCCGAAAAAATCTGCCGGTAGGTGTCTTCGCTGAGCACGCCGGTGTGGTTGGGGCTGCGCCTGGACAGCGTGAAGGCCAGCGCCTTCACCTCGCCCTGCGCGGTCTGGCAGCGCAGCCACTTCGGGTCGTACACGCCATTGGGCATTTCCCGCGCCCACAGCGCGGGCAGGGCGCTGCTCACCTGCGCTTGCGGCAGGCGATACACCACCCCCTTGCAACTGCCGCCGGTCAGCAGCCCAAACACCAGGCCCGGGCATTCCGGCGTGCCGCGGTTAACGCGGCTCCACATCTTGAGCGCCCGGTGGTAGCCAAACAGGGTGGCAAAACGCTGCTCGGCAAACTCAAACTCGGGCCGCCAGATCAGCGAAGCATAGGCAAACACCCACAGGTCGCCGCCGTGCCCTTGCGGCCCGCGCCATTCGCGCAGCACCGCCTCCAGCATGTGCGCCGGATTGCGCCGGTCGTCCTGGCGATTGTCAGAGGAGAGGGTCATGGAGTCTGCCACCCGCACACTTTACAATGAGCCACGATTTTTCAAAGGGAGTAGTGGGATGTTTTCGCAAGATGATGATGGCCAGCAGGGCCTGGTGTTGACCCTGGTTTTTGGACTGGTGGCCCTGGTCGTCGCGCTGGTGATCGGCGTGGGTATTTACCAGCGCCACCATGCCAAAACCTTGGCTCCGGCCGCTGCCTTGGCGGCCGCGCCCGTGGCAGCCGTCACCCCCGCTGCGGGCAACCCGGCGGGCACTGCGCAGGCCGCATCTGACGCAACCAGCGTCAAGGTCGAAAACGGGGTGGTCAAGTTCTACTTCGCCTCAGGCAAGGCCGAACTGGCAGCCGGCGCGGGCGAGGCGCTGGCCGATGTGGTCAAGCGCGTTCCCTCGGGCCGCAAACTGGTGATTTCCGGCTTTCATGACGCCACCGGCGACGCGGCCAAAAATGCCGCACTGGCGCGCCAGCGCGCCGAGGCCGTGCGCGATGTGCTGAAAGCGGCCGGCGCATCGCCAGAGCAGATCGAGCTGAAAAAGCCCGAGCAGATGGCCGGCCGCAACAGCGACGCCGAAGCGCGCCGGGTCGAGATCAGCATTCAGTAAACAAGCCGCGATAGCGGTGACTGGAATGGGTTTGCGGGATGTCATTCCGGTCAGAATTTGGTAACCTGTCTGTAACCCCGCCCGCGCCCAATCCATTGGTAACCGGTTACCATGGAGTCTGTAATAAAGTTACATGACCACAAGGTTGCCCCTCATGACTCTTCATCCCACCGTCGCCAGCATCACGGCCCGCATCGTTGATCGCAGCCGCCCCACCCGCAGCGCCTACCTGCAGCATCTGCAGGCGGCCGCCAACCGCGAGCCGAGCATGGACCGCATGGGCTGTGCCAACCTGGCGCATGCCGTGGCCGGTATTCCGCTCGATGACCGCTTCAAGGTGGTGACCCAGCGCGCGCCCAACATTGGCATCGTCACCGCCTACAACGACATGCTGTCGGCGCACTCGCCGCTGAAAAATTACCCCGACCTGATCAAGGACGAAGCGCGCAAGCTGGGCGCCACCGCCCAGGTGGCGGGCGGCGTGCCGGCCATGTGCGATGGCGTGACACAGGGCACCAGCGGCATGGAGCTAAGCCTCTTCAGCCGCGATGTGATTGCCATGGCCACGGCCGTGGCGTTGTCGCACGACATGTTTGACGCCGCGTTGCTGCTGGGCGTGTGCGACAAGATCGTGCCGGGCCTGCTGATAGGCGCACTGCAGTTTGGCCACCTGCCCACCGTGTTTGTGCCGGCCGGGCACATGCCCTCGGGCCTGCCCAACAAGGAAAAAGCCCGTGTGCGCGAGCAGGCGGCCCAGGGCCTGGTCGGTCGCGACGGCCTGCTCGATGCCGAGCTCAAGTCTTACCACAGCCCCGGCACCTGCACCTTTTATGGCACCGCCAACAGCAACCAGATGCTGCTGGAGGCGATGGGCCTGCATGTGCCAGGCACGGCCTTTGTGGCGCCCGGCGGCGCCCTGCGCGATGAACTGACGCGCGAGTCGGCGCGCACCGTGCTGGGCATCGTCAAGTCAAGGCGCTTTGCACCGATTGGCCAGATCGTGGATGAGCGCGCCATCGTCAACGCCATGGTGGCCTTGCTGGCCACCGGCGGCTCCACCAACCACCTGATTCACTGGGTCGCCGTGGCGCACTCGGCCGGCATCGTGATTGACTGGAATGATTTTTCGGACCTGTCGGATGTGGTGCCCACGCTGGCGCATGTCTACCCCAACGGCAGTGCCGACGTGAACCAGTTCCAGGCAGCTGGCGGCACCGGCTACATCATCCGCGAGCTGCTGGACGCCGGTTTCATGCACGAAGACGTGCTGACCGTGCGCGAAGGCGGCATCCGCGAATTCACCCGTGAGCCCGCGCTGGGAGAGCACCCCGGCGTCGCGCTGCCCGGCGTGCCGCTGGCGTGGCACGAGGCTGGTGCGTCCAAGGATGACTCGATTGTGCGGCCCGTGGCCGCGCCGTTCAGCCCTAGCGGCGGGCTCAAGCTGCTGCAGGGCAACCTGGGCCGCAGCGTGATCAAGACCTCTTCCATCCCCGACGACCGGCATGTGATTGAAGCCCCGGCCCGGGTGTTTGATTCGCAGGAGGCTTTGCACAAGGCCTTCAAGGCGGGCGAGCTGGACCGCGACGTGGTGTGCGTGGTGCGCTGGCAGGGTCCGCAGGCCAACGGCATGCCCGAGCTGCACAAGCTCACGCCGCCGCTGGCGGTGCTGCAGGGCAAGGGCTTTAAAGTGGCGCTGGTTACCGATGGCCGCATGAGCGGCGCATCGGGCAAGGTGCCGGCCGCCATTCATGTGTCGCCCGAGGCGGCGGCCGGTGGCCCGCTGGCCAGGGTGCGCGACGGCGATGTGATCCGGCTCGATGCGGTCACCGGGCAATTGCAGGTGCTGGTGCCGCAAGCCGAATGGGCGGCGCGCCAGACCGACACCATGCCAGCGGCCCTGCGCCAGCAAAACGGCATCGGCATGGGCCGCGAATTGTTTACCGGCATGCGGCGCCACGCGCTGACGGCCGAGGAAGGAGCTTTGTCATGGATGTGAACCTCAATATCAGCACCAAACTCAGCGCCCTGCAGGTGATGCAGGACGCCCCGGTGATTCCGGTGATTGTGCTCAATGACGTGAAGCAGGCCGTGCTGCTGGCGCGCGCGCTGGTGGCGGGCGGCATCCGCATGCTGGAGGTGACCTTGCGCACGCCGCAGGCGCTGGCCTGCATCGAAGCCATTGCGCGCCAGGTGCCCGAAGCCGTGGCCGGCGCCGGCACCGTGCGCAGCGCCGCCGATGCCCAGGCCTGCGCCATGGCGGGCGCCCGCTTCATGGTCAGCCCCGGCTACACCCACGCCGTGGGCCAGGCCTGCCGCGACGCCGGTTTGCCGCTCTTGCCCGGTGTGGCCACCGGTAGCGAAATCATGATGGCGCAGGAAGACGGGCTGACCGAGCTGAAGTTTTTCCCGGCGATGCAGGCCGGCGGCCCGGCCATGCTCAAGGCCTGGAGCGGCCCGTTTGGCGATGTGCGCTTTTGCCCGACCGGCGGCGTCTCGGTGGCCAATGCCGCCGAGTTTCTGGCGCTGCCCAATGTGGTCTGCGTCGGTGGCTCCTGGCTTACGCCGGCAGAGGCACTGGCGCGGGGCGACTGGGCGCAGGTGACGGCGCTGGCACAGCAGGCCTGCCAATTGCAGCGGCGGCCTGGCTAAGCCGGGAAGCCCGTCAAACCTGGCGATTTTGGTTAAAAAGTGCCTCTAACCCAGGTAAATAGCGCTTAGTTAGCTATTAAAACTATAGCAACCAGGGCGCCGCCTCAACCCAGGCCGGCACCCGCACCGTCTTCGGCGCGCTGGATCAACTCAATCTTGTAGCCGTCCGGGTCGGTCACGAAGGCGATCACGGTTTTGCCGCCCTTGACGGGGCCGGCCTCACGCGTCACGTTGCCGCCAGCCGCCCTGATTTTGTCGCAGGCCGCATAGGCGTCGGGCACGCCCAGTGCGATATGGCCGTAGGCGGTGCCCAGCTCGTAGCTTTCGGTGCCCCAGTTGTACGTTAATTCAATCTCGGCCTGGGCCGGGTTGCCTTCGTAGCCGACAAAGGCCAGGCTGTACTTGTACTCGGGGTTCTCTGAAGTGCGCAGCAGCTTCATGCCCAGCACCTCGGTGTAAAAGTCGATGGAGCGCTGGAGATTGCCAACGCGCAGCATGGTGTGTAGGAGTCGCATAAGCAGATTATCGTGCGGGTCAAGGAAGTTTGCCGGTGCGCGACACGGTTTTCTGGCCGGTGTTCGTAGCAGACGGTTCCTAATGAAAAAACAGCAGCCGCGTCAGGAAAGTATGTTCAGCCTCCAGCACCATCAGGCCGACCAGCACCAGCAAGCACAGGGGCGGCAGCAAAATGGCGCAGACCAGCGCCAGTCGTTCCCAGGCCATGTGCATGAAGACCGCAACGATGAGTCCGGCCTTCGCCAGCATGAAGGTCAGGATCAGGCCCCAGCGCAGGTAACTCTGGAAGTGGAAATAGTCCACCAGATACGACAGCGTGCTGAGCACGAACAGCAACGCCCATACCTTGAGGTAGAGGCTGATCGGATGTTGCTGGCCGGTGGACGTGGACATATCAAACCCTCGGATGAGCCGCCTCAAGGCGGGTTTGCGTCCCCTCGGGGGGCAGCGAAAGAAGGTGAGCGCGGCAGGTCATGGTCAGGCTCACCACAGATAAAACAGCGCAAAGATGAACACCCAGACCAGATCGACAAAGTGCCAGTACAGCCCGGCGATCTCGACATTCTGGTAGTTGCCGCTTTTCTCGTAGTCGCCGCGCAGCACGCGCCGCGCGATGACCAGCAGGTAAATCACGCCGCAGGTGACATGCAGGCCGTGAAAGCCGGTGATCATGAAAAAAGCCGAGCCAAACTGGGCCGCGCCCATCGGGTTGCCCCAGGGCCTGACCCCTTCGAGGATCAGTTTGGACCATTCGAAGGCCTGCATGGCGACGAATATTTCGCCGAAGGTGGCGGTCACGATCATCAGCGTGGCGGCTTGCACGCGGTCGCGGCGGTAGGCGCAGTTGACCGCCATCGCCATGGTGCCGCTGCTGGTGATGAGCACGAAGGTCATGATCGCGATCAGCAGCAGCGGAATGCTGGCGCCACCCACATGCAGCGAGAACACCTCGCTCGGGTTGGGCCAGGCCACGGTCGTCGCGGTGCGCACCGTCATGTAGCCGGTGAGAAACGAGCCGAAGATAAAGGTGTCGCTGAGCAGGAAAAACCACATCATCGCCTTGCCCCACGACACCTTGAACGCCTGGCGGTCGGACGACCAGTCCGCCACCACACCGTGCCAGCCGTCCGGCGGTGCAGCCAAGGCCATCGGGGCTTCGTGCAATTCGGGAATCGGCGCGGTGATGGTGTTCATGGGTTCGCCCTTCAGGCCCTTCAGTTCGTACCGCAGATGAAACGCACCACCTCGGGCGTCAACCCACCCAGCGTGGCAAACAACAGCAGCCACAGCGCCAGCAGGAAGTGCCAGTAGCGCGCGCACAGGGCGATGCGCCAGGCAGGGGACGTGGCCCCCACGCGCGTCACTTCGTGTACTTCGCTGCCCCCCAAGGGGGCCCCAGTCGCCTTGGGGCGGCCCGGCGGCGACTGAGCCGCTGCGTCGCCGTCGCGCAGGAAGCCTCGCGTTGTCACGGCCCAGGCCGCTAGGCCGCCGGCCACATGCAGGCCGTGCATGGCCGTCAGCAGATAGAAGAAGCTGGCGGCCGGGTTGCCGGCCGGTACCACGTGGACGGCCAGCAGCGCCTGCCAGGCCCACAGCTGCACCGCCAGGAAAGCCAGGGCGCAGCCACCGCCCGCCAACAGCAGGGCACGGGCTCGGGCCGGGTGCGCACGCCTGGCAGCCCCGCTGGCCTGCTGCAGGGCGGCACTGCCGGCCAGCAGCAGCGCCGTGCTGAGCCACAGCTGCCACGGCATGGCGATGGCAGACCAGTCGCTGGCGTCCATGCGCATCACATAGGCGGCGATGAACAGCGAGAACAAGGTGGTCGCCACGCCCATGAACGCCCACAAGCCGATACCGACCGCCGCGGCGGGGTCAGGGCGCCCGGCGGCATGGTTGCCCGTCAGGGCGGCGACCGCGTTCATGCCAGCGCTCCCTTGGCCTTGACGGGAGCGGTGGCGGAATAGGGCTCGGGTTCTGCGCCTCCTGCCTCGGGCGGCGCGTTCTGCGCGATGAAATCCTGCGGCGCGCCCGGCACGCTGTAGGCGTAGGCCCAGCGATGGACCACCGGCACCTGAGCGCCCCAGTTGCCATGGCCAGGGGGCGTCGCCGGTGTTTGCCATTCCAGCGAAGCAGCGCGCCAGGGGTTGGCGCCGGCCAGCCGGCCGCGCCAGGCGCTCCAGCCCAGGTTGAAGACGAACACCAGTTGCATCGCGCCGACGATCAGGGCGGCCACCGTGATGAAGGTGTTCAGCGCAAGCGCAGAGGGTGGAATGAACTGGTAGCCGTCAAAGTTGTAGTAACGCCGCGGCATGCCGAGAATACCGAGGTAATGCATCGGGAAATAAATGGCGTAGGTGCCCAGGAAGGTGACCCAGAAATGCAGCTTGCCGAGCCGGTCGTCAAGCAGGCGGCCGGTGATCTTGGGAAACCAGTGGTAGATGCCGCCAAAAACCACCAGCAGCGGCGCCACGCCCATCACCATGTGAAAGTGCGCCACCACGAAGTAGGTGCCCGACAGCGGGATATCGACGCTGACGTTGCCCAGAAACAGCCCGGTCAGGCCGCCGCTCAGGAAGGTGCAGATGAAGGCGATCGCGAACAGCATGGGCACGGTCAGGTGGATGTCGCCGCGCCACAGCGTCAGCACCCAGTTGTAGACCTTGATGGCGGTGGGCACCGCGATGATCAGCGTGCTGGTGGCAAAGAAGAAGCCAAACCACGGGTTCATGCCGCTGACGAACATGTGGTGCGCCCAGACCACGAAACTCAGGCCCCCGATGAAGACAATCGCCCACACCATCATGCGGTAGCCGAAGATGGCCTTGCGCGCGTGCACGCTGATCAGGTCCGACACGATGCCGAAAGCCGGCAGCGCCACGATGTAGACCTCGGGGTGGCCAAAGAACCAGAACAGGTGCTGGAACAGCAGCGGGCTGCCGCCCTTGTAGTTGGTCACCTGCCCCATGGACACCAGCGCCGGCATGAAGAAGCTGGTGCCCAGCGTCTTGTCGAGCAGCATCATCACACCGCTGACGAACAGCGCCGGAAAAGCCAGCAGCGCCAGGATGGTGGCGACAAAGATGCCCCACACCGTCAGCGGCATGCGCAGCAGCGTCATGCCCTCGCAGCGCGCCTGCAGCACCGTCGTCACATAATTGAGCCCGCCCATGGTGGTGGCCACGATGAAGATCAGCAGCGACACCAGCATCAGGATGATGCCCCAGGTATTGCCCGGCGTGCCCGGCAAAATGGCTTGCGGCGGGTACAGTGTCCAGCCCGCGCCGGTGGCCCCGCCCGGCACAAAGAAGCTCGCCATCAACACCAGCACCGACAGCAGGTAGACCCAGAAGCTCAGCATGTTGAGGTAGGGAAACACCATGTCGCGCGCGCCCACCATCAGCGGAATCATGTAATTGCCGAAACCGCCGAGGAACAGCGCGGTCAGCAGGTAGATCACCATGATCATGCCGTGCATGGTGACGAACTGGTAGTAACGCTCGACGTTGATGAATTCGAACTGGCCGGGAAAACCCAGTTGCAACCGCATCAGGTTGGACAGCACCAGGCCGACCAGCCCCACCGCGATGGCGGTGCAGGCGTACTGGACGGCGATCACCTTGTGGTCCTGGCTCCAGACATACCGGGTCCAGAAGCTCTGCGGCTCGTGATGCAGGGTGTCTTCAGCGTAGGCCATGGTGTCCCTTGTCGGTGTTTGTGGCGTTCACCGCTGCGCCTTCTGCTCGGGTTTGGGCTCGGGTTTAGGCTCGGGTAGAGCCGGGGCGGAGCCGCCCAGCGACTGGAGATAGGCCACCAGCGCGGCCAGCTCTTCATCGCTGATCGCGGCCGCCGGCATGATGGGCGGGAAACCCTTCACCACCTGGGCCTGGGGCTCACGGATGGCGCGCCGCAGATAAGCCTCGTCCGCCAGCACCGTGGAGCCATCGGCCAGGGTTTGGGTCTTGCCGGCCAGACCCTTCCAGCTCGGCCCCACCCGGGGGCTGCCGTCGACCGTATGGCAGGCCACGCAGCCCTTGGACTGGGTCAGCGCCTCGCCCTGCGCGACCCGCGCATCGGCACCGCTGGCGAGCGCTCCGGCACCCGCGCCAGGTGCCGGGCGGGCCATCGTCATGACAAAAGTCGGCTGTGTCTTCAGCCATGTCTGGAAAGCAACCTCGTCCTCCACCACCACGAAGCCACGCATGTTGGCGTGGCCGATGCCGCACAACTGGGCGCACAGCGCTTCGTAGCGGCCGGCTTTTGTCGGCGTGAACCAGAAGGTGCTCACCTGGCCGGGCACAATGTTCATGCGGGCGCGAAACGGCGGGACATAGAAGTCATGCAGCACATCGTGCGAACGTAGCAAGACCTTTACCGGCTTGTTCAGCGGCAGGTGCACTTCGTTGCCGGCCACCAGGATGTTGTCCTGTCCGGCCGGGTCGCCGGGATCAAGGCCGAACGGGTTGGCGGCGTTCACAAAGCGGGCGTCGGTGGCACCCAGCTTGCCGCTGACACCGGTCAGGCGATAGTGCCACTGCCACTGCTGACCCAGCACCTCCAGCATGAGGGCGTCGCGCGGCGCGTTGACATAGCTCGCATACACCACCAGGCCGGGTGCCAGCAGCGCCATGATGCCAACGGTGGTGATGCCAATCAGCCAGCGTTCAAGTTTTTTGTTCTCGGGCACATAGGCCGCGCTGTGTCCCTGGCCCGGAGCCAGACCGTCGCGGTGGCGATAGCGCCACAGCGTGTAGGCGACGAAAGCGTTGATGACCACAAAAAAAATGCCCGTGATCACCAGCGTGATCGTCAGCATGTCGTCCATGGACTTCCAGTTCGAGGCCAGCGGAGTCGTCCACCAGGGACTGACCAGGTGGAATAGCACCGAGGCGATGACGATGACGACGAGCACCCCGGCAAAAAGCATCTGCATCCTCTCGGTTCGATGTTGACAGCCCCGTTAACACGTCAATTCTGTCGATTCAGTTCCCAGTACAAAAGTGCGGCCGTCTCTCCGAAGATCAGGTGGGCCAACAGGGTTTGCGAGCCGCGCCAGTCGACGAACCAGGGAAAGAAGTAGGTCATGCCGTAAAAGTTGATCAGGTACAGTGCCGCGCCAAAGACCGCGCCGGCCAGCGCCGTCATGCCCACGCTTGAATCGAGTCTGAAATGCACGATGATGGCCACGAGCATCAAGCCAAAGACGACACCCAGAACATAGTGCGCAGCCAATGCCACGGCTACCACGGTGACGCTGAAATCGGGCGACTGCAGCGTTTCCGGCCCCATGACGACGGCGGCCAGCATGTGCGAGACGGCCCACGGACTGCTGTCAGAGACCAGGGCTGTCCAGAACAGTTCCAGCACCATCACGACGGCGCCCGCGGCAAATCCGGCGGTAGCCGCCGCAGGCCAGTCCGGCAGGTGCTGCTCTTGGTACGAACGCAGGTTCAGGTCCATGACCGTCTCCGCAAAAAATTAGACATGACCACCGTGGCAATTGCCACGGTTTTTGACACGGTCGCCTCAGCGCTTCAAGGGAATACCGGCGTGTCGGGGTCCTCGCCTTCCAGCCGCGCTTCCGGGTGCGAAGCCTGCAACAAGGCCTCGACTTCCTTGACCTGCAAACTGGGTACATCCACCATCAACAGGATTTCCCCCTGCTCGATGGCGGCCTCAAAGCGCTTGAGCCGGTGGCTAGGCACGGAAATGCCAATCAGGCTGGACGACCAGGCGCCAAACAAACCGCCCAGCACCCCCAGTATGGCCACGATGCCCCACTGCAGGGACTCGAATCCGAGCGGGTAGTACATGGCCACCAGCACGCCGGCAGCAACACCGATCGTGCCGCCAATCAGCAGCCCCAATTCGGCCGCATAAATCACGTCCGTCGTCTGAAAGACATTGGCAGGATGGAGACCGGCGAGGTTTATGCCCTCACGTCCGAAACAGTGAATATGCTGCACCGGAATGCGCGCCACCAGCAAGTCGTTCACCGTCTGCCTGGCGCTCGCCACATCGGGTATCAGCCAGTAGATGCGTCTGCTCATAAGCCCCCCTTTCATCACGCAGTGTGACTTGAGGATATTGGAATCGCAAACAAGTTATACACCTGCGAACAGGCGAGTGCAAGTTGCGACTTCTCCCCAGGGGTCAGGGTAAATCTCGGTGGTTTTGGGGCCCAGATGCAGGCTCTGCCGCGCCGCACTGGTGGCAACGACTGGCGCCGAAAAGCCCCTCAAAGCAGACCCGCAGCCGCACCATTGTTAGCCCGCTGGATCAATTCAAGCTTGTCGCCATCCGGGTCGGTCACAAAGGCAATCACGGTCTTGCCGCCCTTGACCGGATCGGCCTCGCGACCCGCGCTGGAAGCCGGCCTTGCGACATATCAATGCGCTTTTGTGAAACCCTGCAGCCATTCCAGGAAGTCGGCCTGCATGGCCGCGCTGATCCCGTGATCGATGGGGTAGAGGCGCGTCAGGTGAGCCACCCCCAGTTCGTCGAGCAGTCGATCCGAGCGTTGCGCCCACGTCACCGGCAGCTTGCTGTCGTACTCACCATGCGCGATGAAGCCGCGCAGCTTGGCCAGACGCTCTTTGCCCGCCAGATGCGGTTCGAGCTCGGGCAGGATGCGGCCGGACAGCACGCCAAAGCCCGCCACGCTCTCCGGGGCGCTCAGGGCCACGCTGGCGCTGAGAATGCCGCCCTGGCTGAAGCCGGCAATCACCGTCTTCTGCGGGTCAATGCCGTAAGCCGACTGCAACTGCGCCATGAAACGGATCAAGGTCTGGCGGCTTTGTTCGGCTTCGGCGGCCACGATGCTGGGCCCGCTGGCGGTGAAATTGACCCGGAACCAGCCAAATTGCCCTGGCGCAAACTGCCGGGGCCCACGCGGCAGCACGACCAGCGTGTCCGGGTCGATCGCTGCGGCCAGGTCAGCCAGATTGGTTTCGGTGCCACCCACGCCATGCAGCAACACCACACAGGCCCTGGGCCTGGCAGGCTGCGGCTGGCGCAGGCGAAAGGCCAATTCAAAGGCGGCGCCTTGCTGCAGCGGGCCGAGAGTGCTTTGCGAACTGTTCATGAAGACATTCCTTGTCAATGCGTGATCGGGTTTGGCGTGTTGAGCGTGTCGACGCCCCAGGCATAGGACTCCATGGCCAAAACGCCGTTGCTGATGCCGCCGTCCAATACCTGAACGGCTTGCGTGTCGGTGCGAGCGCCCAGGGCGACCAGCAGCGGCAGGAAATGCTCCTCGGTCGGGTGCGCGCGCTCGGCATGCGGTGCCAGTTGCCGGTAGTTGCGCAGCCGTTCAATGTCGTTGCTGCTCACGGCCTGGCGAATCCACTGCGTGAACTCAATGGCATAGTCAGCTGCGGCCGAGCCGGACTGCCTGAACTCATACAGGTTGTGCGTCATGCTGCCCGAGCCGACGATCATCACGCCTTGTTCACGTAATGGTGCCAGCGCCCGGCCAAACTGCAAGGCCACGGCCGTATCCAGCGTATGGGGCATGGACACCTGAAAAACCGGCACATCAGCGCCAGGCAGCAGGTGACGCATTGGAACCCAGGCGCCGTGATCCAGGCCGCGTCTATCATCCATGCCGACGACGAATCCGGCATCCGCCAGCAGACGGCCCGCTTCTGCGGCGTACTGCGGGTGGCCGAGCGCCGGGTATTGCAGCTCATAGAGCGCCGACGGAAAACCGCCGAAGTCGTGAACGGTCTCGGGCGCTGCCGTGCTCATGACGCGCACGTCACGGGTCTGCCAGTGCGGCGATACCACCAGCACCGCGTTTACGCCAGACAGTTGCCTGCCAAGGGCTTGCAGGCGCGGGCCGAGCCGCCCCGGTTCAAGGGCAAAGGTCGGCGCGCCGTGCGAGATGAAAAGGGTTGGGGCTGTGGTCATGGCGGTTTTCTTGGCGGTGTCCAGGTTGATTCAGGAAAGCCGGCGCAACAGGGGTGGCCGCGAGGCTGTACCCACTGCTGGCCAGGCGGCATCACATACTTACTCGGCCGGTTTGCTGACGGCGATCCGGCCACCGCCCAGCAGCGCCACGACGGCCGCCGTGACGACCAGGTACACGGGGTATTCCCAGCCGCCCTTGGGGTTGGAAAAGACCCAACCGTTGCCGGCATGCACCGCCAGCGAACCGAGCAGGATGGGCACACCGGCCAGCGCCACCCAGCGGGTCTGAAAGCCGGCGATGAGCGCCACACCGGCAAGCACTTCCGCTGGGGCAACGATGTAGGCGGTCCAGCCGGGGAATCCGACCGACTCGAAGAAGCCGGCGGTTCCGGGCAGGGTGAAAACAAGAAGTTTGAGCAGGCCGTGGGTCAGGAACATGGCGCCCAGGGCGAGGCGCAATACCAGGGCGGCGTAGTCGGTGGTGTTGGTCGTTGTGTTCGGTTTCATGATGAATTGCTCCAGTGATTGGGTTGGGTGATTGGGAGGGTGTCAGTAACGGGTAACGGGTAACGGGTAACGGGTAACGGGTAACGGGTAACGGCGAATCAGGCCTTGCGAAGCCAGGTCGGGGCAATGCTCGTACCCAGGCCGGCGCCATAGCCCAGATAAATGTTCAGGCCGGCCAGCGGCTCCAGGTAGCGCGCGTTCTTCAAGCCGCCGGCGTCAATGGTGGCAAAGCCCATGCTCTGCGCCAGGGCCACGGCCGTCTGTTTGGCACGCTCACTGTCGCTGGCCACAAACACCGTTGCGGTCTGGCCGTTGCCCAAATCGGCGCCCTCGGCCAGCACCTGGGCGAACAGGGTGTTGAAGGCCTTGACGACTTGTGCTTCTGGCAAGGCCTTGGCGATTTCTTCCGCCGCCGAGGTGCTGTGGCCCAGCGTCAGCCCCATGTAGTCGGCGGTCAGCGGGTTGGTGATGTCAATCACGACCTTGCCCGTCAGATCGCCCACCGATTGCAGCGCGCTGATGGCATCGGCGTAGCCAGTGGCCAGCACAATGACCTCAAACGGCGCCGCGGCGTTGGCCGTGGCGACGGCGGTTGCACCCTGGTGGGCGGTGGCAAGCGCCTGGGCTTTTTCCAGATTCCGGGCGGTCACGCTGACCTGATGGCCGGCGCGGCTCAGTTGTTTGACGAAGGCTGCGCCCATGTTGCCGGCGCCGAGTACGAGAATGTTCATGATGGGTCCTTGGGGTTGAGATGGGCCGTCAGGGTTGGCGGCGATGCACATTGGCAATGCACTGAACGAACTGTATAAGCTGTTGATCAAGAGATAAACAGCATAAAATTAGATATATTGTTTCTAAAATAAGCACAATGGATAGATTCCTGGAAATGCAAACCTTTGGCGCGGTGGTTGACGCCGGCAGTTTCGTCAAGGCGGCCGATGCGCTCGGGATGTCGAAGGCGGCGGTCTCGCGCCATGTCGGCGATCTGGAAGCGCGTCTCGGAGTGCGGTTGTTGCACCGCACGACACGGCGGCTGTCGCTGTCCGGGGAAGGCCAGGTGTTTTACGCCCGCAGCAAGGAGTTGCTGGCAGGGGTGGACGAGGCCGAGGCGGAGATCACCTCGCGCAGCGGCGCTGCCAGTGGTCTGCTGCGGGTGAACGCACCCGTGACCTTCGGCATCCGCCATCTGGCGCCGCTGTGGGGCGTGTTCCGCGCGCGCTACCCGAAGGTCACGCTGGATGTGACCCTGGCTGACCGTGTGGTCGACCTGGTCGAAGAAGGTTATGACATGGCGATCCGCATTGCGACCCTGCCGAGTTCAACGCTGATCAGCAAACGCCTGGCGACCACCCGCATGGTGTTGTGCGCTTCGCCGCAGTACCTCCTGGCGCATGGCGTGCCCGGTGATCCAGCCGAACTGGCCGCGCACGCGGTGGTCTCCTACAGCTATTGGTCCACCAAGGACGAGTGGCACTTCGACGGGCCGCAAGGTCACGTCAGCGTCAAGACCAATCCGTGCATGCACACCAACAGTGGTGACACTTGCCGTGCGGCCGCACTGGCGCACCAGGGTGTGATCCTGCAGCCCACATTTCTGGTCGGGAACGACCTTGCTGCCGGCACGCTGGTCGAACTGATGCCTGAGTTCCGTTCCATCGAACTGGGAATCTATGCGATCTATCCGACTCGCAAGCATGTCGCACCCAAGGTGCGGGCGCTGGTCGACTTCCTTGCTGAGCACTTTGCGCAAACAAGCTCGGCCTGGTGAATGGTGGCCTGGCTGGCGCGGTGAAGCGGCCGACGTGCGCTTTCCCGGATTCAGTCGCTGGAAAGCAGAATGGAATGTCTCCTGTCCACCGCCCTAAAAGGCAGCCTTGGCCGATATCAGTTACCCGAACCTGATCGGCCGCGCTTGCCCAGGCTACCCCCGCCCCGGCATCTCAAACACCAGACAAGTAGTCGTCGCATGGGCATACAGCTTGCCATCCGGCCCCACGATGCGGCCCTCGGCGGTGGCCAGTTGCCGGCCGCAGTGGATGACCTTGCCGATCGCGCGCAGCGGCCCGCTCTCGTGCGAGGCCGCCCGCACGATGTTGATGCTCAGTTCGGCCGTGGTGTAGGCCCGTCCCGCCGGCATCATGGTGTGCACCGCGCAGCCCACGGCTGAATCGAGCAAAGTGGCGTACCAGCCGCCATGCACCGTGCCCAGCGGGTTGTAGTGCTTGAGCTGCGGCGTGCCCTGGAAAACAGCCTGGCCGGGTCCGACCTCTATCAACGCGAAGTCCAGCGTTTCGGCAATGTGCGGGTAGGGCAGTTCACCGGCCAGCATGGCCTGCATGATTTGCAGGCCGGTCTTGCCCGCCACCTGCGCGGGGTGGGCCAGTCCCGGCTTGCCGCCACCGGCCGTCATGCGGGCGCGCACGGCGGCGCTTTGTTCCAGCCAGTGAGTCAATGTGTCTTGTGGGGTCATTTTTTTCAATTAAGTTGCATATGCAATCATTGTAGATACAATAAAATTATGGACAAAAAACCTGATCTGTCAACCCTGGCTGAGCTGAAGGCGCAGGGTTGCACCAATATGCGGCTGCGCCAGCTGATGCGCCGTGTCGCGCAGCACTATGACCTTGAAATGGCCAAGGCCGGGCTCAAGACCACGCAGTATTCGCTGCTCAGCCATGTTTTCAAGCTGGGACCCTTGCGCCCGGGCGATCTGGCCAGAAGCATGAAGATGAGTGCCTCGACCCTGACGCGCAATCTCAAACCGCTGGTTGATGCGGGCTGGGTCGAAATGGCCGCCGGTAGCGATGCGCGCAGCCGCAGCGTCGCCATCACACCGGCCGGCCGGGCCAAGCGCGAGGAGGCGCGCCATCGCTGGAAGGCGGCGCAGGACGGCCTGAACCAGCGGCTGGGCGCCGAACGCGTGCTGGCCCTGCACGGGCTGATCAATGAATCGCTTGAGCTGTTGTCGCCTGTTGAAACGCAATCCGGAGCTGATGATGAGTAAATCCCAACCCCAATCCCCATCCCCATCCAATCCATTGCCCCCCCGGCCTGTCGCAGCCTGGCTGGTGCTGCTGGCCGCCGCGGGCGCGTTTGCCCTCACCATGGGTGTGCGCCAGACCATGGGCCTCTTTCTGTCGGCGCTCAATACCTCCACGGCGCTCGGCATCGGCAGCATCAGCCTGGCCTTTGCCGTGGGCCAGCTCTGCTGGGGGCTGACGCAGCCGTTTGCCGGTGCCGTGGCCGACCGGATTGGCACCGGTCGTGTGATTCTTGCCGGCGTGCTGCTGGTGGGCATAGGCACCCTCATCACGCCGCTCATGACAAGCACGGGCGGCCTGATTTTTGCCATCGGCTTGCTGGCGGCAGGCGGTGCCGGCATGGCGGGGCCTTCGGTACTGATGGCCGCGAGCACCCGCCTGGTGCCGCCTGCCAGGCGCGGCCTGGCCACCGGCATCGTCAATGCGGGCGGCTCCTTCGGCCAGTTTGCCATGGCCCCAATTGCGATTGGCCTGACGGCTGCCGTTGGCTGGGCCAGCGCCATGCAGTGGCTGGGCGTGCTGGTGCTGCTGGCGCTGCCCGCCGCCTGGCTGCTCAGGGGCAATTCCAGGGCCCTGGCAGCTCAGGCGGCCGCGGCGTCGGGCGTCAAGGCCCTCAGCGCGCGCCAGGCCATACGCCAGGCGCTGGCGACGCCGAGTTACCGTTACCTGAGCCTGGGCTTTCTGGTCTGCGGCTTTCATGTGGCCTTTTTGGCCACGCACCTGCCGGGCGTGGTGGCGGCCTGTGGCCTGCCGCCCGAGACCGGCGGCTGGGCGCTGGCCATGATTGGCCTGTTCAATATCGTCGGCAGCCTGGCCATGGGCTGGGCCGTGGGCCGCTGGCGCATGAAGTCGCTGCTGGCCTTGCTGTACGCCACGCGCGGCCTGGCGGTGCTGGTGTTCTTGCTGGCGCCCACGACACCGGCCGTGATGCTGGTGTTTGCGGCGGTGATGGGCGTGACTTTCCTGTCGACCGTTCCACCCACGGTGGGGCTGGTCGCCAAGATGTTTGGCACGGCCAACATGGCCATGCTGTTCGGCATTGTGATGCTGGCGCACCAGATCGGCGGCTTTTTCGGTGCCTTTCTGGGTGGCTATGTGTTTCAGGCCACCGGCAGCTACAACTGGGTCTGGTACATCGACATCGTGCTGGCCGTGGGCGCGGCGCTGGTGAACCTGCCAATCCGTGAAGCGCGCCTGCCACGCGCGGCGCAGGCAGCTGCTTGAAGGCGGGGCCGACATGAACGCCGTTGACCCGCGCACGCGCTTGCTGCTTGAAGCGCCCATAGGCCGGACCTTGCTGCGCCTGGCCGCGCCCAACGTGTTGGTGATGGTGGCGCAGGCGGCTGTCGGCCTGGTCGAAACCTACTTCGTCGGCAAGCTCGGCACCGATGCGCTGGCCGGCATGGCGCTGGTGTTTCCGGTCGTGATGCTGATGCAGATGACCTCGGCCGGGGCCATGGGCGGCGGCATCGCTTCGTCGATTGCGCGCGCGCTCGGGGCCGGGCGGCGCCAGGATGCCGACGCACTGGTGCTGCATGCGCTGGTGATCGCACTGGGTTTTGGCCTGGCGTTCTCGCTCGCGCTGCTGTTGGGCGGCCGCTGGCTGTATACCCAGATGGGCGGCAGCGGTGCCTCGCTCGACGCGGCCCTGAGTTACTCGCACTGGGTGTTCGCCGGGGCGGTGCTGGTGTGGCTGTTCAACTCGCTGGCGGCCGTGATCCGCGGCACCGGCAACATGGCCGTGCCGGCCAAGGTGACCGTGCTCGGCGTGATCGCGCTGGTGCCGTTGTCGCCGCTGCTGATCTTCGGCTGGGGGCCGGTTCCGGCGCTTGGCATTGCGGGCGGCGCCATCGCGCTGCTGCTGTACTACCTGGTCGGCACGCTGGCGCTGGCCGCCTATCTGTGGTCGGGCGGCAGCCTGCTCAAGCCCTCGCTCATCCACGTGAAGCTGCGCTGGCCGCTGTTTCGCGACATCCTGCGCATCGGCCTGATTGGCTCGATCTCGACGGTTGCGACCAATCTGTCGATTGGTGTGGCGACCTCGCTGGCGGGCGGCTTCGGGCCGGCCGCGATTGCCGGCTATGGCACCGCCTCGCGGCTTGAATACCTGCTGGTGCCGCTGGTGTTCGGCCTCGGCGCGCCGCTGCTGGCCATGGTCGGCACCTGCATGGGCGCGGGCCAGCATGAGCGCGCACTGCGTGCCACCTGGATAGGCGCGGCCATGGCCTTCACGCTGACCGAGGCCATCGGCCTGGCGGCCGCGGCGTTTCCGCAGGCCTGGCTGTCGCTGTTCGACACCGACCCCGCGATGCTGGAGTCGGGCGCCCTGTACCTGCGTGCGGTCGGCCCGCTGTATGGCTTTTTTGGCGTCGGGCTGGTGCTGTACTTTGCGTCGCAAGGCGCGGGGCGGCTGCTGTGGCCTGTACTCGGCAACATCGCGCGGCTTGCCGTCGCGGCCGGGGGCGGCTGGCTCGCGATCCGCTGGGGCGGTGGGCTGGCTCAGGTCTTCATGGCGCAGGGCGCCGCGCTGGTGGTCTACGGCGTGGTGATTGCGGCCGCGATTGCCGGCGGTGCCTGGTTCGGCCGTGTCGGCTGGCCCTGCTCCACGGCCATCCTGCTAAGGCGCATTCGGCCGGGTTGAACCCGGTGGCCGGCAGGCCAACCCGATTTCAAGACAGAAAATGGCCTCTGGCCCTTATTTTGCCTACGGTTGCAGCTATGAATTCAATAGCAATGGGGTTTGACCGACTTGGGAGCGGGAAGGGCGGTTCCGGTGTGCCAGAATCCTCGTACCCAGTTACCTTGGCCGGAAGATTCCAATGCTCATCAATTGCGTGGTGTACCAAAATGGCACCAAGCTGGCCGACATCCCGGTCAGCGAAATCAGTGACTATATTACCCGCCCCGACGCGTTTGTCTGGGTGGCGCTGCAAGACGCGACACCGGCAGAGCTGGAGGAAATGCAGGAGGAGTTTGGCCTGCATGAGCTGGCGGTCGAAGATGCCAGGCACGGCCACCAGCGGCCCAAGATCGAAGAATACGGGACCTCGCTGTTTGCGGTGCTGCACCTGGTTGAGGTCTCACCCGAAAAGCCCAAAGAGCTCAATGTCGGCGAGGTCAATGTCTTTACCGGAAGCAACTATGTGCTGTCGGTGCGCAATCGCAGCCAGAAAGGCTTTCTGGGCGTGCGCGAGCGCTGCGAGCGCGAGCCCGAACTGCTGCGCAATGGCTCCGGCTTCGTGCTGTATGCGCTGATGGATGCGGTGGTGGACCGCTACTTCCCCATCCTTGACGGTTTCGAGACCGAACTGGAAACCATCGAGAAAGAGATTTTTACCAAGGGCACGGCGCGTCTGAACATCGAGCGGCTGTACGAGCTGAAGGGCCGCGTGATGGTGCTCAAGCATGCGGTGGCCCCCTTGCTGGAAGGCGCCAGCAAGCTGCACGGCGGCCGGGTGCCGCACATCTGCGCGGGTGTGCAGGACTATTTTCGCGACGTGGTGGACCACCTGTCGCGCATCAACGCGCTGATCGACACCATGCGCGACACCATAGGCACCGCCATTCAGGTGAATCTGGCCATGGCGACGATTGAAGAAAGCGAGATCACCAAACGGCTGGCGGCCTGGGCCAGTATTTTTGCGGTGTGCACCGCCTTTGTCGGCGTGTGGGGCATGAACTTTGAACACATGCCCGAGCTGAAATGGCAGTACGGCTACCCGATGGCGTTGGGCGTGATCGCGGTGACCTGCGCCTTGCTTTACTGGCAGTTCAAGAAAGCGCGCTGGTTGTAGGTTTTTGTTCTTCAGTGCGTCAGGGGGTCACGCCGGCGGCACAAAGGCCGCGCGTGCCGCCAGCGCCGCATCCCGGCTGGCGCAGCCCTCCAGGTGGTCATTGACCAGGCCCATGGCCTGCATGAAGGCATACATCGTGGTCGGGCCGACAAAAGTCCAGCCGCGCTTTTTCAGGTCTTTCGACAAGGCCACAGAGGCCACAGAAGTCGTCACGGTTTTCAGGGCCTCCCGCGTGATGCGCGCGGGCCGGCTGGCGGCGTCGGGCTCCAGCCGCCAGACATAGGCCCCGAGCGAGCCAAATTCGCGCCGCAGCTCCAGCACGCGCCTGGCATTGTTGATGGTTGAGGCAATCTTGCCGGCGTGCCGCACAATGCCGGCGTCGCCCAGCAGGCGCTTGACATCGTGCGCGTCAAAGCCGGCCACCGGCTCGGCTTCAAAGTTGGCGAAGGCATCGCGAAAAGCCTCGCGCTTGTTCAGAATCGTCAGCCAGCTCAGGCCCGCCTGAAAGCCTTCCAGGCAAATTTTCTCAAACAGCCGGCGTTCGTCGGCCACCGGAAAACCCCATTCGCTGTCATGGTAGTGGCGGTACAGCGGCGTGGCCTGGCACCAGGCGCAGCGGGCGGTGAGGCTGGCGTCCGTGAAAAGACCGTCGGGGGTGGCCCTGGCCTGCGCTGGGGTCGGCATGTCAGAGTTCATGCCGGATTTTAGGCAATCATTCGACTGTTCAGGCTCTTTATTGGCAGCCCGGTTCTGCGACGACGCCTGTATCGGGTAGGGAATAAACCTGACAGTGAGACGAGCCCCATGGAGTCAAACGCCGCCTCCGGCTCTCCTATAAATAGGGTTCACCCCCGACCACGACCCAACCACCCAAAGGACTTCAGATGAGTGAAGCACCCAACGACTCACGCCGCGATTTTCTGAAAGCGGCCGCCGCTTTGCCTGCGGTGGCCGCAGCACCCTGGGCGCTGGCCCAAGGCCCCACTGCGATGCCGGCGCCCGCCATGGCCGGCACCGCCGGGCCAGACATCGCCCCGGTTGACCGCGTGTTCATCACCAACGAAGACTCCAACACCATCGCGGTCATCAATCCGGCCAGCAACACCGTTGACACCACCCTCAACCTGACCAGTTTCGATGAAGACGCGCGGCCGCCATTTCGCTTCGTTACCGGCGGCGTCATGCCCACGCATGCGGCCATGATCCACAAGCCGCTCTACCACGGCTGCATCGACGCGCATGGCGCCGTGCCCAACCCCGACGGAACCCTGCTCGCCACCTCGGGCCGCGGCAGCAGCAACATTTACCTGATCGACGCGGTCAATCGCCGCGTGGTCGGCAACGTCGCCAACCCGCAGGCGGGGCCGACGACCAACCCAGAGCGGCTGTCGAGCGGTATTTTGCTGGGCCGCGAGCCGCACGAGCCCACCTTCACGCGCAACGGCCGCGAACTGTGGGTCACCCTGCGCGGCGAAGACCGCATTGCCATCCTTGACGTGGAACAGGCGACGCGCCAACTGACGGGGAAGGGCGAAGGTCAGGCGCAGGCCGTCCGCGCCTATGTGCCTACGCTCAATGGCCCGGCGCAGGTCTGGTTTTCCAAAGACGGCCTGCTGGCCTTCGTCATCAGCCAGAAGGCCGCGCAGCTTGAAATTCTTCAGGTCAACCCCGACGGCAACGGCCATTCGCGGCCCAGGCGCCTGCGCCTGGTCGATCTGAGCGCCCAGGACAAACCCGCCTTCACGCCGTTTCAAAAACTCTCGCCCGACGGCAGCCAGATGTGGCTGTCGCACAAGCTGGCTGATGCGGTGTCGATGGTTTCTGTCAAAGATCCCGGCACCGTGCTGGCGACGCTGCCGCTGGGCGAGATGGCACGTCCCAATCACCTGGAGTTTGTTGACAATGCGCGCGGCCAGGTGACCTACATGAGCCTGGCCCGGGTCGATGACGGCGGCCCCAACGGCGCGGCGTCGAGCCGGCTGGCGATCATTGACCGCTCGGTGCCGCCGGCCCAGCAAAAGGTGGTCGGCCTGGTTTACACCGGCGGCCGCGAAGCGCATGGCCTGTGGACCAACCCCGCCAACAACCTGCTCTATGTGGCGCATGAGCAGGACGAACTGCCGGGAACCCCCAACGCCGGCCAAACGGTGTGTTCGGCCTTCGATGTGTCGATGCCGCTGCAACCCCGGCTCATCACGCAGATTCCGCTGGGCTCGCTCAAGCTGCCATCGGGCGAATTGCGCAACAAAAAGAGCATCAACCTGGTCTATGTGCGGCCCGGCACCAAAGGGCAGACGGCGTGATGGACCACAGCGAGCACAAGCACACGGCGACTGGCGGTGAAGGCCAGAAAAGCCGTTTCGAGGCCGCCATGGACACCGGCATGGCCCGCATGATGCACGACATGCACAGCCCGGGCTACAGCGGCCAGCCCGACTCCGATTTTCTGGCGATGATGATTCCGCACCACGAGGGCGCGGTCGAGATGGCACGGCTGGTGCTGATCCATGGCCGCGACCCGATGGTGCGGCAACTCGCCGAAGACATCATCGCCAGCCAGACGGTGGAGATCGCTGCCATGCGGGGAAGGATGGCGGTGTTGCGCAACGGGCCGAACCCCGAGCCCGGCGGTTACCCGGCGCTGGGTGCGGTAAGGGGCGGCGGTTGAATGCAGTGAATGCGATGAAGCGAAGTTACCGGAAAAGTCCCCGGGCGCCTGCCTCGGGCTGGCGGCTTCGAGTCATCAATTGGGAAGTTTTTAGGCCTGCAGCCCATATGGAATGTGTGCAAGTTGCTATCTTAATCATAGCAACCTGATGCACTCCCCGATATGTTCGCCCATCACAGAGCCGCCCCGCCAGCGCCTTCGGCCCGCTCGATCAACTTGATCAAGACTGCTCCAGACCGGTCACTGCAGGCTACAGATTGTGAGTCGGCAATGTGGCGATGACTTCCATGACGGTTGCACCTGCCATCGACCATTGGCGGACATATGAGTTCTGCGCAAAGGCGGGTGCCGTACCCAGCTTGTCAGCGCCAGGAACCTGCAGGGCGGGTTCTGCGGCGCACGGATCAAGCTGCATCTGCCGCAGCAAAATGCGCCATCTGGTCTGCGTATGCCTTCACGAAGGATGGGCGGGCCGTGGTGCGCGCGACATAGTCACGACAGGCGGAATATGCCGCCAGCCCGTCGAACCGATCGACAAGGCGCAGCACGTCCGCCATCAGTATGTCGGCGACGGAGAAGGTCCCGGCCAGCCATTCGCGTCCCGCCAGCACCTTCTCCATGTGCTGGAGTCGGTGCACCTTGAGGAACCCGTCGAAAAGCTTCCAGGCCGTCGTACCCTCGCTCTCCCCGGAGAACATCAACAGGGACCAGGGCAGGCTCGCCATCTCGACGGAGTTCAGGGCCGCGAACAGCCATTCCTTGGCGTCGCTGCGACCGCGCGGATCGGCGGGCAGCAGCGCATCGCTGCGCTCGCCGAGGTGTAGCAGGATAGCGCCGCTCTCGAAGATAGAGACGTCGCCATCGGTCAACCACGGCGCCTGGCCGAAGGGCTGGTGCGCGAAATGCCCGGCATTCCGATCGCGAAACGGCGTGCTCTCGACGCGATAGGGCAACCCGGCTTCTTCCAGCGCCCAACGCACACGCAGGTCACGCACGTAGCCGCGCGGCATCTCGGGAACCCAATCGAAGGTGGTGAGGACAAGTTCGCTCATTCGATATCTCCAAGGAAAGTTGATAACTTATCGAGGAAGCCGCGCCAGCCTTGCTCGTGACTTTTGCGCGCCTCTTCGTCGGGAAGATGTTCGTGGATCAGCGTCAGTTCGGTGCCGCCGTCAATCGGCTCGAGCAGAAACGTCACCAGCGACTCCCGTTCCGGCATTCCGGGCCATTCCCAGGTGAAAACAAGCTTCTTCTCCGGGATCACTTCCCGATAAACCCCGGTGGGATTGTGCTCATCGCCGTTCAGCAACCGGAATACGACGCTAAAGCGACCTCCGGGTCGCACGTCTGCCTCGGCGCTGAGCGTCGGCCTCGCATCGGGACCCCACCATTGCATCATTAGTTTGGGCTGTGTGATCGCCGCGTAAACCTTGGCCGGCGGGGCCTTGATTCTGCGCACGATGGTCACGCTTGGGAGACTCCTGGTCATCGCTCGCCATCCTCTTCTACGAGCGCGACAAGTCGATCGATGCTCACCGTCCAGAAGCGTTCATACCGGTTGAGCCACTCCATGGCCTCCCGCATCGGCCCGACGACAAGGTGAACCGACACGGTACGACCGGTTTTGGCCCGCGTGATCAATCCCGCATCAGCCAGGACATCCAGATGCTTCATCATTCCAGGAAGCTTTTGCGAAAACGGCCGAGCGAGCTCGCTCACCGACAGCCCGGGTTCGTCCTTCAGCCGTAGCAAGACCTCCCGCCTGGTCGGGTCGGCGAGCGCCGAGAACGTGCGGTCCATACCTGATGCTTGATACTTTACCATGTAGCGAAGTATTTCTTATTTCACTGGCGGAGTCAACCATTGGTATCTCCGCTGCGGTGAGAACTGGACGACCGCCTCGTGCAAACCGGGATGGCGGCTTTCCAGCAGCGAGGTCATGACGCCGCAGGACCGCTTGGGGCACGAAGCTGAACCCGTTTGGCCATGATGGTCGATCAATCTCGTCGCATGCGTGGATGGAAAGTTGGTTTCTTTTCCTGGTGACGGCTGTTTGGATGCTGGCGGTTCAAGTCGGCATCACAAAGCTCGCCGGATCGTCATGCTTCAAGGGCGGTAAAGACCGGGTAGTGATGTTGCCGCGTTCCTTGGCTCCCGCGCTACGGATGCAGTACTCGCGGCACGTCGTCAGTGGGAAGCAGATAAACAAGCCCTGCGAGGCGGCGTGGAAACACCGCACGCGTTGGAGCAAAAATATCCTAAGGTTGGCTGCAGTTGGGCTTGGTTTTGGATGTTTCCTTCCCCCATGCTTTCTGTTGACCCGCGCAGCGGCGTCGAGCGGCGCCATCATTTACACGAAGATCGCGTGCAACGTGCGTTGAAGAAGGCAGTAGCAATGGCGGGAGTCTGTAAACCGGTGTCAGTCCACACACGGCGCCATTCGTTTGCAACACATTTGCTGCAATCAGGTACCAACATCCGAACCGTGCAGGAACTGCTGGGCCACAGTGACGTGAGCACCACCATGATTTACACCCATGTGCTCAAAGTCGCAGCAGGAGGCACTGCCAGCCCATTGGATGCTCTGGATGGACTCGAGTACTGAAGGACCGCTTGCGCCGCGTCCCCGCCATCGCCGTAACCCAGAACGCGTCGTGAGTCCATTTGCGCAGTATTGAGGCCGAGATTGGCCAACATTTAGCCATTTTGCTCGCCAGCCTCGGAATTGTCTGAGTAAGCAGCTACGTTTTTAATAGCAAATCTGGCTGGCAACCACGTATGCTGCCCGAGGCCTACCGCCATCAGAGCGGCCCGCTGTCAGACCGGCACGGTGTAATTCAGCGTCATGCGGCCCCCGTCCACCACAACGATCTCACCCGTCACGTAACTGGCTGCATCACTGACCAGCCAGGCCACCACGTCTGCGATTTCGGACGGCTGGCCCAGGCGTTTCATCGGGGTACGGCTCATGATGCGGGCCTTGGCTTCTTCGCTGGTCAGCACGGCTTTGGCGGCGAGTTCGGTGGCGATGGTGCCGGGTGCCACGGCGTTGACGCGTATGCCCTTGTCGGCGAGGGCCAGCGCCATCACGCGCGTGAGCTGGTTAATGCCGCCCTTGCTGACGTTGTAGCTGGCAATGGTCGGAATGGCGAGCACGCCGTTGACCGAGCTCATGTTGATGATGCTGCCGCGCGAGGCGGACCCGCCTATGCCTGGTCTTGCCTCGGCTTTGGCCATTTCGCGCGCCACCGCCTGGCCCACCAGAAAGGCGCCCTTGAGGTTGATGCGCAGCACCGCGTCGAAGTCGGCTTCTGTCACCTCCAGAAAATCAGCGGCCTTGAAGATGCCGGCGTTGTTGACCAGCACATCAATGCGGCCATGGGCTGCCATGGTTTGGGTGACCAGCGCATCGACCTGGGCCTTGTCGCCGACGTCGCAATGCACATACAGGCCGCCCAGTTCTGCGGCCAAAGCGGCGCCCCGGGCATCGTCAATATCGGCAATGACGAGCTGGGCCGCTTCGCGCGCAAAGCGGCGAATGCAGGCTTCGCCAATGCCCTGGGCAGCGCCGGTGACGAGGCAGACCCGGCCTGCGAGCCCGAAGGAAATGTTGGAGGAGGTTGGAGCGTTCATGGCCGGATGGTACCAGCGCACTGTGCTTTTGTCCGGGCGCTAGCGGATGCGTCCGGAAGGTTTTGGTGTGCTATAAAAATAGTAGCTGCATGTGCACGTTCCACCTGGGCTGCAGCTATTATTTTCCTAAATTGTGGGGTGACGGCGCAGCGCGCCCGACAGCAGCACATGCGGACCGGCACCGGCCGTCTGCAGGGTGCTCACCATGGCGCCCGCCACCTGGTTGGCGTCCACGCTGCGGTAGTCGGCCGGAAGCAGCGGGTTGAGCCATCGGGCGGCGCCCAAGGCCAGCTTTTCGCCCAGCCGCTGTGCCTGACTGAGCGAGTCCCGATCGCCCGCCAGCAGGGAAGGGCGAACGATCACCACCGTGTCAAAGCCAAGCGCCGACACGGCGGCTTCCATCTCGCCCTTGACGCGGTTGTAAAACACCGGCGACTGGCTGCTCGCGCCCATGGCGCTGACCACGGCCAGGCGGATTGCGCCAGCGGCCAGGCCGGCGCGGGCCACGGCCAGCACGGCGTCAAAATCGACCGCCCGGAAAGCCTCGCGGCTGCCCGCTACCTTGATGGTGGTGCCGAGCGCGATGAAAACGTCGTCAACGCGCGGCGCGACAAAGTCGCTGAACGAGTCGGTGATGTGCGCTACCAGTTTCGGCTGTGGCGCATCTTGTGCCGCAAACGGTGCGCGGCGGCCCACGCAGTGAACCGCCGAATACTGCTTATCGGCCAGTAAACGGGCCAGAACCGCCCGACCGACGAGGCCCGTTGCCCCGGCCACCAGCGCCACCCGAGCCGCCGCCGGAGCGTGGACCCCGGAAGTTGTTGCGGTTGCCGGTGGGCTGACCAGAGGACGGGAAACCGGACGAGGCGTGGCTGGCGGGCTGCTGGTTGTCGAAGTCATTGCGGGGTTCGCCTCGTGAATCGTTGCGCGGCGCGCGGGGCTGCTCGTCACGCAGGCGCGGTGCCTGCGCCTGGGCATTGCGGGGCTGGCCCGAAGGCTGGCCGCCATAGCCCGAGTTTTGCCGCGGCTGGCCCGGATTCGGTGTGCGGGGGCCTCTTCCGCCGCCGCCACCACTGTTGCCACCACCAGCAGGGGCGCGGCCACGGCCACCGCCATTGCCACCATTACCGCCACCGTTGGCGCCACGTGCAGGCTGGGCGCCCTTGGTGTCGCGGATGCGCGTCATCATTTCGCTACGGGCTGCCTTGGCGGCGGCCTGCATCACGTCGCGGCTAGGCGGCTTGCCCAGGCCGCCCCAGATGGTCTGGCGGCCCATGGCCAGTGGTTCGGCTTTTTCGCCGGGCTCGGCTTCAAAGCCGGGCACCACCACTTTTTCAATGTTCTGCTTGGTGAAGCGCTCGATGTCCTGCATGAAGCCTTCCTCGTCCAGGCAGACCAGGCTGACGGCTTCGCCGCTGTTACCGGCGCGGCCAGTACGGCCGATGCGGTGCACATAGTCTTCGCTGACGTTCGGGATTTCGTAGTTCACCACGTGCGGCAGCTCGTCGATGTCAATGCCGCGGGCGGCAATGTCGGTGGCCACCAGCGCGCGAATCGTGCCGTCTTTAAAACCTTGCAGCGCCTGGGTGCGGGCGGTCTGGCTCTTGTTGCCGTGCAGCGCCATGGCTTCAATGCCGTTTTTGGTCAGGTGCTCGGCCACATTGTTGGCGCCGAACTTGGTGCGGGTGAACACCAGCACCTGGCTCCAGTTGTGCTCGTTGATGATGTGCGTCAGCAGCGCTTTTTTCTTGCTGCGGCTGACCGGGTGAATGGTCTGCGTGATGCGCTGCACCGTGGTGTTGCGCGGCGTGACCTGGATCGATTCCGGGTTCTTGAGCAAACCGTTGGCCAGTTCGCGAATCTCGTCGCTGAAGGTGGCGCTGAACAGCAGCGACTGCTTCTGCCTGGGCACCAGCGCCAGCACTTTTTTAATGTCGTGGATGAAACCCATGTCCAGCATGCGGTCGGCTTCGTCGAGCACCAGAATCTGCACCTGGCCCAGGTCCAGTGTGCCCTGGCCGGCGTGGTCAAGCAGGCGGCCGGGCGTGGCCACCAGAATGTCGACGCCGCGGCGCAGTTTTTCAATTTGCGCGCCCATGCCGACACCGCCAAACATCACCATCGAGGTCAGGTCCAGGTATTTGCCGTAGGTGCGCACGCTTTCTTCCACCTGCGCGGCGAGTTCGCGCGTCGGCGTCATGATGAGGGCGCGCACAGCATTGACGCCGCGGCGATTCGTCAGGCGCGGCTCGGTGCTCAGGCGCTGCAGCATGGGCAGCACAAAAGCGGCGGTTTTGCCGGTGCCGGTCTGGGCGCCGCCCAGCAGATCGCCGCCTGCCAGCACGGCAGGAATGGCTTGCGCCTGGATCGGCGTGGGGGTGTCATAGCCCTGCTCAAGCACGGCTTTAAGAATGGCCGGGGCCAAATTCAGATTTTCAAAGGTCATGGTGTTGCGCCGCTGGGGCGCTAAAGATCGGCCTGTTGGGAGCTTTTTTGCGAAGCGTCCCGCCAGTCAAAGGCAGATGGGATCAGAAGTCGGGCTAAAAAACATCGTAAGTAACTACAGAACGTACTACCCGAGATGTGCCCAAATGTTGAAGGCAACTGGAGCCAGCAACCCGCGTATTGTCGCACGGAACGATAATCCTGCCATGGCCGCCAAAAATACCCCGCTGATGAGCGGCGCCAGTTTCCGTTTTTCTTATCCCTTTTTAGAAGTTAATCCAGATGGCTCAATACGTTTTCACCATGAACCGGGTCGGCAAAATCGTGCCGCCCAAGCGTCAAATTCTCAAGGACGTGTCGCTCAGTTTTTTCCCCGGCGCCAAGATCGGCGTGCTGGGTGTCAACGGCTCCGGCAAGTCCACCCTGCTCAAGATCATGGCCGGGCTCGACAAGGAAATCGAGGGCGAAGCCACGCCCATGCCGGGCCTGAACATTGGCTATCTGCCGCAGGAACCCAGGCTTGACCCCGGCCACACCGTGCGCGAAAGTGTCGAGGCCGGCATGGGCGCGGCATTTGCCGCCAAGGCCCAACTCGAAGCGGTGTACACCGCCTACGGCGAGCCGGATGCCGACTTTGACGCGCTGGCCGCCGAGCAGGCCCGTCTCGAAGCCATCATCGCGACCTCTGGCACGGATTCCGAGCACCAGCTGGAGATCGCCGCCGACGCGCTGCGCCTGCCGCCCTGGGATGCGCAGGTCGGCGTGTTGTCGGGTGGCGAGAAGCGCCGCGTGGCCCTGTGCAGCCTGTTGCTGTCCAAACCCGACATGCTGCTGCTCGACGAGCCTACCAACCACCTGGACGCGGAATCGGTCGACTGGCTGGAGCAGTTTTTGCAGCGCTTTCCCGGCACCGTCGTGGCCATTACCCACGACCGCTATTTCCTTGACAACGCCGCCGAATGGATTCTGGAACTGGACCGCGGCCAGGGCATCCCCTGGAAGGGCAACTACAGCACCTGGCTGGAACAAAAAGGCGAGCGCCTGCTGGCCGAGCAAAAGGGCGAGGAAGCCCGCTCCAAAGCCTTGAAGAAAGAGCTGGAATGGATTCGCCAGAACCCCAAGGCGCGCCAGGCCAAGAGCAAATCGCGTATTGCGCGCTTTGAAGAGCTGAGCGTTTTTGAATACCAGAAGCGCGTGGAGACCAACGAGTTTTTCTTTCCGGTGGCCGAGCGCCTGGGCAGCCAGGTGATCGAGTTCAAGAACGTCAGCAAATCGTTTGGCGACCGCCTGCTGATCGACAACCTGAGCTTTAGCATTCCGGCCGGCGCCATCGTCGGCATCATCGGCCCCAACGGCGCCGGCAAGTCCACCCTGTTCAAGCTGATTGCCGGCAAGGAAAAACCGGACAGCGGTGAGGTGGTGATTGGTTCCACCGCCAGGATGGCGTTTGTGGACCAGAATCGCGACGACCTGGCCAACGAAAAAACCGTCTGGGAAGACATCTCGGGCGGTCTCGATATGCTGAACGTCGGCAAGTTCCAGATGCCCAGCCGCGCCTACGCCGGCCGCTTCAACTTCAACGGCGCCGACCAGCAAAAGCGCGTGGGCACGCTGTCGGGCGGTGAGCGCGGACGCCTGCACCTGGCCAAAACCCTGATTGCCGGTGGCAATGTGCTGATGCTCGATGAACCGTCCAACGACCTGGACGTGGAAACCCTGCGCGCCCTCGAAGACGCGCTGCTCGAATTTGCCGGCTCCATCATGGTCATCAGCCACGACCGCTGGTTTCTTGACCGCATCGCCACCCACATCCTGGCGGCCGAAGGCGACAGCCAGTGGACCTTTTTTGACGGCAACTACCAGGAGTACGAAGCCGACAAGAAGAAGCGCCTCGGCGAAGAGGGCGCCAAGCCCAAGCGCATGCGCTTCAAGGCGTTGAAATAATGCCCCCACG
>NZ_JANOAL010000332.1:0-3768 GCF_031411155.1 Polaromonas sp. | reverse complement strand
GCCGAGTTTTTGCGCGTACTGGATGTCGAGCGCGTGCTCGGCATCGACAAAGGCGCAGGTGCCGCCCAGCTTTTGCATTTCGGCAATCACCTGCAGCGTCAAGGTGGTTTTGCCCGATGACTCGGGGCCGTAGATTTCAACCACGCGACCGCGCGGCAAGCCGCCCACGCCGAGGGCAATGTCCAGGCCCAGCGAACCGGTGGACACCACCTGGATGTCCTCGATCACCTCGCCGGCGCCCAGCTTCATGATGGTGCCCTTGCCAAACTGCTTTTCGATCTGGGCCAGCGCGGCGGCAAGCGCCTTGGCTTTTTCGGTGTTCAGGGCGGCGCTCGGGGCAGCGGCGGGTTTGTTCGGCAGGTCCATGAAAATCTCCTTGAAAATCAATGATGTGAAAAGTTTTACGGTGATGCTGGCGCCTGCTTTTAAGAACAGGCTGGATGCATGACCAGTACTTTATGGGCGTGGTTGAAATAAGTAAACCCTGTTTTTAGTCAGTTTGCCTGACCAATTAGGCTAACATGGGGCCATGGCCCTGCCACCCCCGACTGACGACCTTGCGCCACCCGCCGCGCCCGAGCCCGGCTGGCGCCTGACGCACCTGGGCCGCCTGCTGGGCCAGGCCCTGCGCCGCTTTGACGAACGCGTGCTGTGGCTGATGGCACGCGATGCGCTGGTGCCGCTGGCGCTGTCGAATCTGGCGGCGCGTGACCAGGTCGGGGCGGCGCACATCCACATCACGCGGCATCTGGCGCTGGGCGGCTCGCGCCTGACCGACCTGGCGGCCAGCGCCGGCATGAGCAAGCAGGCCATGGGCGAGCTGGTGAATCAGTGCGAAGCTTGGGGCCTGGTCACGCGCCAGCCCGACCCGCACGACGGGCGTGCGCGCCGGGTGGTGTTCACGCAATCGGGCCTGCTCTGGCTGCAGGCCTTCCGCCAGGCCGTGGCGCAGGCCGAGCACGAATTCCGGCAGGCCGTGGGGCAGGACGTGGCCACGGTGGTGGCGCTGGGGCTGGAAGCCTACGGCGCCTAGCCCGTACGCCTCATCGCTTCGCCAGCCCACAGCCGCAAAAGCCTAGAATTTGCGTAACAAGCAAAAACCGGCCTGCGCGTTTGCCACGGGCCGATCAGGAGACCGCCATGCGTATTTTGATTGCCGAAGACGACCAGGTGCTGGCCGACGGCCTGCTGCGTACCCTGCGCGCCTCGGGCGCTGCCGCCGACCATGTGGCCAGCGGCAGTGAGGCCGATGCCGCGCTGATGACCAACACCGAGTTCGACCTGCTGATCCTGGACCTGGGCCTGCCGCGCATGCATGGCCTGGAGGTGCTCAAACGCCTGCGCGCGCGCGGCTCCACCCTGCCGGTGCTGATCCTGACGGCGGCCGACAGCGTGGAGGAGCGCGTCAAGGGCCTGGACTACGGCGCCGACGACTACATGGCGAAACCGTTTTCACTGCAGGAGCTCGAAGCGCGGGTGCGCGCGCTGACGCGGCGCGGCATGGGCGGCGCCAGCAGCACCATCAAGCACGGTCCGCTGGTGTACGACCAGGCCGGCCGCGTGGCGACCATAGACGGCCAGATGGTCGAGCTGTCGGCACGCGAGCTGGGCCTGCTCGAAGTGCTGCTGCAGCGCGCCGGCCGCCTGGTCAGCAAGGACCAGCTGGTCGAGCGCCTGTGCGAATGGGGCGAAGAGGTCAGCAACAACGCGATCGAGGTCTACATCCACCGCCTGCGCAAGAAGATTGAAAAGGGACCGATAAGGATTGCGACGGTAAGGGGTCTAGGCTATTGCCTGGAAAAAATCCCTGGTTAGCATGTCAACAGCAACGGTGAATCAGGGCCTCCCCCGTATCCCCCAGCCAGGGCCGCGGAACCGGCTTCGCCGGGCCGCAGGCGCAGCCCCCCCCCGGGGGGCAGCGAACCACACGCAGTGGGGAGCGTGGGGGCTTATTTGGCTTTAAGACTCTTCCAGCGCGAGCGGCGCAGCCTGTTTGGCGAGATCCTCGACTGGATGCTCACGCCGCTGCTGCTGCTGTGGCCGATCAGCATGGCGCTGACCTGGCTGGTGGCGCAGAACATTGCCGGCAAGCCGTTTGACCGGGCGCTCGAATACAACGTGCAGGCGCTGGCCAAGCTGGTGGCGGTCAAGAACAACCAGGTGCAGTTCAACCTGACCGGGCCGGCGCGCGAGATCTTGCGCGCCGATGACACCGACCTGGTGTACTACCAGGTGCTGGGCACGCATGGCGAATACCTGAGCGGCGAACACGACTTGCCGCTGCCGCCCGACGACGACAAGGCCGCCGAGGGCGAAGTGCGGCTGCGCGAGGACCGGATTCTGGGCGAAGAGGTGCGCGTGGCCTACACCTGGATCAAGGTCGAAGTGAAGGGCAGCAGCGGCCAGACGGTCTTGGTGCAGGTCGCCGAAACCCTGGAAAAGCGCAAGACCCTGGCCACCGAAATCGTCAAGGGCACCATGGTGCCGCAGTTCGTCACCCTGCCGCTGGCGGTGCTGCTGGTGTGGCTGGCGCTGGTGCGCGGCATCAAGCCGCTGGCGCAGCTCGAAAAGCGCATCCGCGCCCGCAAGTCCGACGACATGAGCCCGCTCGACGACACCGCCGTACCCGAAGAAGTCGCGCCGCTGGTGTCATCCATCAACGACCTGCTGGGCCGGCTCAAGGTCTCGCTGACCACGCAAAAACGCTTTCTGGCCGACGCGGCGCACCAGCTCAAGACGCCGCTGGCCGGGCTGCGCATGCAGGCCGACCTGGCGCAGCGCGAGACCGATGCCGACGAGCTGAAAAAGTCGCTCAAGCACATAGGCCGCGCCAGCATACGCGCCACCCACACCGTGAATCAGCTGCTGGCGCTGGCGCGCGCCGAAACCACCGGCCGCGCGCTGGCCAAGCAGCGCGTGGACATGGTGCACATCGTCTCGGAGGTCATGGCCGACTCGGTGCCGCGCGCGCTGGAAAAGAAGATTGACCTGGGCTACGACGGCCCGGCCGCCGGCGAGTCGCCGAGCCAGCTCGAAGGCAACCCGACGCTGCTCAAGGAGTTGGTGCGCAACCTGCTCGACAACGCCATCAACTACACGCCCGAAAAAGGCCAGGTCACGGTGCGGCTGCTGACCGACCGCTTCAGCGGCGTGCTGCTGCTGTTGGTGGAGGACTCGGGGCCCGGCATTCCCGAGTCCGAACGCGAACTGGTGTTCCAGCCCTTTTACCGGGCATTGGGCACCAATGTCGACGGCTCGGGCCTGGGGCTGGCGATCGTGCAGGAAATTGCCAGCCAGCACGATGCCAGCATCACGATTGAAAACGCCGACCTGCCGGGTCACCCGCAGTCACCGGGCACGCGGGTGGCGGTGCGTTTTGTCGGACCGGGCTCGCCGCATAGCGAATGACAGGCTCCGGCCACGCCCGGGGAAGTTTGCGGTTAGGCTGTAGCCTGGCAGTGGCAGCGACAGGCCCCGATTCAACAAGGAGCGCAGCATGACCCGCAAGGCAACCGGCAAAACCCATCCCGCCCTGGAGGCGCTCAAAAAATCGGGCGCCGCCAAGGTCAAGGTGGCGGTCAGCGACATCGACGGCGTTTTGCGCGGCAAGGTCCTGCACATTGACAAGTTTCTCGGTGCCGCCGAACCCTACCCGGCGGGCGGCTTTGGCTTTTGCGACGTGGTGCTGGGCTGGGACATGACGGACAGCTGCTACGACAACACCACCGTCACCGGCTGGCAGCACGGCTTTCCCGATGCGCTGGCGCG
>NZ_JANOAL010000331.1:0-3281 GCF_031411155.1 Polaromonas sp. | reverse complement strand
ACGATGGTCGGGCCGGCCGCAGGCGCGCCCAGCAGGGCCACCAGCAGCGGCACGCCCATGAAGCCGGTGTTGGGAAACGCCGCCACCAGCGCCCCGAAAGCCGCGTCGTTCCAGCTCATGGGCCGTCCCGCCAGGCCCTTGCGCGACAGCGCCACCGTGAGCGCCACCATCAGCAGCGCGCACAGCAGGTACAGCGCCACCAGGCTGACATCGAGCAGCTGCGCAATTGGCGTGCCGGCACCAAACCGGTAGAGCATGCAGGGCAGCGCGAAATACAGCACAAAGCCGTTGAGCCCCGAAATCGCGTCCAGCGCCAGCATGCGCCGCCGCGCGGCCACGTAGCCGCACAGCACCAAGGCAAAGAAGGGAAAGGTAATCAGGAGGATGGACAGCACGGCGGGACGGGACGGGATGTAGGCAGGGAGTTTGACTAAAAAAGCATCAGGAAGGCGGCGAGCGGCACCACCGCCAGCGGCAACGGCGACTGGGCTTTCAGCTTTTCGATATTGTCAGCGGCCATGGGCTCTTTCGTCACCATGATGCAGGCCTCACAGCCATGGGCCAGCGACAAGCGGGCAGCCTTGAGCACGTCCTTGTCTTGCACCTCGTTGCGGTATTTGACTTCCAGCCCGATACGGGTGGAGCCCAAATCAACGATGAAGTCGATTTCGTCATTGTTGCGCCGCCAGTAGCCCAGTTCGACCAACCCCGGCCAGCGCCGCAGGTGGTTGGCCACCACGTTTTCTGCATAGGCACCCATCAGCGTGGGGTCGGCCACCATTTGCTCCTGGCTCAGTTTCATCACGGCGTTGCGCACCGCCAGGTCAACCAGATAGGTCTTGAAGTTACCCGCCTTGGGCGTGGACTTGGTGCTGGTGTGTTTGTGCAGCCGCCAGACCAGGTCCGTCGCCTCAAGCAAGGGGAAGTAGGTTTCGATGGTGCTGCGCGCCAGTCCAATTTCACTGCTGATTTGGGACAGGTTGGATTCACGACCCGGGTCCTTCAGCAGGCCGAGATAAAAGCGGCGCAGCATCTCGGGTTTGCGGAATTCGGCCGCGACCAGCAGGTCTTCAAAGATTACCCGCTCGACCTGGTTTTGGTAGAGGTATTCCTGCTTGGCGAGCAGGGTGGGGAGATTCCAGACTTCGGGGAAGCCACCTTCAAAAAAGAATAGCTCTACTTTTTTCCCCACCTTCTGGCCCGCGTATCCGCCCAATTCTTCAATCAATCTTGTAGTGTCAAGTTGCTGAAGCCGCTTGCCTGTGAGCCGATGCTCCGCAATGATTGGCTTTGCATCCCCGCCAATTTCAATTGACCCCATTTCAATGTGAATTGCAAAAGAGTTCGGGCTCGTTATCTCGTTCCACTCCCGAAAACTAAACGGCAGCACATGAAAGTCTTTAATCCTGCCCAGCAGACTCTCACGCGACTTCTTGAAGATAGGCGCACTGGCCGAACCCGACACCACAAAGCGCACCGGTGTCTTCAGGTCGTAAAACTTCTTGAGGTACAGCTCCCAGCGCGGAAAACGCTGAATCTCGTCGAGAAATAAATAGGTCACACCCTCTTTGGCGGCTTCAACGGCCGTGGCGACCAGCTCATTGAAGAACTTGTCCTGGTTGAAGCCCGGAATCTCTAGCCCCGGGTCCTGCATTGAAAAATACACAATCCGGTTTGCCTGGGCCTGAGGATCGGGCGCGTCTTTGATGAGTTGCTGGATGCACTGCTGCAGCAAGGTGCTTTTGCCAACGCGGCGCGGCCCGGTGACCGAGACCATTTGCGGCAGCTGTTTGACATCTGAATAGAGCTCGTCAAACACATCGCGCCGAAATTCGGGCAATCCGGCAAAGGCCTGGTCTGGCCCCTGCCACCACAGGTTGTAGGCCTGGAGGATGTCGAATTTGGCAAAAAGAGAGGCGGCATACGCTGTCACGCCTCAAATTATGCATATTAGATGTTATCAAGTCAAATATGCTTCAGTCTACCGTGAACGACCTTGCACCGCGGCAAAAAAGCCAGACCGGTATGATTCCCGGCTTGCCTTAGCGCATCTGCATCGCATCCTCTTCAACGCCAGCTTGCTGGCTCGCCCTTCTCACCGCATTTTCCCCGACCCGAGCCCCCTAAATGTCCGATGGTTTGAATCTCGCCCAGCAGGAAGCCGTCAACTACCTGCACGGCCCCTGCCTGGTGCTGGCCGGTGCCGGTTCCGGCAAGACGCGGGTGATCACGCACAAGATTGGCCGGCTGATCCAGTCGGGGCTCAAAGCCGAGCAGATTGCCGCCATCACCTTCACCAACAAGGCCGCCGCCGAGATGCGCGAGCGCGCCAAGAGCCTGATTGGCAAGGAAGCCAGGGGGGTGCTGGTCTGCACCTTTCATGCGCTGGGCGTGCGCATGCTGCGGCAAGACGGGCAAGCGCTGGGCCTGAAGCCGCAGTTTTCGATCCTGGACAGCGACGATGTGACCAGCATTTTGAAAGACGCGGGCGGCAGCAGCGATGCGGCGACGGCGCGGCAGTGGCAGTGGACCATCAGCGCCTGGAAAAACCGGGGCCTCAACGCGGCCCAGGCCGAGGCGCAGGCCAGCGGCGACGAGGAACGTGTCATTGCCGGCATCATGGCGCGCTATGAAGAGCGCCTGAGCGCCTACCAGAGCGTAGACTTTGACGACCTGATCGGCCTGCCGCTGAAACTGCTGCAGGAACACGAGGCCGTGCGCAGCAAGTGGCAACAGTCGCTGGGCCATGTGCTGGTCGATGAATACCAGGACACCAACGCCACCCAGTACGAGGTGCTGAAACTGCTGGTCGGCGCGCGCGGCCGCTTTACCGCCGTGGGCGATGATGACCAGTCGATTTACGGCTGGCGCGGTGCCACGCTGGACAACCTGAAGCGCCTGCCGCAGGACTACCCGAATCTGAAAGTGGTGAAGCTGGAGCAGAACTACCGCTCCACCAGCGCGATCTTGCGCGCCGCCAACAACGTGATTGGGCCTAACCCCAAGCTGTTTCCGAAAACCCTGTTCAGCGAGCTGGGCGAGGGCGAGCCGGTGCGCGTGGTCGACTGCGACAGCGAGGAGCATGAGGCCGAGCGCGTGGTGGCGCGCATCCAGAGCCTGCGCGCCGAGGGCAGCCTGCAGGCCGAGGGCGGCCAGTACCGCGAGTGGAAGGACTTTTGCGTGCTGTACCGCGCCAACCACATGGCCAAGCCGTTTGAGAAGGCGTTTCGGCGCGCCAGCATCCCGTACAAGGTGTCGGGCGGGCAAAGCTTTTTTGACCG
>NZ_JANOAL010000330.1:0-14993 GCF_031411155.1 Polaromonas sp. | reverse complement strand
TCGCCCATCCCTTCGAGTGGAAATTCACCCGCGCCGATCTGAACGCCCTGATGGCGCGCATGCGCTCACGCTATGCCGAAAACCACCCTCTGAAGCTCGCAGCATGAACAATACGTGTGCGAACTTCCGAAGTGGACTACTAAGGGCTGTTCGCTTTATGGTATTCACGATTGTGCCCGGTTGCCCCACGAAACCAACGGTCACGCCTACGAACATTCCCGCCCACACAGCAAAAAGCCCGGACCGTTGCGGGTCCAGGCTTTTTGGGGAATCTGGATGGGGTTTTACTTCCGAGCAGGTGGCAAGTCCGTGCAGCTGCCGTGCGCCACTTCGGCCGCCATGCCGATGCTCTCGCCCAGCGTCGGGTGCGGGTGAATGGTTTTGCCGATGTCCACCGCGTCGGCGCCCATCTCAATCGCCAGCGCAATCTCGCCAATCATGTCGCCGGCATGGGTTCCAACCATGCCGCCGCCCAGGATCTTGCCGTGGCCATGCGCCTCGGGGCTGTCGTCAAACAGCAGCTTGGTGAAGCCCTCGTCGCGGCCGTTGGCAATGGCGCGGCCTGAGGCCGTCCAGGGGAACAGGCCTTTTTTGACCTTGATGCCCTGCGCCTTGGCCTGGTCTTCGGTCAAACCCACCCACGCCACCTCGGGGTCGGTGTAGGCGACGCTTGGAATCACACGGGCGTTGAAGGCGGCGCTGGCCAACTCCTTGTTGCCCTGCAGTTCACCGGCAATCACCTCGGCCGCCACATGGGCCTCATGCACCGCCTTATGCGCCAGCATGGGCTGGCCGACGATGTCGCCAATGGCGAAAATGTGCGGAACGTTGGTTCGCATCTGGATATCGACCGGAATGAAGCCGCGGTCGGTCACGCTGATGCCGGCTTTGTCTGCCGCCAGTTTTTTGCCATTGGGCGTGCGGCCCACGGCTTGCAGCACCAGGTCGTAGGTTTGCGGTGCCGGCGCGGTGCCGCCCGCCTCCGCCGCTTCAAACGTCACCTCAATACCGGCTGGCGTGGCTTTGGCACCGACCGTTTTGGTCTTGAGCATGATGTTGTCAAAACGCGGCGCGTTCATTTTTTGCCAGACCTTGACCAGGTCGCGGTCGGCGCCTTGCATCAGGCCGTCCAGCATTTCGACCACATCGAGGCGCGCGCCCAGCGTGCTGTAGACCGTGCCCATTTCCAGGCCAATGATGCCGCCGCCCAGAATCAGCATGCGTTTGGGCACTTCTTTCAGGTTCAGCGCGCCGGTCGAATCCACCACGCGCGGGTCTTCGGGCATGAAAGGCAGGCGCACCGCCTGCGAGCCGGCGGCAATGATGCAGTTCTTGAAGGCAATGGTCTGCTTTTTGCCCGATTTCTCCTGGGCGGCGCCCGTGGTTTCTTCGACCTGCAGGTGATGCGCGCCGACAAACTGGCCGAGGCCGCGCACCACGGTGACCTTGCGCATCTTGGCCATGGCGGCCAGGCCGCCGGTCAGCTTGCCGACGACTTTTTCCTTGTGGGTGCGCAGCTTGTTGATGTCCAGCACCGGCTCGGCAAAGCTCACGCCCAGGCTTTCAAAATGCTTGACCTCGTCCATCACGGCAGCCACATGCAGCAGCGCCTTGGACGGGATGCAGCCGACGTTCAGGCAGACGCCGCCCAAGGTGGCGTAGCGTTCGACCAGAACGACTCTGAGCCCCAGGTCGGCGGCGCGAAAGGCGGCCGAATAACCGCCAGGGCCAGCGCCCAGCACCAGCACGTCGCAGTCGAGGTCGGCCGAGCCGCTGAAAGTGGCCGCCGCAGGTGCCTTGCTTGCTACGTTATTAATAGCATGTTGCGCCTGTTCTACCTGGGCTGGAGGCGTTTTTGGCTCTGAAACCGGGGCTGCAGGTGCGCCGCCAGCCGCCGCCAGCGACAAAACGACGGTGCCTTGCTTGACCTTGTCGCCGAGCTTGACCTTGACTTCCTTCACCACGCCGCCGTGCGATGACGGAATTTCCATCGACGCCTTGTCGCTCTCGACGGTAATCAGGCTCTGGTCGGCCTGGATGGTGTCGCCCGGCTTGACCAGCAGTTCGATCACGGTCACTTCGTCAAAATCGCCAATGTCCGGCACCTTGATATCGATCAGGCTGGCTGCGTTGTTGGGGGAGGCACTCATTTGGTGGCTTTCAATTTGAGGGTGAATATTTCAAGCGGGCCAGCGGAGTTTTTGTCAAACTCGCAGCCAGCGCTCATGCCCGCCACCGCGACTTCGCGGGCGGTTTTGGCCTTGTCCCAGGTCGCATACATGGCGCCGAGCGCGAAACTGCGGCCCGAACCAATGCCCCAGAACTCGTTGAACTCAAAGACTTCACGGTAGCTGTACAGGCCGTAAATGCCGCTGGCGTTGGCAATGACGACCGTGAACTGGCTCGACTCGTAGGGGTCGTTGTCGTCTTCCTTGGTCTGCAGGAAAAACGTTTCCTTCAGCATCGGGTGCAGCCGGATGAAGGTGTCAAACACCTCATCACGGCTGCCCAGCTTGAGCTGGTCCTTGGGCAAGGCCGTCATGGCCTTGCGCAGCGCCGGAAAGTGCGCCACCGTGCCGGCCATGCCGACATAACTGATGCCTTGCGGCGTATCGACCTTGAAGATCTTGCTGTTGGCTTCAAAGCGGTGACTCAGGCTGGTGTCGCCGAAAGTGACCAAGGTGTCAGCGGCAATCGCCACATGGCCGGCTTTTTTGACTACTACCAGCGTGGTCATAGTGCCAACCCCGCGACATAAAAAACGGAGGGCAGCGCAACGCCGGAGGCACACGAAGTGAAAAGCGTGGGGGTCACAGTAATACGCGGCGGAAGTCACCCAGAATCTGGCCCAGATACGCGTTGAAGCGCGCTGCCGAAGCCCCATCGATCACGCGGTGGTCCCAGCTCAGCGACATCGGCTGCATCAGGCGCGGCTGGAAGGCCTTGCCGTCCCATACCGGTTCGACACGGCTTTTGCATACGCCCAGAATGGCGACTTCGGGCGCGTTGATGATGGGCGTGAAATAGCGCCCGCCAATACCACCCAGCGACGAAATCGTGAAGCAGGCGCCCTGCATGTCGGCCGGGCTCAGTTTGCCGTCACGCGCCTTCTTGGCCAGCTCGCCCATTTCCTGCGAAATCTGCACAATGCCTTTTTTGTCGGCATCCTTGATGACGGGCACGACCAAGCCATTGGGCGTGTCGGCCGCAAAGGCCACGTTGTAGTACTGCTTGAGCACCAGCTGGTCACCGTCGAGCGACGCGTTGAACTCGGGAAACTTCTTGAGCGCAGCCACCGAAGCCTTGATCAAGAACGCCAGCATGGTGATCTTGATGCCGGCCTTCTCGTTTTCCTTGTTCATCTGGACGCGGAAGGCTTCCAGCTCGGTGATGTCGGCATCGTCATGGTTGCAGACATGCGGAATCATCACCCAGTTGCGGTGCAGGTTGGCGCCGCTGATCTTCTTGATGCGGGACATGTCCTTGCGCTCGACCGGGCCAAACTTGGTGAAATCGACCTTGGGCCATGGCAGCAAGTCAAGACCGGCGCCACCGCCCGATGCTGCCGGCGCCTTGGCGGCCTGCGCCTGGGTGCGCGTGTCACCGGCCATGACGGACCGGGTGAAGGCCTGCACATCGTCCTGGGTGATACGGCCCTTGGGGCCAGCGCCCTTGACCTCCGCCAGCGGCACCCCGAGCTCGCGCGCAAACTTGCGCACCGAGGGCGAGGCGTGGGGCAGGCTGCCGGTGGGCGCCGCCGTGGGTTCGTGCGCTGGCACGGCAATCCGCGCGGCGGCGGGCGCAGCGGCAGCTGGTACAGCAGGCGCAGCAGCTGCGGCGACCGGAGCCGGTGCGGCTGATGCAGGTGCAGTGGTGCCAGCGGGTGCCGCAGCGCCCTCCAGCAGCGCCAGCAGATCGCCAATATTGACCACGTCGCCGAGCTTGACCTTGAGGTCTTTGAGCACACCCGCACCTGACGATGGAATCTCCATCGAGGCCTTGTCGGACTCGACCGTGATCAGCGACTGCTCGACCTTGATGGTGTCACCCACCTTGACCAGCACCTCGATCACCGACACATCCTTGAAGTCGCCAATGTCGGGCACGCGTACTTCCACCGGGCCGGAAGCGGCGGCGGCCGGTGCCGGCGCAGCCGTTGGAGCAGGTGCCGCGGCCGCCGGTGCCCTGGGGGCGGGCGCTGCAGCCGGTGCAGGCGTAGGCGCCGGCGCCGGAGCGGCAGCTTCACCCGCCACTTCCAGCGTCAGCACCACCGAGCCCTGCTTGACCTTGTCGCCGAGCTTGATCTTGAGGTCTTTGACGACGCCGGCGTGGCTGGACGGGATTTCCATGGAGGCCTTGTCGGACTCCACCGTGATCAGTGACTGCTCGGCCTTGACGCTGTCGCCCGGCTTGACCAGCAGCTCGATGACGGTGACTTCGTCGAAATCGCCAATGTCCGGAACCTGAATATCGATTGTTGCCATATTGAAAGTCTCCTCAAGCGTAGAGAGGATTGATCTTGTCGGCTTGAATGCCGTACTTCTTGATAGCTTCGGCCACCTTGGCGACCGGAACCGTACCTTCTTCGCTGAGGGCTTTCAAAGCCGCCACCACGATGTAGTGGCGGTTGATCTCAAAATGCTCGCGCAGCTTGCTGCGGAAATCGCTGCGGCCAAAACCGTCGGTGCCCAGCACCTTGAAGGTGCGGCCCTTGGGAATAAAGGAGCGAATCTGCTCGGCATAGGCTTTCATGTAGTCGGTCGATGCGACCACCGGGCCATTGTGCTTTTCCAGCTGCTGGCCGACAAAAGATACGCGCGGCGTGTCCGTCGGGTGCAGCAGGTTCCAGCGCTCGGTGTCCTGGCCGTCTCTGGCCAGCTCATTGAAGCTTGGGCAGCTCCAGACGTTGGCAGCAACGCCCCACTCTTTTTCGAGCAATTCCTGCGCCGCAATCGACTCGCGCAAAATCGTACCGGAACCCAGCAACTGCACACGCGGCGTCAGCTTGGCGCCTTCCTTGCACAGGTACATACCCTTGATGATCTGCTCTTCGGTGCCCGCCGTCAGGCCCGGCATCGGGTAGTTTTCATTGAGCAGCGTGATGTAGAAATACACGTTGTCCTGCTTTTCCACCATGCGCTTGAGGCCGTGGTGCAGGATGACGCCGACTTCATGCGCAAAGGTCGGGTCGTAGCTGATGCAATTCGGAATCGTACCGGCCATGATGTGGCTGTGGCCGTCTTCGTGCTGCAGGCCTTCGCCGTTCAGCGTGGTGCGGCCCGAGGTACCGCCCAGCAGGAAACCGCGCGCCTGCATGTCGCCAGCCGCCCAGGCCAGGTCGCCGATGCGCTGAAAGCCGAACATCGAGTAGTACACGTAGAACGGGATCATGATCCGGTTGTTGGTGCTGTACGAGGTCGCCGCTGCGATCCAGCTGCTCATGCCGCCGGCCTCATTGATGCCCTCCTGCAGGATCTGGCCCTTCTTGTCTTCCTTGTAGTACATCACCTGGTCTTTATCGACCGGGGTGTACTTCTGGCCTTCGGGGTTATAGATGCCGATCTGGCGGAACAGGCCTTCCATGCCAAAGGTGCGGGCTTCGTCGACCAGAATCGGTACCACGCGCGGGCCCAGCGCCTGGTCGCGCAGCAGCTGCGTCAAAAAGCGCACATAGGCTTGCGTGGTCGAGATTTCGCGGCCTTCGGGTGTCGGCTCCATCACCGACTTGAAGGTCTCAAGCGCGGGCACGGTGAACTGCTCGTCGGCCTTGACGCGGCGGTGCGGCAGGTAACCACCCAGCGCCTTGCGGCGCTCGTGCAGGTAGCGCATTTCGGGCGTGTCGTCGGCTGGTTTGTAAAACGGAAGCTCGGCCAGCTGGCTGTCAGGGATCGGGATGTTGAAGCGGTCGCGGAAGACCTTGATGTCCTCGTCGGTCAGCTTCTTGGTCTGGTGCACGGTATTCTTGCCCTCGCCAATCTTGCCCATGCCAAAACCCTTAACGGTCTTGATCAGCAGCACAGTGGGCTGGCCCGTGTGATTGACGGCCGAATGGAAGGCGGCATAGACCTTTTGCGAATCGTGCCCCCCACGGCGCAGATTCCAGATGTCGTCGTCGCTCATCTTGGCGACCATCTCCAGCGTCTTGGGGTTCTGGCCGAAGAAGTGCTTGCGCACGTAAGCGCCGTCGTTGGCCTTCATGGCCTGGTAGTCGCCGTCCAGCGTATCCATCATGACCTTGCGCAGCGCGCCGTCCTTGTCGCGCGCCAGCAGCGGATCCCAGTTGCTGCCCCAGATCAGCTTGATGACATTCCAGCCGGCGCCACGGAACTCGCCTTCGAGCTCCTGAATGATCTTGCTATTGCCGCGCACCGGACCGTCCAGCCGCTGCAGGTTGCAGTTGATGACGAACACCAGGTTGTCGAGCTTTTCTCGCGCGGCCAGGCCGATCGCGCCCATGGACTCGACCTCGTCCATCTCGCCATCACCACAGAACACCCAGACCTTGCGGTTTTCGGTGTTGGCGATGCCGCGCGCGTGCAGGTATTTGAGGAAACGCGCCTGGTAAATCGCCATCAGCGGGCCCAGTCCCATGGACACCGTGGGGAACTGCCAGAACTCGGGCATCAGCTTGGGGTGCGGGTAGCTTGACAGGCCTTTGCCATCGACCTCCTGGCGGAAGTTGAGCAACTGCTCTTCCGTCAGCCTGCCCTCGAGATAGGCGCGGGCGTAGACACCGGGCGACACATGGCCCTGGATGTAAAGGCAATCGCCGCCATGGCCTTCACTTTCGGCATGCCAGAAGTGGTTAAACCCCGCGCCAAACAGGCTGGCCAGCGAGGCAAACGAGCCGATGTGGCCGCCCAGGTCGCCACCGTCTGCGGGATGCAGGCGGTTGGCCTTGACCACCATGGCCATGGCGTTCCAGCGCATGTAGGCGCGCAGGCGTTCTTCAATTTCAAGGTTGCCGGGGGAGCGCTCTTCCTGGTCGGCCTCGATGGTATTGACGTAGCCGGTGTTGGCCGAAAAAGGCATGTCGATGCTGTTCTGGCGGGCATGCTCAAGCAATTGCTCGAGCAGAAAGTGAGCCCGCTCCGGGCCCTCGCTTTCAATCACCGCCGACAGTGCGTCCATCCACTCGCGGGTCTCCTGCGAGTCTTTGTCCAGCGCACCGCCGGTCGCCCCCAAGTTGCCAACACCCACCTCGTTAGGAATAGCAGCCATTTTTTGTCTCCTCAATAACGCTGGTTAAATTGCGCCGCAGCCGGCTGGGGCTGCGTGCAAAGCCGGTGTCCAAATTGCGCCCAAGCTGTGTTGTAACGCAAATTAGATTCAAGTCCCTAGTTTCTCATATTTTTTTCTTAATTTCAAATTATGCTTTATGTTTTCATATTAAGAAATTTAGAAAGAAAATCAGTCTGTTCAAGCGCTCAGTCAGCCGTCAGTCAGCCCCGATCAGGCCTGTCGCGTTGACCTTGAAAGACCATGGTTACCCCGCTGGACAAGGGCATCTCACTTAAACTGCTAGCTTCGCCCATGACCACGCAAGCCCCCCCACCCTCCCCCTCTTCCCCCGCGGGCAAGCCGGCCCCCATGACGATGTGGCGCCACTGGTGGCGCAAGCAGTCACCCTCACGCCAGGACCGCTTCATCACGCTGGGGCCGCTGCTGGCCGTGGTGCTCTTTCTGGCGGCAGTGATTGCGGCCTTTGGCTACCTGCGGATCGAGGAAATCGACCGCGAGCAGGAAGCCGTCAAGCGCGATGTGGAATACGCCCAGCAGCGCCTGCGGCTGCGGCTGCTGGAGCGGCAGGAGCAGCTGATGCGCATAGGCCGCGATGTGTCGAACAAGGAAGTCGATGCCGAGGAGTTCGTGGTCCAGGCCGAAGCGCTGGTCAACCAATATCCCGAGCTGATGGCCGTCAGTTGGATAGACAGCAAGCGCCGCATCAAGGTGACCTATGTATCGCCCAGCGCCAACACCAGCCAGTTGCGCGCCGCGGGTGACCAGCTCCGGGTCGACGAGACCGACGGCACATACGACTTGGCGCGTGACCTGCGCCAGCCGGTGTATTCCCGCCCGCTGGTCAGCAAGGAGAGCAGTGGCTACAACGCGCCCGCCCTGCAGCTGCAGGTGCCGCTGGATGACCAGGGCAAATTTGCCGGCGTCATCATGGGCGAATACTCTATCGACGGGCTGCTGCGCTTTGGCGTGCCAACCGAAATCACCGCCAAGTACGCGGTGACCCTGATAGACGACAAGAATCAGGTGCTGGCCGGCAACCTGCCGCCGCGGCGCAGTCCGGCCGCCCGCCTGCTGCCCTGGACCGACGCCGCCGCCGAGTATGAGATACCAGTGTCCCCGGTGGGCAACGGCCTGCTGCTGCGGGCCGAGGGTTACCGCACCTCGCTGGGCGTGGTCGGCAGCGGCTTTTTCTGGCTGGTCAGCGCCCTGAGTGCGCTGACCGTCTGGATGCTGCTGGGCACCTGGCGCCACACCCGGCGCCGGGTGCAGGCCCAGCAAGCGCTGATTTCCGAAACCAACTTTCGCCGCGCCATGGAAAACTCCATGCTCACCGGCATGCGCGCCCTCGATCTGCAGGGCCGCATCACCTATGTCAACCCGGCGTTTTGCCAGATGACGGGCCTGACCGAAGGCGAACTGGTGGGCCGCACGCCGCCTTTTCCACACTGGCCCGAAGCGGAAGTCGAGACGCTGATGGCGCGACTCGATGACGAGTTGCACGGCCGCACGCCGCCCGGCGGTTTTGAGGTGCGGGTAAAACGCCGCAACGGCCAGATTTTTGACGCGCGCATGTATGTGTCGCCGCTGATAGACCCGCGCGGCCAGCAGACCGGCTGGATGACCTCGATGACCGACATCACCGAGCCCAAACGCATTCGCGAGGAGCTGTCGGCCTCGTATGAACGCTTCACCACCGTGCTGGAGGGGCTGGACGCCGCGGTGTCGGTGGCCCCGCTGGGCAGCGAGGAACTGCTGTTTGCCAACAAGCTCTACCGCTCGTGGTTTGGCGGCGAGGTGTCGGGGCACATCAACCTGATCGCGCAGGCGGGCGTGCCGACCATTGCACCCACCGATGATGCGCTCGACGCGGTGGATGGCCTGGCCGGCTTTCCGACCGACACGCTCACCGCCGCCCTGACCGAAAACGCCGAAATCTTTGTGCCCGAACTGGGCAAATGGCTGGAGGTGCGCTCGCGCTACCTGACCTGGGTGGACGGGCGCCTGGCGCAGATGGTGATTGCCACCGACATCACACCGCGCCGCCACGCCGAGGAGCAGGCCGCCCTGCAAAACGAACGCGCGCAAACCGCCAGCCGGCTCATCACCATGGGCGAGATGGCGTCCAGCGTGGCGCACGAACTGAACCAGCCGCTGACCGCCATCAACAACTACTGCAACGGCATGGTGTCGCGCATCAAGGGCCGGCAAATCAGCAACGAGGACCTGCTGGTGGCGCTTGAAAAAACCGCCAAGCAGGCGTGGCGGGCCGGGCAGATCATCCAGCGCATCCGCTCGTTTGTAAAACGCAGCGAGCCCAACCGCATGCGCGCCGATGTCGCCACCATGGTCAGCAATGCGATGGAGCTGGCCGACATTGAGCTGCGGCGCCACCATGTGCGGCTGAGCCACTACATCGCGGCGCGCCTGCCCGAGATCATGGTGGACCCGATCCTGATCGAGCAAGTGCTGATCAACCTGATGAAAAACGCCGCCGAATCGATTGAGCAGGCGCACCTGCCGACGGCCCGCCGCAGCGTTGAACTGCGCGTGGTGCCCAAGCACATCGAGGACCAGAGCGTGGTGGAGTTTTCGGTGCTCGACACCGGGCACGGGCTGTCGCCCGAAGTGATGACTCGGCTGTTCGAAGCCTTCTACTCCACCAAGGCCGAGGGCATGGGCATAGGCCTGAAGTTATGCCGCAGCATTGTCGAGTCGCACCAGGGCAGGATGGAGGCGCAGAACCTCTACAATGGCGATGAAGTGGTGGGGTGCCGGTTTACCTTCTGGATTCCCGTGACGCCCCTGCTTGCACCTTCGGTGCCTGCTAGCGATAACGCAGCGGCAAAAAACGCCGGCGTTCACTGACACAGTTCAAAAAAGTTCACTGAGAAAGTTTGGCATGAGCTTGATTCCCAAAAAAGGCACGGTCTACGTCGTTGATGATGACGAGGGCGTGCGTGACTCGCTGCAATGGCTGCTTGAGGGCAAGGACTACCGGGTGCGCTGCTACGACTCGGCCGAAACCTTTCTGAGCCGCTACGATGCGCGTGAAGTGGCCTGCCTGATCGTTGACATCCGCATGGGCGGCATGACCGGCCTGGAACTGCAGGACCGCCTGGTCGAGCGCAAGTCGCCCCTGCCCATCGTCTTCATCACCGGCCACGGCGACGTGCCGATGGCGGTCAACACCATGAAAAAAGGCGCCATGGATTTCATCCAGAAGCCTTTCCAGGAAGAGGCGCTGGTCAATCTGGTGGAGCGCATGCTCGAGCAGGCCAAGGAAGCCTTCGCGGGACACCAGCAATCCGCCAGCCGCGACGCGCTGCTGGCCAAGCTGACCTCGCGCGAGGCGCAGGTGCTGGAGCGCATCGTGGCCGGCAGGCTGAACAAACAGATTGCCGATGACCTGGGCATCAGCATCAAGACAGTGGAGGCGCACCGCGCCAATATCATGGAAAAACTCAACGCCAACACGGTCGCCGATTTGCTCAAGATCGCCCTGGGATCGAACGCGCCCAAGGCCTGAGCCACTTCGTCAATTGCTATCGTATTGATAGCAACTTACGCCCGTTGTTCATGGACTAGCGGGCGTTTTTACTTGAAAACCGCATAAAAATGACCGCAAAACTGATCGACGGCAACGCCCTTTCCCAACAACTGCGCACCGAGGTCGCCCAGCGCGCTGCCGCCCTGCGCAGCCGCGGCATCACGCCGGGCCTGGCGGTGGTGCTGGTGGGCGACAACCCCGCGAGCCAGGTCTATGTGCGCAACAAGGTCAAGGCCTGCCAGGACAACGGCCTGCATTCGGTGCTGGAGCAATACCCCTCGACACTGGGTGAAGCGGAGTTGCTGGCGCGGGTGGAGGCGCTGAACCGGGACCCGGCGATTCACGGCATTCTGGTGCAGCTCCCGCTGCCCGCGCACATCGACGCGCAAAAAGTCATCGAGGCGATTGCGCCGGCCAAGGACGTGGACGGGTTTCACGTCGCCAGCGCCGGCGCCCTGCTGGTCGGCCAGCCGGGTTTCTGGCCCTGCACGCCTTACGGCTGCATGAAGATGCTGGAAAGCATTGGCTATGAGCTGCGCGGCAAGCATGCGGTCGTCATTGGCCGCAGCAACATCGTCGGCAAGCCGATGGCGCTGATGCTGCTGCAGAAAAACGCCACCGTGACCATCTGCCACAGCGCCACCGCCGACCTCAAGGCCATGACCCTGCAGGCCGACGTGATCGTGGCGGCGGTGGGCAAACGCAGCATGCTCACCGCTGACATGGTCAAGCCCGGCGCGGTCGTGATCGACGTGGGCATGAACCGCAGCGAGGAAGGCAAGCTTTGTGGCGACGTGGATTTTGACGGCGTGAAAGAAGTCGCCGGCTACATCACGCCAGTGCCCGGCGGCGTCGGCCCCATGACCATCACCATGCTGCTAGTCAATACCATGGAAGCGGCTGAACGCTGCTAATCCGGCTTGGCCGCAGTTGGCCGACTCAAACGCCAGAGGCTCAGGGCGGCGCACAGCCACTGGCCGAAATACATGGCACTGCCCAGGCCATGCCACAGCCTGAGGCTGGCGCCCTCTGCCCGCGCGCTGACGATGCGCGGCGCCACGCCAAACTCCACCAGCAGCGCCAGCAGCATGCCAGCCACTATGAATTTCATAGCAATCTGCGCTGATTTATTCTGGGTTGCAGCCTCTTTTTGATTAAAAATGAGCAGCATGAGCATGGCGCAGCCGGTGCTGAGCCAGGTTTGTGCCGTGAACAGCTTGGCCGCCATGGCGCCGGCGGCCGCCGGGCTGCCCAGATGCAGAAAGAGCATGGGCACCACGACAAACCCGAGCCCGCTCAGACTGCCCCACCAGAGCGCGGCCAGCATGACGCCGAAGCGATGCCTCATGAACAATTTTCCGCCGGGCCGCCCCCAGGAAAATTAGCCCCCTCGGGGGGCAGAGAGTTACACGCAGTGAACGAACGTGGGGGCTTCATATGTACATCACGGCAACGATTTCGTAGCGCTTGAGGCCGCCCGGCGCCTGCACCTCGGCGGTGTCGCCCTCGTCCTTGCCAATCAGCGCGCGCGCAATCGGCGAGCCGACGTTGACCCGTCCTTTTTTGATATCGGCCTCGTCCTCGCCCACGATCTGGTAGGTCACGGTGTCGCCCGAATCTTCATCATGCAACTCGATGGTGGAGCCAAACACCACCTTGCCACCGGCATCGAGCTCGGACGGGTCGATGATCTGCGCAGCCGAGAGCTTGCCCTCAATTTCCTGAATCCGGCCTTCAATAAAACCCTGACGGTCCTTGGCTGCGTCGTACTCGGCGTTCTCGCTCAGGTCGCCCTGGGCCCGCGCCTCGGAGATCGAATTGATGACCCAGGGGCGGTCCACGGTTTTGAGCTGGTGCAGCTCGGCTTTCAGACTTTCTGCGCCGCGCTTGGTAATCGGTAGGGTTGCCATGTTTTGCTCCTGCAAAAAGCGAAACCGCCACCAGTCACCTGGCGGCGGCGTGTTTAATTTCAAATAAGTTTAATGCAAATTGAGACGACTACGCCAGAGGCCGCCGCGCCGGGCCGCCCCAAGCAAGGCCAGCCCCCTCGGGGGGCAGCGCATGACACGCAGTGCAAAGCGCGGTGGCAACACAATCAGACCAGCTGGGCGTGGAGCTCCTGCACCGAATACACGTCCAGGTTGTCCAGGTACTTCATGCCCTCGACCGCCGCCTCGGCACCGGCGATGGTGGTGAAGGTGGTGACACGGGCCAGTAGCGCCGAGGTGCGAATCTGCCGCGAGTCGGCAATCGCGTTGCGCCGCTCTTCCACGGTGTTGATGACCAGCGCAATCTCGTTGTTCTTGATCATGTCGACCACATGGGGCCGGCCTTCGGTAACCTTGTTGACGACGTCACAGGCAATGCCGGCGGCGTTGATGGCAGATGCCGTGCCTTTGGTGGCCACCAGCTCAAACTTCAGCGCGGCCAGGCCACGCGCCACTTGCACGGCACGCGGCTTGTCATTGTTCTTGACCGTCAGGAACACCTTGCCCGACGTGGGCAGCTTGGTGCCCGCGCCGAGTTGCGACTTGACAAAGGCCTCGCCAAAGGTCTTGCCCACGCCCATCACCTCGCCGGTGGACTTCATCTCGGGGCCGAGAATGGTGTCCACGCCCGGGAATTTGACGAAGGGGAAGACGGCTTCCTTCACGCTGAAATAGGGCGGCGTGACTTCCTGGGTGATGCCCTGCGAAGCCAGCGACTGGCCGGCCATGCAACGTGCCGCCACCTTGGCCAGCTGGATGCCGGTGGCCTTGCTGACGAAAGGCACGGTGCGCGAGGCGCGGGGATTGACTTCGAGCACGTAGATGACGTCCTGGCCGTCCACATGCTGGATGGCAAACTGCACGTTCATGAGGCCGACCACGTTCAGGGCATGCGCCATGGCGGCGGTCTGGCGCTTGATTTCGGTCACCGTCTCGGCGCTCAGCGAATAAGGCGGCAAGGAACAAGCCGAGTCACCGCTGTGCACACCGGCCTGCTCGATATGCTCCATCACGCCGCCGATGAAGGTAGCACCTTCGGCGTCGCGGATGCAGTCCACATCGCACTCGATCGCATCGTTCAAAAAGCGGTCCAGCAGCACCGGCGAGTCATGGCTGACCTTGACCGCTTCGCGCATGTAGCGCTCCAGGTCACGCTGCTCATGCACGATTTCCATGGCGCGGCCGCCCAGCACATAGCTGGGCCGCACCACCAGCGGGTAACCGAGCGCGGCGGCCTTTTCAAGCGCCTCCGGCTCGGTGCGCGCCGTGGCATTGGGCGGCTGGCGCAGCTTGAGCTCGTGCAGCAGCTTCTGGAAGCGCTCACGGTCTTCGGCCGCGTCAATCATGTCGGGCGAGGTGCCGATGATGGGCACGCCGTTGGCTTCCAGGTCCAGCGCCAGCTTCAAGGGCGTCTGGCCGCCGTACTGGACGATGACGCCCAGCGGCTTTTCCTTGTCGACGATTTCCAGCACGTCTTCCAGCGTCAGCGGCTCAAAGTACAGGCGATCGCTGGTGTCGTAGTCGGTGGAAACCGTTTCGGGATTGCAGTTGACCATGATGGTCTCGTAGCCGTCTTCGCGCAGGGCCAGCGCTGCGTGAACGCAGCAGTAGTCAAACTCGATGCCCTGGCCAATACGATTCGGCCCGCCGCCCAGCACCATGATTTTTTTGTTGTCGGTGGGTGCGGCTTCGCACTCGCTGCTTGAATTGAAAGCGTGCGCGGCCTCGTAAGTCGAATACAGGTAGGCGGTGTTGGTGGCAAATTCGGCCGCGCAGGTGTCCACGCGCTTGTACACAGGCCTCACACCCAGCGCAAGGCGCCTGTCGCGAATGGCGGTATCGGTGGTTTTGAGTTGTTTGGCCAGGCGGCGGTCGGAAAAGCCCTTTTGCTTGAGCGCGCGCAAGGTGGCGGCATCAATCTGGTCGAGTGAGGTGGTTTCGAGTTCCAGCTCGATCTTCACGATCTGCTCGATCTGCACCAGAAACCAGGGGTCAATCTTGGTCAGCGCAAACACCTCGTCCACACTCATGCCCAGGGCAAAGGCATCACCCACGTACCAGATGCGGTCGGGGCCGGGCGCGCCGAGTTCTTTCTCCAGCACTTCCCGGTCCTGCGTTTTTTCGTTCATGCCATCGACGCCGACTTCGAGGCCGCGCAGGGCTTTCTGGAACGATTCCTGGAAGGTGCGGCCCATGGCCATGACCTCACCGACCGA
>NZ_JANOAL010000329.1:0-11888 GCF_031411155.1 Polaromonas sp. | reverse complement strand
CAAGGGCCTGGCGGGACGGCCCATGAGCTGGAACGACGCGGCTTTCGGGGCGCTGGTGGCGGCGTTTCCCAACACCGGCTTCATGGGCGTGCCGCTGCTGGTGGCCCTGCTGGGCGCGCCTGCGGCCGGCCCGACCATCGTGACCATCAGCGTGGACATGCTGGTCACCTCGTCACTGTGCATCGCGCTGTCGCGCCTGGACGGTGCCGAGGAACACGGTGTGGCGCGGGCGGCGCGGCTGGCGCTCAAGGGCGTGCTGACCAACCCGCTGCCCTGGGCGATTGTGCTGGGCGGCCTGGCGTCCGGCTTGGGCCTGGCCCTGCCCAAGCCGATCATGGGAACGGTCAGCCTGCTGGCCGATGCGGCCTCGCCGGTGGCCCTGTTCACCATTGGCGCGGTGCTGGCGCGCTCTCAAATGCATAGCACCACAGGCACGCCACTGTTGGACTACCTGCCCGTGGCGCTCATCAAACTGGTGTTTCACCCGATATTGGTCGGATTGGTGGGGCTGGGGGCGATGGCGATGGGCCTGCCGCTGGACCGCTTCACCCTGACCGTGGTGGTGCTGGTGGCGGCGCTGCCCAGCGCCAGCAATGTGGCCATGCTGGCCGAGCGCTTCGGCGCCGACAACGGCCGCATTGCGCGCATTATTTTGTTGTCCACGGTGCTGGCGTTTTTCAGCTTTTCGGCGGCTGTGGCCTGGCTGAGTTGATTCTGTCCAACGCCCATCCCTCCCAGCGAAGTCAACCCTATGTCTGAACTTCTTCCGAAATCAAGCAAGCGATCAAGCCACGACACCCTGGCCCGACGGCTCAGCCAGATTCTCATCAAGCTGAACCAGGGTGGCACGCTCGACCCATCCGCCCTGGCGGCAGAGTTCGGCGTAGACCTGCGAACCATCCAGCGCGACCTCAACCAGCGCTTTGCCTATCTTCCCCTGATCAAGGCGAACGGTCGCTATCACCTTGATCCGGTATTTCTGGGCAAACTCAATAGCAAGGACATTCAGCGCTTTGTCGACCTGGTTGGCGTACGCGGTTTGTTCCCGAGCGTAACCAACCGGCCGCAGGCGATCCGCCACCCATAGAGATTTACGGCCCCGAAAGCCGAGGCCGGCATGCCATCCACCAAGTCCTTTTCGACGGACACCAGTTCCTGGGGCAGTTTGAGATCGACAAGCAGGGGCAGGCGCACTGGATACAGACCGAGCGTGTGCTGGTAGGTGTGACGTCGCTATTCTTCTCCGGTGTGCAAAACGTGGAGAGAAAGGTAACGCTGGACGAACAATTGAAAATGGCTGATCTGGTCTGGGCAGGTGTCGACGTGGTGGGCATCGTGAGTGCGGCAAAGGTGTTCAAGTTGCTGAAGGGGACCGCTGTGGTGACCGGTTCTACCCAGGAACTGAGCCTCGTTCAACGCACAAAGCTCTTGGCTCGGCCGCTGCTCGCCCGCAGCACGCTGGGGCGACAGGCCATGCGCTTCGGCGTCAAGGCTGGCACAGCCTATCTCGTCATTCGGCACCCTGGCTTGTTGAGCAGCGTCTTTGAAGAGTTGGCAAGGATGCTCGGCATCCCGCCGCTGCTGGGAAAAATCCTGGGCTGGACCTTGCTTGCCTACGTCTTGCTTTATCCGCTTGTCTGGATCGGGCGCGGTCTGCTGGTAGTGGCAGTCCCCGTCCTGAAGGTCGCCGTCCACGGTTTGCAATGGCTGCAGCTCCGCCTGTTTCGGCCCCGGCTTTCACAGCCTACACCACAATCTGCGCCCTGAGCCAAGAAGGCAACGACAACTTGACCCAAAAGCAACGCGCCTCAGAGGGCCGACAACGGGTTGAAGCGCGTTGACATCAATTAATTGAAACGCTATCATTGCTTTCATAAAGAAGGAATGATATCAATGTCAGCCGTCACCGTGAGAAACCTGCCCGACGAAACCCACCGGGCACTTAAGTTACGCGCCGCGCAGCATGGCCGCAGCACCGAAGCTGAGATTCGGCACATTCTTGAAAACGCAGTGCGTCCCAAAGTCGGTATCGGTTCGGCGCTGGCTGCGATGGGCCGCAGCCTGGGCGGCGTGGAACTTGACTTGCAACGCGACGCCAGCCCGGTTGTACCCGCCAGCTTTGATACCGCGAACTTTGATTCATGATTATTCTGGACACGAATGTCGTGTCGGAACCCCTCAAGCCTTCGCCAGAACCGGCTGTGCTCGATTGGCTCGACCGCCAGGCGCCTGAAACCCTGTACCTCACGACGGTCAACCTGGCCGAGCTGCTGGCCGGCATCGAGGCACTGCCTCAGGGGCGGCGACGTAGCGAACTGCAGCAGGCGTTGACGGCTCAAATGATGCCGCTGTTTGAAGGGCGAATTCTTGTCTTCGACAAAAAAGCTGCCGAAGCCTTCGCCAGGATCAATGCCAGTGCGCAGGCGGTCGGAAACCAGATCAGTTTTGCCGATGGGGCTATCGCCGCCATCGCGTCGGCTCAAGGGTTTCTTTTGGCGACCCGTAATGTGCGCGACTTCAAAGGCACCGGCATTGAACTGCTTAACCCTTGGCTTGATCGCTAGTAGCCCGCCACGCCTTGCCAGCCCACATGGCAGCCCACTCGGGTGGGTTCTACGGCCGTTTTCAGGCTAAAAATAGCTTCCAGCCCAGATCAGACGGGCGCTGTCGGCTAGCAAATAAATAGCATCGAATCACCAAAACTAGATCGCCAACGGGTCCACGTCAATCGCCCAGCGGATCAGGCTTTTGAATTCGCCCTGCTGCCGGGTGGCAAACAGCGTCGGCTGCCAGGCCGCCAGAAAGCGCTGCAGCGCGGCGCGTGACGGGCTTTCCACCAGCATCTGGGCGCGCTCGATGTTGGCGACGCGCTGAATCGTCATCGGCACCGCCGGGTAGGGCGTGACATGTTCATGCGCCTCGATCTGCAGAATCTGCGCGGCCTCGGCGGCGGCGTTCAAAAAGCCCTGGGCCACTTCCTGGGTGCGTGCCTCGGCCCGCACCAGCGCTGAAAAGCCGAAGGGCGACATGCCGGCGGCCTGGCGCTCGGCCAGTTGCCGGGCGGCAAAGGCCGGGTAGTCATGCCGCTTCAATGCTTCAAACAGCGGGTGCTCGGGGTGAAAGGTCTGTACCCACATCTCGCTGGCGGCGCTGTGCCTGGCATCGCGGCCGGCCCGGCCCGCCGCCTGCATCAGCAGGCTGAACAGGCGCTCGGGCGCCCGAAAGTCGCTGGAAAACAGCGCGCCGTCGGGGTTGATGGCGGCCACCAGCGTGATGTGGCGAAAGTCATGGCCCTTGGCAATCATCTGCGTGCCGACCAGCACATCGACCTCGCCGGCATGCACGCTGGCCAGTTGCGATTCGAGCGCGCCCTTGAGGCGCGTGGTGTCGGCGTCAATCCGGGCAATGCGCACGGCGTCGCCCTCAGGGCGCAAGACGCCGGCCAGCAGCTCGGCCAGGTGTTCTTCCAGCCGCTCGGTGCCGCGGCCCACGGGCGCGATGTCGATGTTGCCGCAGCTCGGGCAGGCACGCGGCACGCGCTCGGTGAAGCCGCAGTGGTGGCAGCGCAGCGTGCGGTCTATCTTGTGGAACACGCGGTAGGCGCTGCAGTGCGGGCATTCGCTTTTCCAGCCGCAATCGTGGCAGGCCAGCACCGGCGCATAGCCGCGCCGGTTCAGGAAAATCAGCGACTGCTCGCCGCGCGCCACGCGCTGGGCAATCGCGTCCAGCAGCGGCGGCGCGATGACGCTGTGTTTGGGCTGGTGGTTCATGTCCACTCTTCTGACGACTGGTAACGCGGAATCGTCACCGATGCGTTCCTCCATATTCAGGCGCTGGTAGCGGCCCACCAGCGTCGCCTGCCAGCTTTCCAGCGAGGGCGTGGCCGACCCCAGCATGACGCGGCAAGTTATGGCCCCCACTCTCCCCACTGCGTGTGGTTCGCTGCCCCCCAAGGGGGCGCTGCGCCTGCGGCCCGGCAAAGCCGGTTCCGCGGCCCCTGTTGGTGGACTCGGGGATGACTCGCCCCCCACGCTTGTCGCTTCGTGTGGTTCGCTGCCGTCCGAAGGGACGCTGCGCTGGTGGCCCGGCAAAGCCGGTTCCGCGGCCCCTGCTGGTGGATTCGGGGGCGGCCCGGCGGAAAATTGCGCGCCGCCCGCGTATTCCGGCGAGCTCTCCAGCTTGGCACGGTACACCGCCAAGTCGCGCGCCGAATAGCGCGCGCCTTCCTGCTGCTTGTAGCTCGGGTCGTGCTCTTCATCGACCACGATCAGCCGCAGGCGGGGCATGGACGCCAGCACTGCCATGCGCGTGCCCAGCACCAGCCGGGCCTGGCCGGCATGGGCGGCGAGCCAGCTTTTCAGGCGCTGGGCCGGCGTCAGTCCGCTGTGCAGCGGCACCACCCGTTCCTTGCCGAGGTGGGCAAAGCGCGCTTCAAAGCGGGCCTGCAGCTGCGGCGTCAGGTTGATCTCGGGCACCATCACCAGCACCTGGGCGCCGGGGTCCTGCGCCAGCACCCGGGCGGCGGCGCGCAGGTAGACCTCGGTTTTGCCGCTGCCGGTGGCGCCAAACAGCAGGGCGGGCCGCCTGCCAGCCGCGTTTTCGGCCTCAAATTCGGCCATGGCCCTTGTCTGCTGTGCGGAGAGTGCTATCAAATTTCTAGCGTCTTCGGGGTGGCTGGTGTCGCGTACCGGGCGCTTCAGACGGCGCGCCAGCTGCAGCGTACTGAGGTCGCGCAATTGCGGCGGCAGGGCGGCCAGTGCCACCTCGCCCAGGGAGCGCTGGTAGTAGCCCGCGCCAAACGTCACCAGCTGGCGCCAGGTGGCGTTCAGCGGCGCCAGCCCCTCCAGCACGCTGGCGACGTTCTTGGCCTGCTCGGGCGCCAACTCGCCGCTGTCGGGCAAGGCGGCCCACACCACGCCCAGCACTTCGCGTTTGCCCAGCGGCACACGCACCAGGGTGCCGGGGCTTAGTGGCAACTCACTTCTGTAAGTCAGCGGCCCGGCGATGGCGCTGTGGGCCGGCGTGGCCACCACCACCTGGAGCCAGTAAGTCATTTGGGGTCCCCAGTTCTGGGTATCTCTTCAAAGTTACATTCAGACAATGCGCTAAGTCCTTGATTTGACACCGTTTTGAAGATTTCCCAATTTTCTGTGGATAACTTTGTTGACAGTTTGCTTCCGACCGCCGCAAAGCCCCGTAAATCAAGGCTTTTGTTAATCTGCCCGAAAAAAAAGCAGTTTAAAGAGTCCATATAAATCAATGACTTAGCGCTGCTATGGCTTTGATAGCGTGCGCTGGCCCACATAGATCCGATAGCTGCGCCGCTATATTTTTTTTGTGCATAAGTCGGCCGGGCAGGGGCTATTTTTGTGCTAGTCATGGCCGGAAAATTCCGCCAGTTGCCGCGCTGGGCTGTCAGCAGGCGGGTTTCAGGCCCGCGCTGCGCGCATGCTGCGAGAGTGAGCGTGCACTGCGTTGACCAGCACTTCGACACTCTCGGGCGGGGTGTGCTGGCTGATGCCGTGGCCCAGATTGAAAATATGGGTCGGTCCGCTCTGGCTGGCGTCGCTGTGCGGCGTGCCAAAGCTGTTCAGCACATGGGCCACTTCGGCCTCGATCTGGGCCGGCTTGGCAAACAGCACATTTGGGTCCAGGTTGCCCTGCAGCGCCTTGGGGTGCGGTCCGTGCTCGCCAACACGCGCCCGCGCCTGGCCCAGATTGACGGTCCAGTCCAGCCCCAGCACCTCGCAGTCGAGCCGCCCCATGACCTCCAGCCACAGGCCGCCGCCCTTGGTGAACACCAGCCGCGGAATCGTCACGCCCTCATGCGCGCGCTTGAGCTGCGCCAGCACGCGCCGGGTGTAGGCCAGGCTGAATTCGTGAAAGGCCGCATCGGACAGCACGCCGCCCCAGCTGTCAAAAATCATCACCGCCTGGGCGCCGGCGTCGATCTGCGCATTCAAATAGGCGGCCACCGCGTCGGCATTGATCGCCAGCATCTGGTGCAGCAGGTCGGGGCGCTGATACAGCATGGTTTTCACCAGCCGGTAGTCGTCCGAGCCCGCGCCCTCGACCATGTAGCAGGCCAGCGTCCAGGGGCTGCCCGAAAAGCCGATCAGCGGCACCCGGCCCTGGAGCGCCTTGCGGATCGAGGTGACCGCGTCAAACACATAGCGCAGCTTGTTCATGTCGGGCACCTGCAGCCTGGCGACCGCCGCCTCGTCGCGCACCGGCGAGGCAAATTTCGGGCCTTCGCCGAGCGCAAACGACAGGCCCAGGCCCATGGCGTCGGGCACGGTCAAAATGTCGCTGAACAAAATCGCGGCATCCAGCGGATAACGCTCCAGCGGCTGCAAGGTGACTTCGGTGGCGTAGTCGGTGTTGGTGGCCAGGCCCATGAAGCTGCCGGCCTTGGCGCGGGTGGCGCGGTACTCGGGCAGGTAGCGACCCGCCTGACGCATCAGCCAGACCGGGGTGTGGGGGGTGGCCTGACGCAGGCAGGCGCGCAGGAAGCTGTCGTTTTGGAGAGGAGCAAACATGGCCAGATTGTCTCAGGTGTGGGGCGCCGGGTTGAAGGTGCCGGCAAGGCCCTGATGCGATGCAGGGGTGCTCAGGCTGCGCCCGCGTCGGGGTGGCGCAGCAGCAGGCGCTCCAGTGCGTTGAGCGTTTCATAGGATTCGGCAAAGTCGGCGAACAACACCGCGTTGTCGGGCGCGGCGGCCTGGCCGCGCCAGTCGGCGCGAAACTGCTCAAAAATGTCGCCAAAACTGCGCCGGCCGTCAACCAGGCGCAGGATTTGCGGTCCGTACTTGCCGGGGTTGACCCGCACCGTCACGCCCGAGTGATGGTGCACCAGCTGGAACGGCTGGCCCCGGTTGCTGGCAAAGACTTCGGCCGCCACCTCGCCGGTCAGGGGTTCGTGAAAGAAAAAGGGAATGTATTGCGGGTCGCCATAGGGCGCCGTGCAGCGGGCATCTCTGGTCAGGTACAGCGAATGGGTGATGATGTTGCCAATCATCAGCTCGGCCATTTCATATTGCTGGCGGCGCGGCATTTGCCGCAAGCCGGCGGCCATGGCGGGCGGTTTGCTGCCCAGCACCATGTGCGGCAAATAGGGGGAGCGGCCGCGCTGCACATCGCTGAACGCCAGGTGCATGCCGTGGCCGCCCGCTTCATCGCCGAGCCAGTCAAACAGCTCGCCGACCGAATAGGAGCGGTCCTGCGAATGCAGCAGCAGGTCGTAAATGCCCGCATCGCCGGCCTTGTGGTCATGGTGCTGCGGCTCGTTGCGCATGAACCAGTTGCTGGGCGGCAAACTGCCCAGCAGGTCGCGGGTGTTGGCGATCTTGCGTTGCGTATCGTGCTGCCCGGCGTTGGCCAGCCGCATCAGCGCCTGCATCTGGTATACGTCGGCGCGGCCCGCCGTGGCATACACCATCAGCCCCATGGCACCGTTGTCTTTCAGCACACCGCGCAGCGCCCTGAAGCCGGCGTCGGGGTCGGCCAGGTGGTGCAGTACGCCGCTGCAGTTGATGTAGTCAAAGGGCGCCAGCCCCAGCGTGGGCAGGTTCAGCAGCGAATCATGCACCCAGCTGATGTTGCCGAGGCCGCGCAGGCGTGCCCGCTGCTGGGCCAGTGCGATGCTGGCCTGGCTCATGTCCAGGTGCACGACCTGGGCGTTGCTGGCGCGCAGCTGCTCGGCCAGAAAAATCGTGGCGTCTCCGGTGCCGCCGCCGGCCACCAGCGCCCGGAAACCATGTTGAAACGACTGCTTTCCGGCAAAGCAGTAGTGGTTGATCATGGGCAGGTCTTCCAGCCAGGTTTGGGCCAGGCGCTGCAGTTCGTCTTGCGGGTTGCACGGCGGGTAAGGCAGGGCCTCGTACTGGTTCCGGACTTCGGCTAAGTAGTTGTCAGGCATAAGTATCTTGAGAAGAGGAAAAGAGGCAACAAGGCGAAGCCTGCATTGTCCCCCGCCGGCAGGGCCCCGGGTGCCCGCGCGCTTGCGGTCGGGTGTGGACCAGCCCTAGGCACGGCCCGGATTCAGCTTTACCATGGGCATGATCGTTGGCTTGATTCAGGAAAAGGGCACGGCCATGCGCATGAACGACCAGGAGTACTTTCGCAGCTGCATCGCCAAGGAGCGGCAGCTGGCCCAGTTGCTGGGCCATCAGCATATTGAAGAATGCTATGAAAGCGCCGGCTCGCTCTGGGACAAGGCCCAGGTCTTGCCGCAGTGGACGCGCGACTGGCAGGCCTGCGGGCCGCTGCTGGCGCGCTACCGCGTGGCCCTGAGTTTTGCGCCGGCCGGTGAAGCCGATGGCAGCGTTGGCAACAGTGGCAACAGTGGCAACAGCGGCACCCCGGGCTGCGCGGGCGGCACGGTGACGGCCGGCGGCACCACGGTCACGCTGACCGACCACCCCAGCCCCGAGCGCGCGCTGATGTACGCCATCGTCAAGGAAGTGGTCCACCGGCTGGAGCACCACCATGTGGCCAGGCCCGAGGCGGCCGCGCCGCTGCATCCGCACCCCTGAAAGCCGCCCATGGTCGCCGTGGAATTTGCCCCCAGCCTGCGCCGCCATGTCGATTGCCCGCCGCAATCGGTGGGGCCCGGCGGCCTGCGCCAGGTGCTGGAGGCCGCGCTGCAGGCGGCGCCCGAGCTGGCGCACTATGTGTTTGACGACCAGCGCGCGGTGCGCAAGCATGTGGCGGTGTTTGTGAACCGCGAGCTGGTGCTGGACCGGGTCCGTCTGAACCAGGTGCTGGTGGCGGGCGACCGGGTGCTGGTGATTCAGGCCCTGACCGGCGGCTGAACTGCCGGCCCGACCCTTGGCCCAACCGTAAAGGAGACCCCTCATGCAGACACTGTTGGCAGCCAGCCGCAAGGGCCTGTTCGTCATCAAGGGCGAAGGCGCGCGCTGGGAGATTGCCGCGCACCACTTCGCCGGCGACCCGGTCAGCCAGGTGCTGGCCGATGCGCGCGACGGCGCCTGGTATGCCGCGCTGCGCATGGGCCACTTTGGCGTCAAGCTGCGCAAAAGCACCGACCAGGGCGCGAGCTGGCAGGAGATCGCCGCACCGGCCTTTCCGGCCAAGCCCACGCAAGGCCCCTGGGCCGATGACGCCACGCCCTGGAGCGTGGACCTGATCTGGACGCTGGCCGCCGGCGGCCCGGACCAGCCCGGCACGCTGTGGGCCGGCTGCCTGCCGGCCGGCCTGTTCAAGTCCACCGACGGCGGCGCCAGCTGGGCGCTCAACACCGCGCTGTGGGAAGAGCCCCGGCGCAAGGGCTGGCTGGGCGGTGGCTATGACCATGCCGGCATTCACTCGGTGCTGGTGGACCCGCGCGATGCCCGGCACCTGACCCTGGCCATCTCCTGCGGCGGCGTCTGGCAAAGCCGCGACGGCGGCGCCAGCTGGGTGCTGACGGCGGCCGGCATGCGGGCCGACTACATGCCCGAGGAAAGCGCGTATGACGAAAACATCCAGGACGTGCACCGCCTGGTGCAATGCGCGGCCCAGCCCGAGGTGCTGTGGGTGCAGCACCATTGCGGCATTTACCGCTCCAGCGATGGCGCGCAGACGTGGCAGGCCATTACCGCGCCGCAGCCCTCGGGCTTTGGCTTTGCCGTGGCCTGCGACCCGCGCAATCCGCAACGCGCCTGGTTTGTGCCGGCGCAGGCCGACGCCGTGCGCGTGCCGGTCGATGGCCGGATGGTGGTCACGCGCAGCGATGACGGTGGCGCCAGCTTTCAGCTGCTGGGCGAGGGCCTGCCGCAGCGCCAGGCCTACCATCTGGTCTACCGCCATGCACTGGACGTGGCGAGCGACGGCCAGACCCTGGCGATGGCCTCCACCACCGGCGGGCTCTGGCTCAGCGCCAATGCCGGCGAGGCCTGGCATTGCCTGTCGCGCGACTTGCCGCCGCTGGCGGCGCTGCAGTTTGTCAACTAGCCGCAACCCCATGGCCGACCCAAACGATCCTCACGACCTGCAGCGTTTTGTGCTGGCGCAAGACCCGGTCTACACCGAGGTCTGCGCCGAACTGGCGGCCGGCGCCAAGACCAGTCACTGGATGTGGTTTGTCTTTGCGCAACTGAAGGCGCTGGGCCACAGCGCCACCGCCCAGCATTTCGGCATCGCGTCCCGGGCCGAGGCGCTGGCCTACTGGCAGCACCCGGTGCTCGGGCCGCGCCTGAAGGCGTGCAGCGAACTCGTCGTCGCCGTTGAGGGCAAAACGGCGCTGCAAATCTTTGGCTCGCCGGACAACCTCAAGTTCCGCTCGTGCATGACCTTGTATGCGCAGGTGGCGCCGCAAGAGCCGGTATTCAACCGGGCGCTGGTCAGGTATTTTGGCGGGGAAGGCGATGCGAGGACGCTGGAATTGCTGGGGTAGTAGATGGTGAGGCGAGGTTAGATTGAGCCGACCGAGAGTTGAGTCGCCTATAGTGCATTTTTAACAGTCCAGACCAACTTATCCGGAAACCACAAACCATGATCCAGCACATCAAACGTCGAAACTTTTGCTACGGAAGCTTGATCTTGGCAGCATCGAACTTTCTGCCGTTCAACAGCCTTGCTGCTGACTCACCCGAGGAATACAGCAATGGTCTCGTTGAAATGATACAGTCTCTGCGTATCCTGTTTGCAAGTTCGGATGCCGCGTTTTCGCTATTGTGGGACGCGATTGACGTCCTGCCAAAAGTTGGCGTTGTGTTGCACTCAATCGAGTTTGACCACGATGTTCATCGTGTGGTTTGCTATTCATCCTCCGTGGATCTTGCGGGCAGCTATGCGGTTTCCCTGAATTCGTCATTTCGCGAAGGCCGCTACCTCGTCACTGAACCAGTCCAAACGACGGTAATTGGTAAAGCGGGCAAGCAACTGCAGGTTTTTCGACAAGAAATTTCTCAGCGAACTCAAGATGCGAGTAACGCTCGCAATGCCAGATTGAGCCAAGTCTTTCGTGACTTGCCTGCGTTTGCGCCACTGGCCGATAGAGACAAGATGGCCGTACGGATATTGGAACTCGCCGGTCGGTTCTCCATAACTCCGACAATATTCTTGACACGTGAAGACGCAACGAACAACTCGCTAAGGTATTTGAGACTTCAGATTGGATTCGATAGTCCTACAGCAGATCTCCTGCGGTTATTGTCAGCTGTTCGTGGATCTACTCCAGCGATTGCGATTAGTAAGTTTCGCATCGTTGCCTCCGTAAGAGGTGCTCGTTTTCAAGGCGAGTTCGTGGCTCCGTTAGTAGATGCCGATGCATTCAATGCATTTGGCCCGTCAGAGTCACGTCGGCCAAAGGTAAATGAAAAAGTGAATCGACTACTTGAACGCCGGCTAGCGCGTAACCCAAACGAAAGCGACCCTTTGGATATTCACCGTGTCGCTTTTGACAGTCCCACTCCAGTAATTCGTGACTAAATAAAGCACGTGGTTAACGCGAAATGAAGATATCCGTAAGTATCCCGTTGATTGTCGTTGGTAGCCTGCAGCCGCTCAATCGCGACAAATGAATGACCTGTCAGTCTATTCTGTTGAAAAAATCTATACCCGAAAAACGTACTCCAAGAGCGCGCGCCACTTGCCTGAATTCAAGGAGCACCATGTCCATTCAACTCAATCACACGATTGTTCCGGCCCGCGATCCGCAGGCCTCGGCGGCCTTCCTGGCCGAAATCCTCGACCGTCCGGCGCCCGTCAGGTTTGGCCCGTTTCACGGCGTCGAGCTCGACAACGGCGTCACGCTCGACTTCATCAGCGACCAGGGCCACTTCCCGGTGATGCACTATGCCTTTCTGGTCAGCGAGGACGAGTTCGACCAGATCTTCGGCCGCATCCGCGAGCGTGGGCTGAGCTACTGGGCCGATCCCGGCCAG
>NZ_JANOAL010000328.1:0-3030 GCF_031411155.1 Polaromonas sp. | reverse complement strand
GTCGGCCAGCTTGAGGTTGGAAATGCGGCCATCCTGCTGCAGAACATTCAGGATTTTCAGGTCGATGCGGTCAATATCGGGGGAGGGTTCGAACATGGCTAGTGAATTATCCGGTGAAAAGGCAAAATTCAGCGGGAAATTCACCGTTATTCCGCGGAACATCGCTGTCTGAGCCGGGAATCCGCCTGGCTCGCCCCGAATGTTCAGTTTGTTGGAGTTCTTCATGTTCGCCTCCCCGCGCCTGCCTTTTCCCTACCGTCCCGAAGCCGATACCGTCGCCAGCCTGCTGCAACGCCTGGGCGGGGCGCTGGACTGGGCCGCCGCCGCGCAGTCGGCCCAGCCCTGGGTCAACGCCGTGCGCGAGAATCCGCCGCCGTTCTGGGCCATGGAAAGCCTGCTCAAGGAATACCCGATCTCCAGCGCCGAGGGCCTGGCGCTGATGCGGCTGGCCGAAGCCCTGCTGCGCGTGCCCGATGCCGAAACCGCGATTGCCCTGACCGCCGACCAGCTCGGCCGCGCCGATTTTGACAGCGCCGGCGATGGCAGTGGCGTGATGGCGCGGCTGTCGGCCTCGGCGATTGGCCTGTCCAAGAAGTTTCTGCCCGAAGGCGGCCAGGCCTCGCTGATGAGCAAGCTGGGCGCGCGTTCGGTGGTGGCCGCCACGCTGCGCGCGGTGCAGCTGCTGGGACGCCAGTTTGTGCTGGGCCAGACGATTGGCGACGCGATGCACGAGGCCGACGATGCACGCCGGAAAATCCCGAATCTGCGCTTCAGCTACGACATGCTGGGCGAGGGCGCGCGCACCGACGCCGACGCGCTGGGCTACCTCGCCAGCTACACCAATGCTATTAAATCGATAGCTAAGAATGCACGTAAAGACGGGGCTACCGAGCAAAATGACGGTATTTCCATCAAATTGAGCGCGCTGCACCCGCGCTACGAGGACGCGCAGCGCGAGCGCGTCATGGCCGAGCTGGTGCCGCGCGTCTGGGGCCTGTGCGTGCTGGCGGCCCAGGCCAACATCAACCTGACGATCGACGCCGAGGAGGTCGACCGGCTCGAACTCTCGCTCGACGTGTTTGAAGAGCTGGCCTCGCTGGTGGCGGCGAATCACCCGCAGTGGCAGGGCTTTGGCCTGGCGATGCAGGCCTACCAGACGCGCGCGCTGGAGCTGATCGAGCACATCACCGCGATTGGCCGCAAATACCAGCTGCGCCTGATGTGCCGCCTGGTCAAGGGCGCCTACTGGGACTCGGAAATCAAGCGCGCCCAGGAGCTGGGCCTGCCGCACTACCCGGTGTTTACCCACAAGCACCACACCGACGTCGCCTACCTGGCCTGCGCCCAGGCGCTGCTGGCCGCGCCCGACGCGATTTACCCGCAGTTTGCCGGGCACAACGCCGGCACCATCGCCGCCATCATGCAGATGGCTTCGCGCACCGGCGGTGGGTTCGAGCTGCAGCGCCTGCACGGCATGGGCGAAGGCGTGTTTCGCGAGGTGCTGAAGAACCCGCTGATCAATTGCCGGGTTTACGCCCCGGTCGGTGCGCACCGCGACCTGCTGGCCTACCTGGTGCGGCGCCTGCTCGAGAACGGCGCCAATTCGTCCTTTGTGCACCAGCTGGCCGACGAGTCGGTCGGCATGGGCGAGCTGCTGACCTCGCCGCTGCGGCTGCAGGCCCAGCCTTCGCTGCCGCTGCCGATAGACCTGTACGGCCCGGGCCGCCCCAACAGCCGCGGCCTCGATTTGACGGTGCACAGCATGCGCGCGCCGCTGCTGGCCGCGCTGCAGACAGTGTCAGTGCCGGCGGTGCCCGAATTCGATGCCAGACAGGCCGCCAGCGCCATCGCAGCGGGCACCGCGAGCTATCAAAAGTGGAGCAAGGTGGCGGTGGCCGAGCGCGCCGCCACCTTGCGCCGCGGCGCCGACGCGCTGGAGCAGCAGATGCCGAAATTCTGCGCGCTGCTGGTCAAGGAAGCCTTCAAGACCTGGGGCGACGCGGTGTCGGAAGTGCGCGAGGCGGTGGACTTCCTGCGCTACTACGCCAATGAGGCCGAGCGCATCATGGCGCCGATCGCGCTGCCCGGCCCGACCGGTGAAACCAACGAGCTGCGGCTGGTGGCGCGCGGCGTCTGGGTCTGCATCAGCCCCTGGAACTTCCCGCAGGCGATTTTCATGGGACAGGTCGCCGCCGCGTTGAGCACCGGCAATGCCGTTGCCGCCAATCCGGCCGAGCAGACGCCCGGCGTGGCGCTGGAGGCCGTCAGGCTGCTGCATGCGGCCGGCGTACCCGAGGACGCGCTGCAGCTGATGCACGGCCCCGGCGACACCGTGGGCGCGGCGCTGGTGGCGGCGTCTGGCGTGGCCGGCGTGGTGTTCACCGGCTCGACCCAGGTCGCCAAGCTCATCAACCGCGCGCTGGCCGCCAAGGACGGCCCCATCGTGCCGCTGATTGCCGAGACCGGCGGCATCAACGCCATGCTGGTCGACAGCACCGCGCTGCCCGAACAGGTGGCCGACGCGGTGGTGCAAAGCGCGTTTCGTTCGGCCGGCCAGCGCTGTTCGGCACTGCGCCTGCTGTGCGTGCACGAGGGCATTGCCGACGGGGTGATTGAAATGATAGCGGGCGCGGCCCAGGAACTGGTGCTGGGCAACCCGGCCGAACTGGCGACCGATGTCGGCCCGGTGATTGACCGCGAAGCCTTTGACAACCTCCAGAATCACGTCAAACGCCTTGGTTTGGCATCAAAACCACTGCTAGTCCATACGGAACGTGCGCAAACAGCTACTGATTTGATAGCAAACAGCATGCTGCCGGCGGCCTTTGAAGTGGCCAGCCTGGCCGAGGTGAAGGACGAGATCTTTGGCCCGGTGCTGCAAATCGTGCGCTGGGGCAGCGGCGCCCTGAAAACGCCGGAAGCGGTGATGGCGCAGATCAACGCGCTCGGTTACGGCCTCACGCTCGGCATCCAGACCCGCATCGACTCACGCGCGCAGGCGCTGGCCACGGCGGCCCATGTCGGCAACAT
>NZ_JANOAL010000327.1:0-2875 GCF_031411155.1 Polaromonas sp. | reverse complement strand
GCTTGGGGCGGCCCGGCGCTGCGGCCGACGGCCCCCACGCTTTTCACTGCGTGTAATACGCTGCCCCCCGAGGGGGTTGGCCTGGCTTGGGGCGGCCCGGCGCTGCGGCCCTTGGCCTCCACGTTCCCCACTTCGGGTGCTTCGCTGCCCCCCGAGGAGGCCGCAGTCGCCTTGGGGCGGCCCGGCGGCGACTGACGCATCAAGGAAGAGAACGCCATGCCCGCCTATTCCTTTGAAGCCATGCAAAACGACGGCAAGCTGCGCCGCGGCGTGATCGAGGCCGATACCGCCAAGGCGGCGCGCAGCCTGCTGCGCACCCAGGCGCTGGTGCCGCTGGTGGTGATTCCGGTCAACGGGGGCGGTGGTGGCGGCGGCAGTGAGGCGGCCGGCGCCGCGCCCTCGCTGCTGCAGACGCCGCTGTTTGGCGGCCATGTGTTCAATGCCACGCGGCTCACGATCTGGACGCGCCAGCTCGCCGGGCTGGTCGGCTCCGGCCTGCCGCTGGAGCGTGCGCTGACCGCGCTGACCGACGAGGCCGAGGACGAAAAGCAGCGCAACCTGGTGGCGGCGCTGCGTTCCGAGGTCAACGGCGGCGCCAGCTTTGCCCGGGCGCTGTCGCAGCATCCGCGCGAGTTTTCGGCGATTTACATCGCCGTCATAGGCGCCGGCGAGCAAAGTGGCCACCTGGGCCTGGTGCTGGAACGCCTGGCCGATGACCTGGAGGAGCGCCAGACGCTCAAGTCCCGTCTCATCGCCGCCGCGCTGTACCCGGCCATCGTGACGCTGGTGGCGATTGTCATCGTGATGTTTCTGGTGGGCTATGTGGTGCCGCAGGTCGCCAACGTGTTTGCCGGCACCAAGCGCGCCCTGCCGTTCCTGACGGTGGCCATGCTGGCCGTCAGCCAGCTGGTTCGCAGCTACGGCTGGGCACTGCTCGGTGCTCTTGTTTTGATAGCTGCCGGCGCCCGTCTGACCTTGAGGAATGAGGGTTTTCGCGAGAAATTTGATGCCGCGACGCTGAAATTTCCGGTGATCGGCCGGCTGGCGCGCGACTACAACGCGGCGCGCTTTGCCAGCACCTTGGCCATGCTGGCCGGCGCCGGCGTGCCGATTCTCAAGGCCTTGCAGGCCGCCGCCGAAACCCTGTCGAACCGCGCCATGCGCGCCGATGCGCTCGACGCGCTGCTGCTGGTGCGGGAAGGCGCGCCGCTGGCCTCGGCGCTGTCGCAAAAAAAGCGCTTCCCCGGCCTGGTCAGCATGTTTGCGCGACTCGGCGAGCAGACCGGGCAGCTGCCGGTGATGCTGCAGCGCGCCGCGCGCCAGCTGTCGACCGAAGTGCAGCGCCGCGCCATGGCGCTGGCTACCATCCTGGAGCCGCTGCTGATTGTGGCCATGGGCCTGGTGGTGATGCTGATCGTGCTGGCCGTGCTGCTGCCCATCATCCAGCTCAACCAATGGGTCAAGTGAACCGGCACGCTCGCCCCGATGTTTTTGAATCCACGCGGGTCGGGCTGACTGCTTCCTCGTCGATTTTGGGTAATATTTACATCGACCCCGCAGCAGGCGGGGGTTTGAGTCGAAGACCTGATTAAATAGAGATAGTTACATACGGATCAAGGTCCTTGGCGATTCACACTCCTTGTAACCTGCCTTCCCGAAAGGAGAAAATTGACCCTGACGCGCCCCCTAGATTACGACCAGCTGCTGGGACCGCTTTACGACGCCGTGACGGCAGCCGATGGCTTCCAGTCTTTTATTGACCGGCTCAGAATCGTTTTCCAGCTGAAGGCCGCGGGCCTGATGACCCGAAGCACCCAGACGCAGGAAATCAAGGGCCTGTGGATGGGCGGCATCAGCCACGACTGGCAGCAAAGCTATGTCCTGGACTACGGACGCGAGGACATGCTGGTGCAGCACATCATGAGCGCGCCTATCGCCCATTTTTATGCCAGCAACCTCGATGTGCCCCACCCTGAACACTTTGCCCAGACCCGCTTTTTCAGGGAGTGGGTGGTGCCGCAGGGCGTGGCCTACGGTGCCGGGGCGGTCGTGTTGCAAGAGGGGGACTGGCAGACCCAGCTGCTGTTGCAGCGGGCAACTGCCCATCCGCCGTTTGTGCGCGAGGAACTGGACCAGCTCAACCTGCTGGTGCCGCACCTGCAGCGCGCCATCCAGATGCGCCAGCGCTTTGCCGGGCTGCAGGTCGAGCAGAATTTCCTGGTGGGCCGGCTTGACGTGCTGCCGATGCCGATTCTGCTGTTTGACGAATACGGCCTGGTGGCGCATTACAACCGCAGCGCCGCGGCCATGCTGGCGCAACGCGGTGGCTTGCAGTTGCACCACGGGCACCTGCAAACGCCCGACGACGACACCACGCGCCAGCTCAATCTGGAGGTTGCCAATGCCATACGCGCCAGCCGGGGCGACGGCGGCGACCTCAACAGCGTGGTGCTGATTCCCCGGCCCGAGCGTTTGCCGCTGATGCTGATGGTGGCGCCGCTGCAGCTGGCCCACGCGCCGCAGTCGCATGGCGGGGCGCTGCTGTTTGCCTTCGATCCCGAGACCACGCCCCGGGTCACGGCGGACACCGTGCGCCGCATGTTCACGCTGTCGGAAGCCGAGGCCGAACTGGCCGTGGCGCTGTGCTGCGGCAAGAGCCTGGAAGATGCCGCCAGGGCGCGCGGCACCTCGATCAACACCATCAAGAGCCAGCTCAAGAGCACCTTTGTCAAGACCGGCACCAAGCGCCAGTCGGAGCTGGTGTCGCTGCTGCTGACCAGCCCGGCCTACTTCCTGACCAGCAAGCAGCCAGCGGAGTAGGCGAGCCGCTTCACGCCAGCAGCGGCGGTTCCTGCATCGCCTCGGTCTGCTCCTC
>NZ_JANOAL010000326.1:0-11400 GCF_031411155.1 Polaromonas sp. | reverse complement strand
CGTTTGCGCCGGCGCATTGCGATTACGCAGGGTGCTGCGGGGAATGTGTTGCAGGAAAAGCGTTGACGCTGGCTTGAGTCGTGACAGATTCATCTGCCCGTCAATAAAGAGGTTTTTCAGGTTCGGCCAGCCATGTCATTGCACGGTTTCGCGGGATGCATCAAAGTTAAATTTTCACTGGCGCAGCTATTATTTTGTAGATACAATAAAACATGCTCACATGGGACGAAGCCAAGCGCAAGCTGAACATCAAAAACCACGGGCTGGACTTCACCGGATGCGATGCAATCTGGGACCACTTCACCATAACGCGTGAGGACAAGCGGCAAGACTACGGCGAGGCTCGTCTGGTCTGCTTTGGCCTTTTGGCCGGTGTTGTGGTTGTGATGGTTTACACGGAACGCTCGAGAGGGGTACACGTGATCTCACTGCGAAAGGCAGAAAAACATGAAACTCGCTACTACCGCCAAGTTACCAAAGAAAACCTCGGCTAAGGTTGCCGACCCGGACAACCCCGCATGGACAGAAGACATGCTGGGTGCGCCCGTTCTCAAGCGTGGCCGTGGGCCGCAAGCCACCCCCACCAAGGTACTTACCTCGATTCGCCTGGATGTTGACGTTCTGGAGTTCTTCAAGTCACAGGGAAGCGGCTATCAGTCGCGGATTAACGATGCACTGCGCATGGAAGTGAATCGAAATTTAACGGGCCGTCCAACCAGGACGGGGCGCAAGCGCGCTACGGTTTGACTTCCAATGATTCACACACAGGCACTGATGTTTTGAACTACTCCCTGACCCTCTACGCCTCCGAAGACGTCACCGACCAGGAGCGCAAAGACGCCGAAAAGCGCTTTCGCAAGGCGCTCGATGAAACGCTGGGCGACGCCAGCCTGGTGGCGCCGGTTCATGCGGCTTATCTGAAACTGGTCTCCCTCTACGGCGATGCGCCGGCGCCGGATGTGTTGTCGGCGGATGAGCTGGAAATCTTCAACCAGTGGCAGGCGGCCGAGTTGGCGGCGCTGACGGCGGCGTTTGGACCTAACCGCTACATGGGGGAGGCGCAGTTTGAGATTGCGACTGCGCCATGAGCAGCAAAGCACCTGAAACAACAGCCGGGGAAGCGCCTGAAAAAATGGCAGACGAAACGCCGTATTGCATGGTGATGACCACCCTCGCCGGTGAAGCCCTGGCCGAAGCGCTGGCCCGGGAGATCGTGCAGGCCCGGCTGGGCGCCTGTGTGCAGGTGCAGGGCATCAAGAGCTTTTACCGCTGGAAGAACGAAACCCGCGGCGAGCACGAATGCCTGCTGCTGATCAAGACGCGCAAGGCGTTGTACCGGCCGCTGGAAGATTTCATTCGGGCGCATCACCCCTACGAAACGCCGGAAATCGTGCAACTGCCGATCACGGCGGGGTCGGCGGATTACCTGCAGTGGCTGGCCAGCGAAACCGGCGGCTGACAGCGCCAGCGCGCGTCAGCTGTCTTTGGCTGCCTTCCGCTCACCCGACAGCAGCGAGCCCAGCAGGTCCATCGGCAGCGGAAACACGATGGTCGAGGCGCGGTCGCCCGCGACCTGGGTCATGGTCTGCAGATAGCGCAGCTGCATCGCTTCGGGCTGCCGGGCCAGCGTCTGCGCGGCTTCGAGCAGCGCGGCGGCGGCCTGTTTTTCGCCCTCGGCGTGGATCACCTTGGCGCGGCGCTCGCGTTCGGCTTCGGCCTGGCGGGCAATGGCGCGCACCATCGATTCGTTCAGGTCGATGTCCTTGATTTCCACGTTGGTGACCTTGATGCCCCAGCCGTCGGTCTGCGCGTCCAGGATGCGCTGGATATCGACATTGAGCCGTTCCCGCTCGGCCAGCATTTCGTCCAGCTCATGCTTGCCGAGCACCACGCGCAGCGTGGTTTGCGCCAGCTGGCTGGTGGCCATCAAAAAGTTTTCCACCTGGATGATGGCTTTCTGCGGGTCGATGACGCGAAAGAAAATCACCGCGCTGACCTTGACCGACACGTTGTCGCGCGAAATCACATCCTGCGGCTCCACGTTCATCGTCACCACGCGCAAGTCGATGCGCACCATCTTCTGTACCCCAGGAATCAGGATCACCAGCCCCGGCCCCTTGACCTTCCAGAAGCGCCCGAGCTGGAACACCACGGCACGCTCATACTCGCGCAGGATGCGTATCGAGCTGGCCGCGAGCACGATGAACAAGATCAGCAGCGGCAGCAGCACGCTGCCCATGCCGAGGTTGAAAACGGGGTTCATGATGGGACTCCTTGGCTTGTTGGTTTTGGTTTTTCTGATCCGATGTCACGGTGCGCGGTGTCAGCCTGCACCTCCAGCGTCAGCCCGTGCAGGCTCAGCACCCGGATGCGCTGGCCGGTCAGCAGTGGCTGGCGGCTGGTGACGCGCCAGCGTTCGCCCCGGACCTGGGCCCAGGCTTCGCCGTCGGCCACCTCCAGCACCTCGCCCAAGGCCCCCGGCAGTTCCTCGCGGCCGCTGACCACCGGCCGCCTGCGCGCCTTCAGGGCCATGCCGCCGCCCAGCAAAATCACCGCGGCCGAGGTCGCCGCCAGCGCCAGCACCAGCGGCAGCGGCACACCAAAGCCGGGCGCGTCACTGTCAAACAGCAAAATGGCGCCGGCGATGAAGGCGATCACGCCGCCGATGCCGATCAGGCCGAGGCTCGGCATCACCAGTTCGGCCCCGAGCAGCGCCATGCCGAGCAGAATCAGCGCCAGCCCGGCGTAGTTCACCGGCAGCAGCTGCAGCGCAAACATCGCCAGCAGCAGGCAGATCGCGCCGGCCACACCCGCCAGGCCAAACCCCGGCGTTGAAAACTCCAGGATCAGGCCGTACATGCCAATCATCATCAGGATCAGTGCCAGGCTGGGGTTGGCCACGACCGACAGCAACTGGTGGCGCCAGTCCGGCGGCCGCGCCTCGTAGGCCAGGCCGCGGGTGGAGAGCTTGACGTCGCCCGTCTGCACGCGCACCGTGCGGCCGTCGATCTGGCGCAGCAGGTCGGGCAGGTCTTTGGCCACCACGTCAACCACCTGGTCGCGCAGCGCCTCGCTGGCGGTCAGGCTGGCGGCCTCGCGCACCGCGCGCTCGGCCCACTCGGCATTGCGGCCGCGCAACTGGGCCAGGCCGCGGATGAAGGCGGCCGCATCGTTGACCTGTTTGGCGCTCATGGGGTCGGCCGGGACAAGCGCGGGGGTAAGGACGGGCCTGGCATCCGGCTTGACATCCTTGCCGCCATCTTTGTCACTTTGTTTACCTTTGCCTGCATCACCCTCATTGGCCGGCGGTTTGCCACCGACCCCCGGCAGGCCAATGGCTACCGGCGTGGCCGCGCCCAGCGTGGTGGCCGGTGCCATGGCCGCGATGTGGGCCGCATAAAGCAGGTAGGTGCCGGCGCTGGCCGCGCGTGCGCCCTCGGGGTGCACATACATGGCCACCGGCACCGGGGAGGCCAGCATCTCGCGGATGATTTGCCGCATCGAGCTGTCGAGCCCGCCCGGCGTGTCCAGCTCGATCACCAGCAGCGGTGCGCCACTGTCCCTGGCCTTGCGCAGGCCCTGAATGATGTAGTCGGCGCTGGCCGGTCCAATCGCGTCCTGCACCTTGAGCACCATCACCGGCGCCGCTGCGGCGGGCGCCATCAGGAACAGCTGCAGGGCCACGGCCAGCGCGGCAGCCCCATGGATGGCGCGCCTGCTGCGGCGCAAGGCCCTGGCCAGCGGGCCGGAAAGGAAGCTGAGCACTGACGCCATAGATGCCTCCAGCAACGCCATGCGTTGCATTCGGCATTCAGGTGTCCGAAGCAACACCTCCCACTATGCGCCAAGCTTCCGCCGGCCTTGCTGGCGAGGTTTTATCCCATGCCGCAAGCCGGGGCTTCAAATCCAGCGTCTGGGCCTGAGTTTATGGGCAAAAACAGCCTCTAGCCCAGGCGGAACGCGCGCTAGCAGCTATCAAAAATATAGCGACTTCCGGTGGTGTGACGGCGGCCTGCGCTGGACTTCAGCCCCATTCAAGGCGAGCGGCTCAGGCGCGGCGAGGCCAGCGCCGTGAGCTGGTCCTGAATCGCCTGGTCCACGCCCTGCAGGCGTGGCAGCAGTTTGGCCTTGTCCAGCGCGGCGTGCAACTGGCGCAGGTCTTTGCTGCTGGTGGTGGCCTTGATCTGGGCCAGCGCCGCCGCAGTGTTGCCGCTTTTGAGGACGGCCTGCATTTTGATAACCCATTCACTCATGGCAAACCCCCGATGGATGATGCGTGGTGCAGCGCGTGGATGCTGTACGCGCGCGATCAGGCCATTGTAGGTTTGCGGTTTGATGGCGGCGGGGCAAGCGTGGGCACAGTAAAATCTGCCCCCCATGATGACATTGACCCGAGTGATAGCGCATTGACCGACTCCCGCACCCCTTTGCCCGACCCGACCCCTAAAACCCAGGAGCCCCGCCTGTGGCGCGGCGATGGCTGGACCGCCCAGGTCATCAAGAACGAAGACGACGATGGCTGGGCCGTGGCCATGATCAAGGACGGCGAGCCCGAGCCCGCGCTGGTCGGCCCCTGGACCATGGGGCGCGACAAGAAGAACCCCAAGCCGCTCGACGGCAACGCCTTCAGCACGCTGGTCAAAACCGCGTCCGAGTTTGTGCGCCGGCACGAGCAGCAGCTGCATGCGACGCTGCACCAGAGCATCACGGTGACCGCCATGGTCAAGGCGCAGCCGGCGCGCATCAGCGTGTCACTGGACATCGTTCCCGACGAAGACCACCCGCATGCGCTGCTGAGCGCACATGACGAAGCCGGCGAGCCGCTGGCGCAGCTGCGCGTGGCGCCGTCGTTCCGGCTCAACCGCGCCAGCGCGGTGGCCTGGGCCGAGGGCGATTTTGCCAAGCCGGCGCTGCGGTGAGCGCGGCGCTTGATGCCTGCGGCATCGACTTCGGCACCTCCAACTCCACCGCAGGCTGGAGCCGGCCCGGCCAGGGCGCCGGTGCCTCGCCGCTGCTGCCGCTGGAAGACGGCAAGCTGACGCTGCCCTCGGTCATTTTTTTCCACGCTGAAGACGCCCATGTCAGCTACGGGCGCGCCGCATTGGCCGACTACCTGGCCGGGCACGAGGGCCGATTGATGCGCTCGCTGAAAAGCCTGCTCGGCACCTCGATGATCGACGAGCACACTGAGGTGATGGGCCGGGCCCTGCCGTTTCGGGACTTGCTGGCGCAATTCGTCGGCGAGCTCAAGCGCCGCGCCGAGCGTGCCGCCGGGCGCCAATTTACCCGCGCCGTGCTGGGCCGGCCGGTGTTTTTTGTCGATGACGATGCCCAGGCCGACCAGCGCGCCGAGCGCACGCTGGAAGAGATTGCCCGCAAGTCCGGCCTGAAGGACATCGCTTTTCAGTACGAACCGATTGCCGCCGCCTTTGCCTACGAGGTGCAGATTGCGCGCGAAGAGCTGGTGCTGGTGGTCGACATTGGCGGCGGCACCTCGGACTTCACGCTGATTCGGCTGTCGCCAGCGCGTGCCCGCCTGGCCGAGCGCAAGGACGACATTCTGGCCAGCAGCGGTGTGCATATTGGCGGCACCGACCTGGACCGCGCGCTGAACCTGGTCAGCGTGATGCCGCTGCTGGGCCTGGGCAGCGCGCTCAAAAGCGGGCTGGAGATGCCGTCGGCGCCGTACTTCAACCTGGCGACCTGGCACACCATCAACATGGCCTACAGCAAGCGCGCCTTGAGCCAGATCAGCGACATGCATCGCCAGGCCTGCGACCGGCCGAAGCTTGAAAAGCTGCAAAACCTGGTGAAAGACCGCGCCGGCCACTGGCTGGCGCTGCAGGTCGAGGGCGCCAAGATTGCCTTGTCCGACGCGCCCAGCGCCACCATGGAGCTGGGCCGCATCGCGCAGGGCGACAGCGTGACGCTGCAGCGGCAAGACCTGAACCAGGCGATTGATACGCTGGTGACGTCGGTGCAGCAGACCGTGGCGCGGCTGCTGCGCGATGCCTGTGTGGCGGCTGCCGGCATTGACACGGTGTTTTTCACCGGCGGCTCCAGCAGCGTGCCGCTGCTGCGCCAGCGTATTCTGGCGCTGGCGCCGGCGGCGCGCTGCGTCGAGGGCGATCTGTTTGGCAGCATTGGCGCCGGCCTGGCACTCGATGCGCGGCGCAAGTTTGGCTAGTTCAGTTTTGCCCGGCGTTTGCCGGACAATGGGCCGACGCCCAACAAGTGGTGACCCTTGCAAATAGCGGCCCCGCGCCCTCTGGAGCTTTCGAATGATCTTTGCGCCCGACCTTTCGACGGTGACCCACGCGATACAGCTTGCCGTGGCCCCGGTGTTTTTGCTGACCGCCGTGTCCGGCATCATTTCCGCCGTCGCGGGCCGGTTGGCCCGCATCATTGACCGCGCCCGCCTGCTGGAGAACCGGCTCGAGGCCGGCGGCGTGGAGGAAGGCCGCGCCGTGAAGATGTATGCCGAGCTGGGGCAGTTGCGCAAGCGCGGCTGGCTGGTCAACGGCTGCATCGCCTTGCTGACCTTTTGCGCCATGCTGATCGGCAGCACGATTATTCTGCTGTTTCTGGGCGAAACCAGCGAACTGCCGACCCTGAAGATCGCCACCGTGTGCTTTCTGTCGGGCGTGATCTGCTTTTTGCTGGCGCTGCTGTGCTTTCTGGCCGAAACCCTGCTGGCGACCCGGCTGCTGAAGTTTGCCCAGTTGCCCGCGCGCCCAGGGCCCTAAGCCCAAAAATAGGCATCAAAAAGGCCTGTAGCCCAGGCAGAACCTGAGCAGAAAGCTATGAAAATAGTAGCGGTTTGACATGCTGGCCGCATTCCCTCTCCCTTGACTTTGCGCCCCCGTGGATGAAACTGGGGGTCTGGGCAAAGTCGGTGAAGAAGGGGTGGCCATGTACAAAATACTCTCACTGGACGGCGGCGGGCTGCGCGGCCTGATCACCGCGCGTATGTTGCAGCGGCTCAATGCCGAACCGGCCATTGCCGGCTGGCTGGACCAGGTGGACCTGATTGCCGGCACCTCGACCGGCGGCATCCTGGCGCTGGGCCTGGCCGCCGGCAAGACGCCGCAGCAGATTGCCGACCTCTACAAAATCAAGGGGCCGGACATTTTTGACGACAGCCTGCTCGACGACGTGCTGGACCTGGGGCGCACGATTGGCGCCGAATACTCCAGCAAAACCCTGAAGAAAGAGCTGCGCAGCATTTTTGGCAACACCACGCTGGCGCAACTGGGCAAAAAGGTGGTGATTCCGACCTTTGACCTCGACAACGAAGCCACCGGCCGTAACGAGCGGACCTGGAAGCCCAAAATTTTCCATAACTTTTCGGGCGCGGATACCGATGGCGAATTTCTGGCGGCCGACATTGCGCTGTACACCAGCTCGGCGCCGACCTACTTTCCCTCGGCCGACGGCTATATCGATGGCGGTGTGTTTGCCAACAACCCGAGCGTGGTGGCGCTGGTGCAGGCGATTTCGCGGCGCAACAAGCCCGCCGAGCGGGCCAGGATCGATGACGTGGTGCTGCTGTCGGTGGGCACCGGCAAAACGCTGAACTACATCAAGGGCAAGTCGCTGGACTGGGGCTACGCGCAGTGGGTCAAGCCGCTGATGAATATTTTGATGGACGGCGTGGCGGGCATTGCCGACTACCAGTCGTCCCAGCTGCTGGGCGACAGCTACAAGCGGCTGCAGATCATTTTTGACGAAACCGAATCGATTCCACTGGACGCGGTCGACAAGCTGGACCGCATGGACCAGATCGGCAGCAGCGTGGTGCTGACCGACACCATCGAGTGGATTCAGACGCAGTGGGTGTAAATAGCGTGGCTTGAGCCCACTGTGCGACGCCGTTTTTCTGGGGCCAGGGCTAGCGACTTGCCAACCAGGCCTGGAGTTCTTTCGAGCCGCCAATTTTCTGGCCTCCGGCAAACACTTGCGGCGCCGTAGCTGCGCCCGCGACCGCCTGCAGCGTGCGCGAGGTGATGCCCTTGCCCAGCGCTATTTCCTCGTAATGCAGGCCCGCGTCTTTGAGCCAGGATTTCGCACTGGCGCAGAAGGGGCAGCCGGGTTTGGTAAAAATGGTCAGGGGCACCGGTGCTGTTGCCTCGGGCGCGACGTACTTGAGCATGGTGTCGGCGTCTGAAACCTCAAACGGGTCGCCGTCGCGTTCCGGCTCGATGAACATTTTCGCAATGGTGCCATTTTTGACCAGCATGGAATAACGCCAGGAACGTTTGCCAAAGCCCAGACTGCTTTTATCGACCAGCATGCCCATGCCTTCCGAAAACTTGCCGTTACCGTCCGGGATCAGCGTGATGTTTTCGGCTTCCTGCGCCTTGCCCCATTCGTTCATCACAAACGCATCGTTCACCGACATGCAGATCACGTCGTCAATGCCATGGGCCTTGAGGGTGCCGGCGAGTTCGTTAAAACGCGGCAGGTGGTTCGATGAGCAGGTGGGGGTGTAAGCGCCAGGCAAAGAGAAAACGACGACGGTTTTCCCGTCAAAAAGATCAGCGCTTTTCACATCGACCCATTGCTCGCCTTGACGCGTCTTGAACGTGACATCGGGAACCTGTTGTCCTTCTTTGTTGGGCAGCATGCGGGAATCCTTGGGTTTGAAGAAAGAGAGCTAAAAATCAGCGCGATAACAAGCCGGTCGCGTCCTTGCTTGCGGGGCGTCGCTCTTACTTGTCACTCTTGACACGTCATCGTCAGGCCAGGAACGGCGAGCGGCTGTCAGACAGCGATGATTGGGCTGTAGGCCAATCTCACCTGTGGTGAGTAGCAAACTGGTATCCCGGCCGGGTTTTTAGTGCAGACGCCTGGAAGGCAAAGTGGCCTCCACTGCCGGCAAATCCACCATCACCGGCTGGCCCGGCGTGGTGCAGCCGGTGTCGCAACATTTACCGGGCTGGCGGTTCTGGGTGATGGCGCGTTGGGGGTCATGCGCCACACCTCTTTCAAGAATCCGCTCCACCAGCTCCACCTTCGATCCAATGGGATAGTTGCGGTAAATCTCCTGCTTCATCGCCGCTGGCGAGCCGCCGCCATGCAGGCTGATCACGCTGTACCAGCCGCCCTGGTAACCGGCTGTCAGGTCTTCGATGAAGCGCGCGGTCTCGATCCGCTGCGCATAAGGCACGTCCGGGTTGGCGCGCAGCACTTCCGACAGCTTGGCGCCGGTCTCGGGGTTGTGGTCTTCGTCGGGGCCGGGCAGGGTGACGATGAGGCCGCCGCTGACATAGTGCGCAATGCGGTGCATGTCGTAAATCTTGGTGGCCAGCAGCAGCTTGCCGATGTTGCTGAACACCGCATCGGGCATGAAGGTCTGGCTGTGTTCGTCGGGTTTGCCATAGACGCTGGCCGCTACGCCGCAGGCGTAAAAACTCTCGGTAATGGTGATCAGTTCGACCATCTGCTCGCGCAAATGCGTTTCCCTGGCAGGATCAAAGCCGTTGGCCTCGCACATCAGCGCACCGGCGCCTATCAGCAGGTCGCCAAAGCCGGCGCGCGCGCCTATGCAGGTGTGACGATGGTGCGTGGCGTAGCTATAGGTCAGGTGGCCCGAATGTTCCCATTCGCCGGCGTAAAACACGCTGTCATACGGCACGAACACCTTGTCAAACATCACCACGCCGGTGCTCTGGCCGTATTTCCGGCTGAACAGGGCGGCGCCGTGTTCGACCTTTTCACCGGGGCGGCCGGCCGGGCGGGCAATGATGGTGATGCCGGGCGCGTCGATGGGCACGGCGCAGCAAACCGCAAAGTCAGCGTCTTCACGGCCCATGTTGCGGCAAGGCATGACCAGCAACTCGTGCATGTAGGGCGCGCCGGTCACGATGGCCTTGGTGCCGGAAATCACGATGCCCCGCTTGCCGTTATGAAGAGCATTGCGCTCCACGATGTGCAGGTAGCTGTCGACATTGGCCTGCTCGTGCGGGCGCTTGCTGCGGTCGCCCTTGGCATCGGTCATGGCAATGCCCAGGGTCAGGTCCTGGTCCTGCACGCGGTGCAGGTAGTTGAGGAAGCGGGCCGTGTGCTCCGTACTCCCTTTCGCGTCATCAATGCGCGCTGATACCTGGCCAATCGCATTGAGCGCATCGTGCGTCAGGTAGCGCTGGGCGCAGCCGGTTTCCTGACAGACCAGGCGCACGGCTTCCAGCTTGTTCAGCAGGTCGCCGCTGCTGGTGTTGATGTGCGACAGCCGGTTCACCAGCTTGCCGCTGGTGTGCTGGAGCGCCGTCATGATGGGCGCGTATTGCGGCTTCAGGGCGTAGTCGTAGGTCAGCGCAATCGCATTGATGCCGGGGCCAAAGCCGCGCTCGTCCACCACGCTGGCCACCTGCTGGCCGTCCAAGAACACGCGGGGTTGGTAGCGGCGCAGCGATTCGCGAAAGTCGTCGCCAGACATCATGCTGGTGCTTGGGGCAGGGGCGTTCATGGGCTCTCCGGGGGTGGGTTTTGACAATTTTAAACAGTGTTCAATTTAATTGGCAAGCGTTTAATTTTTGCGAGTTGCCGTTGCTTTGCGCGTATATTCAGGCCATGCAAGCCAGATTGCAACGCCAGCAAGCCCTCAACGATTCGCGCCGCGCGCTCATGCTAGACGCTGCGCGTTCGGTGTTTGAGCGCCTGGGCATCGAGGGCGCCAGCATCCGCGAAATTGCCAAACAGGCCGGTTACACCCCCGGCGCGATTTACTCCTACTTTGACAACAAGGAGGCGATTTACGGCGCACTGCTGGCCGAATCGCTGGAGCGGCTCAATGCGGCGGTTGATGCGGCGGGCGCAGATGCCGCCAGCCCGGCCGATCTGCTGGAGGCCAAGGCCAGCGCCTGGTTCGGCTTTTACGCCGCCAACCCGCGCGACCTGGACCTGGGCTTTTACCTGGTGCAAGGCCTGCAGCCGCGCGGGCTGACGGCCGAGTTGAATTTCCAGCTCAATGACCGGCTGCACGACGCGCTGCGCCCGGGCGAAGCCGCGCTGCAAGCCATGGGCCTGCGCCCGGATGCCGCTCTGCGTGAAAATACGTCCCTCTTCGCGCACGGTGTGGGGTTGCTGCTGATGCAACACACCGGGCGTATCCGCATGTTTGGGCAAGACGCGCCCGTGCTGTTCCAGGCTTATCTGACGAACCTGGTGGCACGGCTGAACGCCCCCGCCCCGTGACCCGACTTCCCTCACTCAAGACAGGACCCCCATGTTGTTAGACGCCGATGATTGCCAGCTGGTGCTGGTGGACTACCAGATCCGCCTGATGCCCGCAATTTTTGACCGCGAGGCGGTGCTGGCCAACGCCGTGCGCCTGGCGCGCATGGCCCAGGCCATGCAGGTGCCGGTGTGGGGCACCGAGCAAACGCCCGACAAGCTGGG
>NZ_JANOAL010000325.1:0-2797 GCF_031411155.1 Polaromonas sp. | reverse complement strand
CCCCTGCTCGACATCAAGCTGCTGCGCCTGCTGGACCAGCTCTACAGCACCCGCAGCGTGACGCGCTCGGCCGAGGCCCTGGGCCAGAGCCAGCCCACGGTCAGCATCTGGCTGGCGCGGCTACGCAAAGAGCTGGGCGACCCGCTGTTTGTGCGCAGCGCCGAAGGCATGCTGCCGACGCCGCGCACCGATGCGCTGATCGCCACGGTGCGCGAGGTGCTAAACGGGCTGCAGCGGCTGGCGCAGTCAGGCGCGGCCTTCGATGCGGCCACGGCGCAGCGGCGCTTTGCCATCTGCATGACCGACGCCAGCCATATCACCCTGCTGCCGCGGCTGCTGGCGCATGTGCGGGCGCTGGCCCCCGGCGTGGTGCTGCAGGCCAAGCGCATCGACGCCGACCTGGCGCAGGCCCTGCAAGCTGGCGAGGCCGACCTGGCGCTGGGTTTTCTGCCCTGGCTGGACACCGGCTTTTACCAGCAGACCCTGTACGCGCAGGACTGGATTTGCCTGGCCAATGCCCAGCATCCGCGCGTCATCGACGCAACCCCGGCGCACTGGAACCTGGCGGTGTATCAGGCCGAGGCACACATCGGCATCAGCGCCGGCACCGGCTACCAGTTGCTGGACAGCACCGTGGCCGCGCAGCACCTCACGCGCCAGATCCGGCTGGAGCTGCCCGGCTTTCTGGGCCTGTCCGCCATCCTCTCGACCAGCGACCTGATCGCCACCCTGCCGCGCCACATCGGCGAAACCCTGGCGCGCGCTTCCGGCCCGAACGGGCTGCGCGTGCTGCCGTGTCCGTTCGAGATCCAGGGTTTCACCGTCAAGCAGTACTGGCATGCGCGCTACCACCACGACGCCGCCAGCCGCTGGCTGCGCGGGGTTTGTGCTGAATTGTTCATGGAAAGTGGTTCTAGTCCAGGTAACGCGGGTGCAACCAGCTATTTATTTGATAGCGCTTCATAGGCGTGAAGGGTGCGCCATTCATCTGCTGTTCTGCACCAGCCCGGGCTGACAGGGGTGAGCCGAAGTTCGGGAACGCGCTGAGTGTGCTATGTTTTTTATAGCTGTCTGCACCCAACCTACTTGGGCTACAGGCCGATTTCACATGGAAATGGCGCTGTTGCGCCAAGCCTGATGCCTGCCTTTGCCCGACCGGCGGAGGTGGATTGCCGCACAGCGGGGGAAACTTAAAGCCGAGCTTCAATGGTGGCCAACGAAGGGCCGCAAAGTGCCCACGCTGCAGTCCGTGATGAACGGCAGGTGTCGGGGTGGCCTGAATCACCCCGCCAAATACAAGGCCACACGGTCAGTTGTCCAGGTCGCGACGCCCGTTCCAAAAAAGTCGGCATCCTCAGTCCATACCGGGCAAGCTAGCGTCATGGCACACGCAAGAACCGGCCAGTCATCGGCATCGCGCATGGCGATTCGCTGCAGGGCTTGTTGTTGCAGGCCAGCGTAGTGATCCAGTTCGAGCGGCCGAACCATTGATTCAAGGGTGTCAAGAACCGTCATGGCGGCTGCGCTTTTGACGCCGCGCTTCTCCAGCAACGCCGGCAGGTACTTCCGGGCATCGGCGTACGCCACGTCAGGCGCGAAGAAATTGACGGTTGCCGCATGTTCAAGAATCAGTTCTCGCACCCGCTTGCCCAGCACCGCACGAATCAGGATGTTGGCATCCAGCACGATGGCCTTATTACTCATGCCGCCGTGGCTTTGGGCTTTTTGCGTGGGCTTGCCGGTTTACGCACCGCTTTGAATTCAGCGACCACCTCTTCAACATCGACGCCCTGTGCCGCAAGCAAGCGATCCAGGGTTTTGCTGGCCTGCTTCAGTGCTGCGATGTCCGCGTCAGTGCTCCCTTGGGTCGGGATGAAGTAGCCGACAGTTTGACCGTGACGCGTAACGGCCACGGGCGTGCTGGACGCGATGTATTCCGCCATACCTGCGCGGAACTCTTTAATGCCTACTTTGGTCGTTTCCATGATGTTGCCCTCCTGGTGCGTCATTGCACATTGGTGAATCTTAGTGTACACAATTTCCCCTGTTCTGATGCATCAGGCGCAACGCCAGCGGTGGGTCGCGCCCAGGCCCGGCCCTGGCTGCTACCCGCGTCAAGGCCCGGCCGGCCCCAGCACCCGTCTGAGCTCTTCCTCATCGACTGAGCGCGCCGCACCAAAGCCTGCGACCTGACGGGCGCTGCCTGGCTGGATGGCAAAAAACATGAAGTCGCCCAGCTGCGTCATCGGCTCAGCCTCGGCAAATCTGTGCAGGTAGGCGGCCCGGCCTGCCTCCCACGCCGGGGTGTTGGCCTGCAGCACCCGGGCTTGCCCCTGCAAGGTGACGCGCGGCAAGGCGTGAACCGGCTCGCCCTCCACCTCGGGCTGCATCACCAGCAGCGACACGTCCGGTCTGGCTTTCAGGTGGCGGGTGTGGACGGCCAGGCCACTGACATGAATGACGACGCAGCCAAGGGACGGCGCCAGGGCGAAGGGGACCATAGAGACAAACGGAACGCCCTCGTCGCCCGTTGTCCCCATGGCGGCCACGCGCCTTGAATGCAAAAGTGAACGCAGCTCGCGGGTCAATCTGGATTCATGCGACACACGGTTCCCCTGAAAAAAATATTCAAGCATAGGCCGAACGCCGCAGCGGGTCGAAGCCGGTGATTCGCCACAGCGCCTCAAACCCCATCGGTCTTGAGTCATGGAACAGGCCTCCAGCGCTTTCATGGTGAGTGCAATTGGCGATCTATTTGATAGCACACAAGAACCCCAAAGCAGACACCGATGACCCC
>NZ_JANOAL010000324.1:0-9661 GCF_031411155.1 Polaromonas sp. | reverse complement strand
ACCACGACCGACACGTCGCTGCCTTTTTCGCTGGCCAGCTGCTTCAGGCGAATCGCCGTGGCCAGACCACCGGGCCCGCCGCCGACCACAACGACGTCGTATTCCATCGCTTCACGGGGGCCGAACTGGGCCAGAATTTCTGATGGGGTCATGGTTTTGTAAGTAAAAATGGCCTCTAGCCCTTGCCAATAGTGCGCAAGCAGCTATGAATTCAGGAGTGAGTGCCGCTGCTGCGTCTGCGGGATGAGGTCTTCACCCCAGCGCGCGCGGCGTTCATGCCATGGCTGAAGCCGAGCGCAGCTGCTCTCTCAGCACGAATTTCTGGATTTTTCCGGTCGAGGTTTTCGGCAGCGTGCCAAACAGCACCTGCTTGGGCACCTTGAAGCGTGCCAATTGCGACCGGCAGTGCTCAATGATCTCGGCCTCGGTGACGCTGGCCCCCTCGCGCAGTTCCAGAAAGGCACAAGGGACTTCGCCCCACTTGTCGTCGGGCTTGGCCACCACGGCAGCCACCATCACGGCGGGGTGGCGATACAGCACTTCTTCGACCTCGAGGCTGGAGATGTTTTCGCCACCGGAGATGATCACGTCCTTGCTGCGGTCCTTGATCTTGACGTAGCCATCCGGGTGCAGCACCGCCAGATCGCCGGTGTGGAACCAGCCGCCGGCAAAAGCTTCGGCGGTGGCTTGCGGGTTTTTCAGGTAGCCCTTCATCACCAGGTTGCCCCGGAAGAAAATCTCACCCATGGTTTCCCCGTCGGCCGGCACGGGCAGCATGGTTTCCGGGTCCAGCACGGTGATGGCCTGCTGCATCGGGTAAGCAACGCCCTGGCGCGCATTGAGCGCGGCGCGTTCGCCAATCGGCAGCTGGTCCCAGCCCGCCTGCTTGGCGCAGACGGCCGCAGGGCCGTAAACCTCGGTCAGGCCATAGACATGGGTGATGTCAATGCCGATGCGCTCGCAGCCTTCGATGATGGCAGCCGGTGGTGCGGCCCCGGCAATCAGGCCCGCAATCGGGTGCGAAATGCCGGTGCGCAGGGCCTGTGGGGCATTGATCAGCAGGCCGTAAACAATCGGCGCGCCGCACAGGTGGGTGACGCGGTGCTCGCGGATCAGCGAGAAAATCAGCGCCGGATCGACCTTGCGCAAACATACGCTGACACCGGCCTGCAGCGCCAGGGTCCACGGAAAGCACCAGCCGTTGCAGTGGAACATGGGCAGGGTCCACAGGTAGACCGAGTGGCGCGGCATCTCCCAGGTCACCACGTTGGACACAGCATTCAGGTAGGCGCCCCGGTGGTGCGTGACCACCCCCTTGGGATTGCCGGTGGTGCCGCTGGTGTAGTTCAGCGCGATGGCGTTCCACTCGTCGGAGGGCAGGGTCCATTCATAGTCCGCGTCGCCGGTCTGCAGAAATGCTTCGTAGTCAAGCTCGCCGAGCAATGTCCCGCTTTCGTGCAGCGGATCATCCACGTCAATCACCAGCGGGCGCGGCTGGCTCATCAAGCCCAGTGCCCGCTCGATGATGGGCGAAAATTCACGGTCGGTGAGCAGTACCCTGGCTTCGCCGTGGTCCAGCATGAAGGCGATGGCTTCCGCATCGAGCCGGGTGTTGAGCGTGTTGAGCACCGCGCCGGTCATCGGCACGCCGAAATGGGCTTCAAACATGGGCGGGGTGTTGGGCAGCATGGCGGCGACGGTGTCGCCCACGCCCACGCCGCGTTGGGCCAAGGCGCTGGCCAGGCGACGGCATCTAGCGTAGGTCTGTGCCCAGGTGAAGCGTGTGGCGCCATGAATCAGCGACTCGCGGTCGGGATAAACCCGGGCCGACCGCTCCAGAAAACTGATCGGTGACAAGGCGGTGTGGTTCGCGCTATTGCGGTCCAGTCCCTGGTTGTAGGCGTTTGTATGCATGTCGGCTGTCTCCTTATCGTGGGGCCATCAGCAGGCCCAAGGAGCCTCCATAGCAATTTATGACCTGAATGATGGCAGGCGACTGTTGCGAAACTTCGGGGCAAATGTATCGAATGATTGCGGTGCGCAGTTTTGCGGTGGTTGGGTCCTAGAATGAAAAAAACCTGCAGGAGCCTGCCTTTCATGCCTTCTCATTCCGTACTCGATCCCCAGCAAACACATTACCGGCACGAACTGCTTCAGGCCGGACTGGACCTGCTCGACCAGGGCTTGACCGTGATCGATGGAAGCCTGCACATCGTGGCCTGGAACAAGGCTTTTTTGCGGCTGCTGGATTTTCCCGAAGACATGGCCTTTGTGGGCGCAAGCTTCGAGTCCTTCATGCGCTACAACGCCGAGCGTGGTGAATACGGGCCGGGCGATGTTGAAGAACTGGTGGCTGAGCGCATGCGCCTGGCCCGCAGTTTCGCCCCGCACTACACCGAGCGTGACCGGCCGGGCGGGCAAATTTTGGCGGTGCGTGGCGAGCCCCTGCCGCACAACGGTTTCGTGACCCTGTACACCGACATCACAGCCAGCCGGCGCTATGAGCAACAGATCCAGCAGCAGAATGCCGAGCTGGAAAACCGCGTGGCCCAGCGTACCAATGAGCTTCAAACCACCAACCAGCGCCTTGTCGTTGCGGACGAAGCCAACCAAAGCATCACCACGGCGCTGCGGCGCAGCGAGGAAAACTTGCGCCTGATCACCGATAGCGTGCCTGCCCTGATTGGCTACTTTGATCACCTGGGAATTTACCGCTATGTCAACAAAGGTTACGCCGACTGGTTTGGCTACGCCAAGGAAGAAGTGCTGGGCCGCTCTGTCCGGGAGGTAGTGGGCGACGAGGTCTATACCGACATTTCACACCATGTGCAGCAGGCCTTGCAGGGTCACCGCGTCAGCTACGAGTACGCCATGCGCCAGGCCGGCGGACGCGTGGTCTATGCGCGCAGCGAACTGGTGCCCGAGCTGAACGTCCATGGCGTCGTCGTCGGCTGTTTTGCGCTTTCGGTCAATATCACCGACCTCAAGAATGCCCAGGCGGCACTGGTTCATGCGCAAAAAATGGAAGCGGTTGGACAGCTGACCGGCGGGCTGGCGCACGACTTCAACAACCTGTTGACGGTCGTGATTGGCAATCTGGTGAGCTTGCATGAGCGCTACCCGGACGCCCCCGACATTGGCGAATATGTGGTGCCCGCCCTGAAGGCCTCGCGCCGGGGCGCATCCCTGATCAAGCGGCTGCTGACGTTTGCCCGCAAGCAGCCGCTGACGCTGCAAGCCGTCAATATCGAAGAGTTGGTCAACGAGACCCTGATCCTGCTCAAGCGCATATTACCCGCCCACATCATGGTGACCACCACGTCGCTGGCCGAGCCCCTGTACGCCATGACCGACAGCCAGCAGCTGGAAAACGCGGTACTCAATCTGGCGCTAAACGCGCGTGACGCCATGCCGGATGGCGGAACTCTGGCCATCCGGGCCGTCCGCATCTATCTGGATTCGGCGCAGGTAGCCGATTTCGACGTCACCCCAGGTTGCTACGTGGCCTTGAGTGTGTCCGACACCGGCACCGGCATGGATGCGGCGACACAGGCTCGAGCATCCGAGCCCTTCTTTACCACCAAGCGCTTTGGTTCGGGCAGTGGCCTGGGCCTGTCCATGGTCTATGGCTTTGCCAAACAGTCAGGGGGTGGCATTCGCATCCAGAGCGCACTTGGTGAGGGCTGCGTGGTGACGCTGGTGCTGCCCTGCACCAGCGACGACCTGGAGCCTGAAGTGATGCTGCGCGCGCAGCATCGGCCGGGTCGCCCTGGCGCGGAGCGCCCACTGGTGTTGCTGGTGGAAGACGACCCCGATGTGCGCCGTGTGATTCGGCTGCAACTGGTTGGCCTGGGCTACCCGGTGATCGAAGCGGACCATGCCGCCGATGCCCTGTTGTTATTGGCCAGCGTGCCCACCGTTGGAATCCTGATCTCCGACATGGTGATGCCCGGTGGCATGGATGGACGGGCCCTGTGCCTTGCGGCACGCCAGCGTGCGCCGCAGGTGAAGGCCTTGCTGATCAGCGGCTACTCCGACGGCCATGCAGCGTTGCCCGAAAGTGCAATGTTGCCCCCATTGCTAAAAAAACCGTTTACCGACGTTGAGCTGCAACACGCGCTCGACAGTTTGCTGACATGAGTTCTGACAAGTCTCAGCCGCCAGAGGGGCCACGCTGCATCTATGTGCTGGACGATGATCCCGACATTTGCCGTCTGGTAAGCGGCACATTGCGGGAGTTTGGTTTTGAGACTGCCGAATGCCACACCGCCGCGGCCCTGCGCCGCCTCTTGCTGGTGCGTGTGCCCGATTTGTGCATCGTGGATTTGGGGCTGCCCGATGCCGATGGCATGGACGTGGTGCGTGAGCTGCAGGCGCGCTACGCCTGCGGCGTGATGGTGTTGACCGGGCGGGGTTATTTGAGTGACCGGGTCATGGGCCTGGAGCTGGGGGCCGATGACTACATGGTCAAACCGTTCGAGCCCCGAGAGCTGGTGGCTCGCGCGCGCAGCATTTTGCGACGCCATGACAAAAACAGCAGCGCAGCGCCCGCGCGTTCACAGCTTGCCGAATTTGGTGGCTGGCGGTTTCACGCCGACTCCAACAGGCTGTCATCGCCCAGCGGACAGGAGTGGACGCTCAGCGCCGGTGAGTCGCGCATGCTGCTGCAGTTTTTGCAAAGCCCCAACCGGATTCTTGACCGCGAACAGCTGTGCGGCGACCGGGATCTTTCGCCGCTGGACCGTGGCGTGGACGTTCGGGTTTCCAGGCTACGGCGCAAGCTTGAATCAGACCCGCAACACCCTAAAACCATTCGCACGGTCTACGGCGCCGGGTATCTGTTTGCTGCCGAGGTAAGGTGGTTGTAGAGGGTTGTGGCACTGCGGTCTTCAGGCCGCGGCGGCCTGCCAAGCCTGCCTGCGACTGATTCGGGCCTGGGACCCGCAGCGAACAGGCAAGCGAAAGTACCCGAAGAAATAAATCGGGTGGTGCCCGTTGGAAAAGTTGATTGCGCTCATTGCGCCGCCAGCACCCGCCGCAAGGGCGTGGCGGCAGGCGCGGCGTCCGCGGTGGGTCAGGGCGTGCTGATGTTTGCCAGCTCTCGGGGGCGAAGAAGTCGAGTTTTGGAGGAAAATATGTTCTCTAGCCCAGGCAGAACGTGCGCAGTCAGCTATTAATTTGGTAGCAGATGATTCCGCTAGCGCTGCCCCCGCCAACCGTTTCAAGCCGCTGATCGTGCCGCGCCACCCGCAGCGCTTTGACGAAGTGCAGGCGCAGGCCGAGCAGCTCGGCCTGCGCGTCTCGCGCCGCTCCGCCTGGCCAGGCAGCCCGGCCGACCACCAGGCCGCGCTGCAGGCCGACCTCTGGCTGGGTGACTCGCTGGGCGAGATGGCGCTGTACTACGGCCTTGGCGACGTGGCCCTGCTGGGCGGCAGCTTTGCCCCGCTGGGCGGCCAAAACCTGATAGAAGCCGCCGCCTGCGGCTGCCCGGTCATCATGGGCCCGCACACCTTCAACTTTGCCGAGGCCGCCGAGCTGGCCCAAGCCGAAGGGGCCGCGCAGCGCGTGGCCGACATGCCCGAAGCCGTGCAGGCCGCGCTGGTACTGGTCAACGACCCGCCCGCGCTGGCGCAGGCGGTGGCTTGCGGGCTGGCCTTCGCGGCGCGCAATCGGGGGGCGACGGATCGGACGCTGGAGGCGTTGCGGGCCTATCTGTAAGTTGTCAGCCCGTTGGGCCGACTGTCATACGCCTGCCAGGTCAGGGCTGATGCCGTTCGTTGCCACAAAGATAAGCAATTTGTCACGCTTGAGTGACTGCATCGCAGCGGAAGCCGTCATCGACACTGGCTGCTTGTCCGACGATCCAATGTTTGATTCCCATCAGACCATGCGCGCCTCAGTCGATCAGCGGGCACCTTGGGGACCACCCGGTCGGAACCGAGCGGTCTGGAGAGGTGCTTCACTTGATGGCCGCGTCGATCGAGAGGCAGTCGACAGCCTGACTGGCTCAGCCCGCGCCCACCGCGATGCGCCGCGCGCGAGCACCGTCGACTTTGGGAAGTTCGATGCGTAGCACGCCGTCCCGGTAGCTGGCCTTCGTCTTGTCAACTTTCACCGACACCGGCAATGGCACGTCGCGGCGGAAGCTCCCATAGGCGCATTGCACCACCCGGTACCGGCCGTGGCTCGATTCGCGGTCGAGCCGCTTCTCCCCCCACACGGTGAGGACGTCGCCGTTTGACTCGACATTGAAGTCTTCACGGCTCATACCGGGCGCTTCGATGCGAACGATGACCTTTTCGTCGTCGTCGAACACGTCGGCCGCCATAAAAGCCCAACTGCTCAATGGTGGCAGTTGATCGTCTCGGGCGGTGGATTTGCCCGGCGTAAGCGCAGGCCGAAATCGTGTCAGGGCGTCGCTGGCATGCGCGCTGAGCTCACGCCAGCCTTCCGTCAGCGACTCCCAGACCTGATCCGCGCTTTGCTTGAGTTGCTCTGCAAGCTTGGTCATGGTTCATCCTTTCGAAAAATCGCATCAGATGCTTCGCAGATCGGCCATCAGGCCACAGTCACGGCAATTCGCTGCGGTTGCGCGTGCGCCTGCTTGGGCATGCGCAGCGTCAACACACCGTCCTTCAGGTTGGCTTCGATCCTGGTGGTGTCGAGTTCGCGACTGAGCGTGAAACTGCGCCGATAGCGCGGGATGCGGACTTCGGCATAGACGGCTTCGAGGCCGTCTGGCGTTTGCGTCTGGACGCCACCTTCTATCAAGAGGGTATCGCCCTCCACCTTCAGTTCCAGCTTCTCCTTGGAGACGCCAGGCATGTCGGCCAGCAGTGTGATGCCGGATTCGTCCTCGAACACGTCCACGGCCGGCAGCACCGCGCGTTGCTGCTCTTGTTCAGGGGCGGTTTCGGTCAATTGCTTGTTGTCACTCATGATGGGTTCTCCTTGAATGTTGATTGCGTCACTGCACGGTGATGCGCTTGGGTTGTGCTGATTCGCGGCGTGTGATGCTCACTTGAAGCACGCCGTCGCGGTAGCTCGCCTTTAGGTGCTCCGGGTCCACGTCGTCCGGCAGGGAGATTGCACGGGCGAAACTGCCCGCACCGCGTTCGCGGGTGTAGACGTTCACCTTGGGGTCGTCATCAGGGATGCCCGACGGGCGTTCGCCTGCGATGCGCAAGACACCGCGGTCCAGGGTGACCTCGATCTTCGAGGCGTCCAGGCCGGGAGCGAAGGCATAGATCTCCACGTTGGTGGGCGTACGACCCACGTTGACCGCGGGCAAGGTGCCCGGTGCGACCGAGCGGATGCTGCTCGGCAGTCCCGAGACGCCGAACAGGTCATCAAGTTCACGCCGCAGGCGCTCGAATTGACCGAACAAGCTGTTGGGGTAGTTCAGCATCGCTTCGTACATAGTGTCCTCCGATCCAGTGGTTGAACACCGGCAGGAAACCAGAACCAGCCGGCTCAGGCAGAAGAATAGTGTTGGCAAAGATGATTTCAAGGGTCTGTGCCGACATTTTTTAAACGACCCGAGCGGCCGCAAAATGCGTTCAAGCGCCCAATCCGGCAACAGTTTTTTGGTGCTCCAGATCGGGGCAATGAAGGTCGAATCTGGGTAGAGCACTGGCAATTGGCGGGTGGCGCAAACGGTCTGAAATCAGTCGCAGCTGCCCTTCATCCTCGCTCGGCGAAGTGTCGATCCCAGCCATCAGCCGACCAGAAGTGCGGCTCACAAAACAATCAATGGAAATCGCCTTAGATCGCCGACCGTCGCGATTGAGCCCGTCCTTTCAGCTCGCGTTACTGTGTCCCGGCAGGCTGGCGGCCAACCGTTGGCTCGATGATGTGCAAGGGGGCTAGCACGCCGCAAAAATCAACAGACAGCCCGTTGTGGCGCACGCCGCCGCGGATGTAACCAAGGCAGCCGCTCTCATCGTTCGCACCCCCGACACCAAAGCCGGCCCTACGCTTCATCCGAAGCCTTCGACTGCGTCTGATCATCTCAGTCAAGGCATGATCTCCACGGTGACGACAGCTTCGTCCCGGTCAATCGGGGCATAGACGCTTCGTACGGTCGCGCGAGCAACAACGGTTGAACTCTCATCCATGAGCGGCTCGAGCGCTTCTGCCGTTTCGACCGGGACAAAACCGATCTTCTTCCGGATTGACATAAGTCCCAAAAAAGAAGGGCACAGCAGCCATACGCCGATGGTTGCCCGACCATCAGCGTCATCTTCCTCCCGCCGCAATTCAACGGTCGATCCCTCGCGGCAGTGAGAACGCACGATTTCCGCGCGGTCTGGAACGGTCGTGCCGCCGATGATCGTGAAAATTGACGTCATTTGCCGCCTTGCCGTTGACTGGTCCATGATCGGGACGTCTGTCATGCTCGCGTTCCTCCAAAGTATTGTGGTGAAGGTCCATTTGTCGAACTCGCACAGTTCGGACTATCGTTCTTCCAGTTTTACCTTCTTGCCGCTTCGACCTCGGCACTGGCGCGTGAGGCAAATGCCGACGATCGCTTGATGCGACGAAGGGTCTCCCGTGCCAAGAGGTATGCTTCCGTTTCCCGTGCAGTCATGAAGGGCGTCTTGAGACGACTGGTCCGTTCGCTCGAATTGGTGGGATAACGCTTCGCCATGGTAAGACTCCTTTCTTCAAAGTTCGGTGTTTACCGTTGCTTGGCCAGATGTGCCGCCGGCCTCAGGCGAAAATTTTGGCAATTTCAATAGCCGTCAAACATAGGGAAAACCCTGTGTTCCTGTGGGCCGTGGCTTGGACGTCGATTCCGGCGACACTGGAACTGGGGCCAACTCAGGCAAGCGGCGTTGGACGGAGAAGTCTGACCGGCCGGAATCGGTCGAGGCTGTGTGAAAGCTCGAAAGGAGACGTCAAAGCAGGGAAGTTGGGGGTACGGAAACCATTCCTGAGCGTGTGATCGTCGCGTGGGGGCCGTTCCATGAGGTCGATTTTTCTTTTACGTTTGTGATCAAAGTTGTCGCTAACGTTTTCACACAGCCTCAGTCTTCATAGACGGCAGCAACAGCCCGGCCCAGCCGCCAGCCTGATCTGAAACAGGCTTACCCCCGGCCCAATGCGGCATGATGGCGCCATCCACGGCCAATCCCTCACTCTCACCCAATGAAGCTGGCGCTACTCTCAGACATCCACGCCAACATCCAGGCCCTGGACGCCTGCCTGTCCCATGCGCGCGCGCAGGGCGCGCAGCAGTTTGCGCTGCTCGGTGATTTTGTCGGTTACGGCGCCGACCCGGTGGCGGTGCTGCGGCGGATTCAGGCGCTGGCCGGGCAGGGGGCGCTGCTGGTCAAGGGCAACCATGACGAGATGGCCGTTAGCCCGCCTGCGGAAAGCAAAACTCTGGGCGACAGCACCGCCGGCTGGACCCATGCGCAACTCGACGCCAGCCAGCGGGCGTTTCTGGACGGCCTGCCGCTGGTGCTGGAACACGGCTCGATGGCGCTGGTGCATGCCAGCCTCGATGGCCCCGAGCTGTGGCGTTATGTGACGGATCAGCGCGCGGCGGCGGCCAGCCTGGATGCGATTGCGTCACCCGACATACGCCATGTGTTTGGCGGCCATGTGCACCAGCAGACCCTGTACTACCGGGGCGCCGACGCCGGTTTGATGAAGT
>NZ_JANOAL010000323.1:0-17548 GCF_031411155.1 Polaromonas sp. | reverse complement strand
TGATCGAAGGCTGTGGACGCACCGACTTCCAGAATGGCGATGCAGCGGCTTTGTACAGGAGCGTTACCGAAAAACTGTTTACTTTGCCGGAGGACACGCTCGTTTATCCGGGCCATGACTATCAGGAGCGGCGCGTTTCCTCCATTGCACAGGAAAAAAAGCGCAACCCGAGGCTCGGTCAGGGGCGCACGCTGGAGCAGTTCCGGGCCCTTATGGCAGGCCTCGATTTGCCCTACCCGCAATTCATTGACTACGCAGTAGCCGGTAACCGGCAATGCGGCATCTGCCCGGACCATGTGCCCGAGCAGCTGGAGAAATATTGCCGACAGATGAGCGAAAGCCTGCAGGGTTGAGCTGACCTTGTCAGGGTACAGCCCCTTGGGCCGGCGGGTTGGCGGGCATCGAATACACTTCTGCCTTACGTTTTTGAAGGTTTCTCATGAGTTTGAAGTGCGGCATCGTCGGCTTGCCCAACGTCGGAAAATCCACCCTGTTCAACGCCTTGACCAAGGCGGGCATCGCGGCGGAAAACTATCCTTTTTGCACGATTGAGCCCAATGTGGGCATCGTCGAGGTGCCCGACGCACGGCTCGATGCACTCTCTGGCATCGTCAGCCCGCAAAAGGTGCAGCGCGCGATTGTCGAGTTTGTCGACATTGCCGGCCTGGTGGCCGGTGCCAGCACCGGCGAGGGTCTGGGCAACAAGTTCCTGGCCCACATCCGCGAAACCGACGCCACCGTCAACGTGGTGCGCTGCTTTGAAGACGACAACGTGATCCACGTCGCCGGCAAGGTCGACCCGATCTCCGACATTGAAGTGATACAGACCGAACTGTGCCTGGCCGACCTGGCGGCGGTGGAAAAAGCCCTGCACCGCGTCACCAAGACCGCGCGCTCGGGTGACAAGGAGTCCATCAAGCTGGTGGCGATTCTGGAAAAATGCCAGGCCGCCCTGAACGAGGCCAGGCCGGTGCGCACCATCGAGTTCAGCAAGGAAGAACAGCCGCTGCTGCAGCAGTTTTTCCTGATCACCGCCAAGCCCGCCATGTTTGTCGCCAACGTCGCCGAAGACGGCTTTGAGAACAACCCTTTCCTGGACCGCCTGAAGGCCTACGCCGCCGCGCAAAATGCCCCGGTGGTGGCGATTTGCGCCAAGATGGAAGCCGAAATGGCCGACATGGACGAGGAAGACAAGAAGATGTTCCTCGCCGAAATCGGCCAGGACGAGCCGGGGCTGAACCGTCTGATCGTCGCCGCCTACAAGCTGCTGGGCCTGCAAACCTACTTCACCGCCGGGGTCAAGGAAGTGCGCGCCTGGACCATCCATGTCGGTGACACCGGCCCGCAGGCTGCCGGCGTGATCCACACCGATTTTGAAAAAGGCTACATCCGGGCCCAGACCATTGCCTTTGACGACTTCATCGCCTTCAAGGGCGAGCAGGGTGCCAAGGATGCCGGCAAGATGCGCAGCGAAGGCAAGGACTACGTCGTCAAGGATGGCGATGTGATGAATTTCCTGTTCAGCAGCTGAAAATCCAGCCGTTTCGGCCTCTAGCCCAAGCTTAATGGGCGTATACAGCTATTTATTTGATAGCAAACCGGCTTCCTCTTGCAGTGACCCGCACCGGACCCACCAGGACCCCACGCCGCCATGACCGACCCCCAACGCCCCGACCAGCGCCTGGCCAAACGTCTGGCTGAAATGATGGGCTGCTCGCGCAGCGAGGCCGAGCAGTACATCGAAGGCGGCTGGGTCACGGTCGATGGCGTGGTGGTGGAAGAGCCGCAATTCCGGGTACTGAACCAGACCATCGCACTCGACAAAAACGCCAGCCTGCTGGCCCTGACGGCCGTGACCCTGCTGCTGCACAAGCCGGCCGGCTACGAGGCCGGCCTGGGCAGCGCGGCGGACGGCAAGGCACCGCCGGCCGCCGAGCTGCTGTCGCTAGCGAACCAGGCGGTGGGCGACCGCTCCGGCATCCGTCCGCTCAAAAAACATTTTTCAGCCTCCAGCCTGGCGACCCCGCTGGCCACGCCGGCCAGCGGCCTGGTGGTGTTTACCCAGGACTGGCGCGTGGCGCGCAAGCTGCAGGAAGACGCCAGCACGCTGGAGCATGAAGTGATTGTGCAGGTCAGCGGTGAGATCAAGCCCGGCGGGCTGGAGCGCCTGAACCGCATCGACCATGGCTTTACCTTCAATGGCGCGCTGCTGCCGCCGGCCAAGGTCAGCTGGCAGAGCGAGGTGCGGCTGCGCTTTGCGCTGAAGGGGGCGATGCCGGGGCAGATCGCCTATATGTGCGAAAGTGTGGGGCTGCAGGTCGAGGCCATGAAGCGCATACGCCTGGGCCGCTTGCCGCTGAGCCAGCTGCCGCCCGGCCAGTGGCGCTACCTGTTGCCGCATGAACGGTTTTAGCATCCTTATCCGGCCAGGCCCGGAATAATCCCCGGAAACGCCCAGATCAGGCCGCCGGTCATCAGGAAATAGCGCGCAAACTTGCCGATGGCCATGTAGGCCAGGCAGGGCCAGAACGGAAACTTGAGCCAGCCGGCCACCGCGCACAGCGGGTCGCCCACCACCGGCAGCCAGGCCAGCAAACAGGCCTTGGGCCCGAGTTTTTCCAGCCATTCGATGGCGCGGCTGTGGTGCGTGGAATGCTGGTACTTGTCCACCACCTTGTGCGCGCCATAGCCCATCCACCAGTCCAGCGCGCCGCCCAGGGTGTTGCCGACGGTAGCCACCAGCACCGCCGGCCAGAACATGGCGGGATTGAGCTTGACCAGCCCGAACACCACGGGTTCGGAACCCAGCGGCACCAGCGTGGCGGAAATAAAGGACACCACAAACACCGTGCTCAGGCCATATTCGGGCAGGGCCAGCAGTGCTATCAGGCGGTGAATCCATTCTTCCATAGAGGTCCGAGTATAGGCAGTGCCGGCGGGCGCGGATTGCCGGGTAGTTGCTTACAAATCAGTGGGCCAGGAGCACCAGCGGGGGATGCAAATTTCAATTGCTGAAATTTTGGGCAGTTACAATACGGGCAGTTTCCGAGCCTTCTTTTTCAGCCATCCGCATCCCCTTCTCCCAATGAACATCGGTCCCTACGCTCTGGCAAACAATGTGTTTGTCGCGCCCATGGCGGGAGTGACCGACCGGCCTTTTCGCCAGCTCTGCAAGCAGCTGGGCGCCGGTTATGCGGTCAGCGAAATGGTGACCTCGCGCCGCGATTTGTGGGACAGCCTGAAGACCTCGCGCCGCGCCAACCATGAGGGCGAAGTGGCGCCGATTGCGGTGCAGATTGCCGGCACCGATGCGCGGATGATGGCCGATGCGGCGGCCTACAACGTCGATCGCGGGGCCCAGATCATCGATATCAACATGGGTTGCCCGGCCAAGAAGGTCTGCAGCAAGTGGGCCGGTTCGGCGCTGATGCAGGATGAAACCCTGGCGCTGCAGATTGTCGAGGCGGTCGTGGCGGCCTGCGCACCGCACCGGGTTCCGGTCACCCTCAAGATGCGCACCGGCTGGGCCCAAGGCCACAAGAATGCGCTGACGATTGCGCGCGCGGCGGAGAGCGCCGGCGTGCAGATGCTCACCGTGCATGGCCGCACACGCGAGCAGGGCTACAAGGGGCTGGCCGAATACGACACGATTGCCGCCGTGAAGGCGGCGCTGCGCATTCCGGTGGTGGCCAACGGCGACATCGACAGCCCCGAAAAAGCCCGCGAGGTGCTGGCCTATACCGGCGCCGACGCCGTCATGATCGGCCGCGCGGCCCAGGGCCGGCCCTGGATTTTTCGCGAGGTGGCGCATTTTCTGGCCACCGGCAGCCTGCTGGCGCCGCCGCTGGTGGCCGAAGTCAAGCGCCTGCTGTTGGACCATTTGCTGGAGCATTACACGCTCTATGGCGACTTCACCGGCGTGCGCACGGCGCGCAAACATATCGGCTGGTATGTCAAAAGCCTGCCCGGCGGCGAAGCGTTTCGGGCGCAGATGAACCTGCTCAAAGACTGCGAGGCGCAACTGCAGGCCGTGACGGATTATTTTGACGCGCTGGGCGCGCGCATGGACCGCGTGCCGGCCGGCAATGCGCACGGCGAACGGGGCGACGCCAACGTTGCGCCTGAGGCAGAGATGAACAAAGACAACAAGGAAGAAGCGGCGGCATGAGCAAGAAACACATCGAAGAGTGCGTACGCACCAGTCTGGAAGGCTATTTCAAGGACCTGCACGGCACCGAGCCCGACGGCAGCATGTACGACATGATGGTGCGGGTGGTGGAAAAGCCGCTGCTCGAGGTGGTGATGCAGCATGCCGAGAACAACCAGTCGCGCGCCGCCGAATGGCTGGGCCTGAACCGCAATACCCTGCGCAAAAAACTGGTCGAGCACAAGCTCATCAAGTAAGTCCGATTTCCCGCACGGTTCGGGCCTGCCGGACTGCATTTCTACAAAAGACACATTAATGAACGCCTTAATTTCCGTTTCCGACAAGACCGGCATCCTTGAATTTGCGCAGGCCCTGCATGCGCTGGGCATCAGGCTGCTGTCCACCGGCGGTACCGCCAAGCTGCTGGCCGGCGCCGGCCTGCCGGTGACCGAAGTGGCCGAGCTGACCGGCTTTCCCGAAATGCTCGATGGCCGCGTCAAAACCCTGCACCCCAAGGTGCATGGCGGCTTGCTGGCGCGGCGCGACCTGCCCGAGCACATGGCGGCCCTGAAGGCCCACGACATCGACACCATCGACCTGCTGGTGGTCAACCTCTACCCGTTTGAAGCGACCGTGGCCAAGCCCGGCTGCACCCTCGAAGACGCTATTGAGAACATCGACATCGGTGGCCCGGCCATGGTGCGCTCGGCCGCCAAGAACTGGAAGGATGTGGGCGTGCTGACCGATGCCTCGCAGTACGCGGGGGTGCTCGATGAACTGAAGGCCGGCGGCCAGCTGACCCACGCCACCAAATTTGCCCTGTCGGTGGCCGCCTTTAATCGCATCAGCCAGTACGACGGTGCTATCAGCGACTACCTCTCGGGCATTCGGGCCGACGGCGCGCACGGCCTGTTCCCGGGCCAGGCCAATGGCCGGTTCATCAAGGTGCAGGATCTGCGTTACGGCGAAAACTCGCACCAGCAGGCCGCGCTGTACCGCGATCTGTACCCGGCGCCAGGCTCGCTGGTGACCGCCAAGCAGCTGCAGGGCAAGGAGCTGTCGTACAACAACATTGCCGACGCCGACGCCGCCTGGGAATGCGTCAAGAGCTTCGACCTGATCAAGGACGGCGCCGCCTGCGTTATCGTCAAGCACGCCAACCCCTGCGGCGTGGCCACCGGCATTGACGCGCTGGATGCCTACAGCAAGGCCTTCAAGACCGATCCGACCTCCGCTTTTGGCGGCATTATTGCCCTGAATTCCCCGCTGGACGAGCGTGCCGCGCTACAAATTGCCAAGCAGTTCGTGGAGGTGCTGATGGCGCCGGCGTTCTCGCCCGAGGCGCTGGAGGTGTTCAAGAGCAAGGTCAATGTGCGGCTGTTGCAGATTGATTTGCCGGCTGGCGGCGACTCCGCCTGGCTGCAAGGCCGCAACGCCGTGGACGTCAAGCGTGTCGGCTCGGGCCTGCTGATGCAGACGGCCGACAACCATGAGCTGCTGCTTTCCGACCTGAAGGTGGTCAGCCAGCTGCAGCCCACACCGGCGCAGCTGCTGGACCTGCTGTTTGCCTGGAAAGTGGCCAAGTACGTCAAGTCCAATGCGATCGTGTTTTGCTCCGGCGGCATGACGCTGGGTGTTGGTGCCGGCCAGATGAGCCGCATCGATTCGGCGCGCATCGCTTCCATCAAGGCCGCCAATGCCGGCCTGAGCCTGGACGGCTCGGCCGTGGCCAGCGACGCCTTTTTCCCGTTTCGCGACGGGCTCGATGTGGTGGTCGATGCGGGTGCAAGCTGCGTGATTCAGCCCGGCGGCAGCATGCGCGATGATGAAGTGATTGCCGCCGCCAACGAGCGCGAGGTGGTCATGGTGTTGACCGGCGTGCGCCACTTCAGGCATTGAAGTTCGCCGCTCGGCTACTGCGCGTGCGCATGGCGGCGTTGGTCCGCTGCTCGGAATCCTCACGTACCGAAGTACGTTCCGGTTCCTGCGCTGCGTCCGCCTTGCCCTGCACCCGCTCGCTACGCCGCTCGGCGAACTTCGGGGTGCATTGTTTAAGAGAAAATAGCCGCAGCACCCGCTCAAAGGGCGTAAACAGCTATTATTTTGATAGCATCTTGAAGATCTCGCGCGCCGCTGCCACGGTGGCCGCGATGTCTTCGTCGCTGTGCGCGGCGCTGACAAAGCCGGCCTCGTAGAGCGCCGGCGCGATGTAGACACCGCGGTCCAGCAGGCCGTGAAACAGCGCGTTGAAGCGCGCGTTGTCGGTGGTCATGACCTTGGCGTAGTTCTGCGGCAGCGCGTCAAACAAGAAGAAGCCGAACATGCCGCCTTCGCTGTCGGCGCTGAAGGGCAGGCCCTCGGCCGCCGCGGCGGCCTTCAGGCCTTCGACCAGCGCGCGCGTCTTTTGAGACAGCGCTTCATAAAAACCGGGCTTGGCGATTTCCTTCAGCGTAGCCAGGCCGCAGGCGGTGGCGACCGGGTTGCCCGACAAGGTGCCGGCCTGGTAGACCGGGCCCAGCGGCGCGAGCTGTTCCATGATGGCGCGCGGCCCGCCAAAGGCCGCCAGCGGCATGCCGCCGCCTATCACCTTGCCCAGCACCGTGAGGTCGGGCCTGATGCCGAGCACGCCTTGCGCGCCATGCAGGCCGACGCGAAAACCGGTCATCACTTCATCGAACACCAGCAGCGCGCCATGCTCGGTGCAAAGTTCGCGGCAACGCTGCGCAAACGCGGGCGTGGCGCGCACAAAGTTCATGTTGCCGGCGATCGCCTCGATCATCAGGCAGGCCAGCTCGTGCCCGTGCAGGGCAAACGCTTCCTCGAGCTGCGCCAGGTTGTTGTATTCGAGCACCAGCGTGTGCTGCACCGCTTCGGGCGGCACGCCGCCCGAGGTCGGGTGGCCAAAGGTGGCCAGGCCCGAGCCGGCCTTGACCAGCAGTGCGTCGGCATGGCCGTGGTAGCAGCCCTCGAACTTGATGATGTAGTTGCGGCCGGTGGCGCCGCGCGCCAGGCGCAGCGCGCTCATGGCCGCTTCGGTGCCGGAGCTGACCAGGCGCACCATTTCCATCGAGGGCACCAGCGCGAGGATGGCCTCGGCCAGCTCGATCTCGCGCTCGGTCGGCGCGCCGTAGGAGAAGCCTTCGAGCACGGCTTTTTGCACCGCCTCGACCACGGCCGGATGACCATGCCCGAGAATCATCGGCCCCCAGGAACCGATGTAGTCGATGTAGCGCTGGCCGTCGGCATCCCAGAAGTAGGCGCCCTGCGCGCGCTCGATGAAGCGCGGCGTGCCGCCCACCGCCTTGAAGGCGCGTACCGGCGAATTGACGCCGCCCGGAATCACTTGTCGGGCGCGCTCGAACAGCGCGCTGTTGCGGGAGGTGTCAGACTTAGTGCTTGGTGGTGCCATTGGGGGGGAGCTCAAAGGGAAGGTTGGAAGTCAGGTCGCCAGCATCGTCTGCCGCATCGGAGTCATCCGCCTCATCGCCGGATTCTTCAGCGTCCACATCGGTCTGGGCCCAGAACAGGCGGTCCGGCACGATGTGGCCCATGCCGGGGTGAAAGCCGGCGTCCAGGCTGTGGTCGAGGTAGGTCAGGGCTTCGGCGGTGGCGGCCTGCAGGTCGTGGCCGTTGGCCAGCAGGGCCGACAGTGCGGCCGAGAGCGTCTCGCCGGCGCCGGCAAAAACGGCCTCGAATCGTTCGAATTTTTCGCTGTAGAGCACGGCCAGCGGCGTCGCCAGCACATTCTCGATGAATTGCTCGGGCAGCGGAATGCCGCTCACCAGCGTGTAGGGCACGCCCAGGTCGGCGGCGGCCTTGGCAATGTCCCGCGCTGACGGATTGCGTTCGCCCGACCAGTCGGGCAGCAGCCAGCGCCACAAGGTGCTGTGGTTGCCAACCAACACCGTGGTTTGCGGCAACAGCAGCTCGCGAAAGGCGTCTAGGTAGCTGTCGATCTCGCTTTCCTCCCACCAGGCCAGGCTGGGCATGTAAGCGATAAGTGGTATGTCGGCATAGTCCGAAGCGATTTCGGCAATGGTGCTGATGTTCTCGGGGCTGCCGACGAAGCCGACCTTGATGGCCGACACCGGCATGTCTTCCAGTGCCGAGCGCGCCTGCTCGGTCACGGCTTCCTCGTCGAAGGAGAAGTGGTCAAAAATCTCGGCCGTGTCGCGCACATAAGCGCCGGTGACCACGGCCAGCGGATGCGCGCCAGCGGAAGCGATGGCGGTGATGTCGGCCGTCAAACCGCCCGCGCCGCTCGGGTCGCTGGCATTGAAGGTCATGACGCAGGCCGGTGAACTGTCGCTGTCCTCGATCTGGATCTGGCGACTGTCCGTGGAGGGGGTGTGGGGGTTTGCCATAGGCTGCGATTTTGCCTCTTATATCAATAAGCAACGCCGCGTCGATACAATCATTGCATTCTATTCGAAGGCAACTTAAGCTGTGATTCAATCAACGACCTGGATGTGTTTAATTTGTGGGTGGATCTATGACGAGACCGTCGGTTCACCGGAGCATGGCATTGCACCAGGCACGCCCTGGGCGCAGGTCCCGATGAACTGGACCTGCCCTGAGTGTGGAGCGCGCAAGGAAGATTTCGAAATGGTCCAGATCTAGGCCGGACACCCAACGCCGGGGCGCTTGCCCTGGCCGTCCCTGCCTGATGCCACGGCATCAGGGTCTGCAAAAAACAGGAGCATAGGCAGTGAGTATTCCCAGTTCCGGACTCAAGGTGTTGGTGGTCGATGACAGCAACACCATTCGGCGCAGCGCCGAGATTTTCCTGAAGCAGGGCGGGCACGAAGTCTTGCTGGCCGAGGACGGTTTTGATGCACTGTCCAAGGTCAATGACTACGAACCCCACCTGATTTTTTGCGACATCCTGATGCCCCGCCTGGACGGCTACCAGACCTGTGCAATCATCAAACGCAATGCAAAATTTTCCGGTGTGCCGATTGTGATGCTGTCCTCCAAGGACGGTGTGTTCGACAAGGCCAGGGGGCGCATGGTCGGCTCGCAAGACTACCTGACCAAGCCTTTTACCAAAGACCAGCTGCTGCAAACGGTGCAGGACCTGGGTACCGCAAAACAAGGAATGGTGTAATGGCGATTAAAAAAGTGCTGGTGATTGATGACTCCAAGACCGAACTGATGTACTTGACGGACCTGCTGGTCAAAAATGGCTTCACCGTCAAGACCGCGGAAAACGCCGAGGAAGCCTTTCGCCGCCTGATTGAAGACAAGCCCGAGCTGATCCTGATGGATGTGGTGATGCCGGGGCAAAACGGTTTTCAGCTGACGCGCGCCATTTCGCGTGACCCGCTGTACGCTGACATCCCGATCGTCATGTGCACCAGCAAAAACCAGGAGACCGACCGGGTCTGGGGCATGCGCCAGGGCGCCCGCGACTACATCACCAAGCCTGTGAATGGTGAAGAGCTGATGGCCAAGATCAAGGCCCTCGGCTGATTCACGGGTATCCAACCAGAGCATGGCGAACAGACAAGCCCTCAGGGAGCTACAAACCCGGCTGGCCGAAAGGCTGCAGATTGCACGTACCCAGGGCGTCGCCGCGTCCTGGCTGGCGGTGGAAGCGGGAGCCCGGAAATACCTGTTTCCGCTGAGCCAGTCGGGTGAGATATTCCCCTGGGTCAGCACCCAGCCGGTGCCCTACACCCAGGCCTGGTTTGCCGGCGTGGCCAATTTGCGCGGCGGCCTGTTTGGTGTGGTGGACCTGGCCAGCTACGTCAGTGGCCAGTCGCCCACGCCAAAAAACGAACTTGCTCGTTCGGAAACCCGGCTGGTCGCGCTCAACAGCGCGCTCCAGGTCAATTGCGCCCTGCTGATCGACAAGCTGGCCGGGCTGCGCAACCAGGCGGCATTCAACGATTTTTCTGAAAAAGCGGCCGACGCGCCCGATTATTTTGGCAATCAGTATGTCGATCTCCATGGCGCAAGCTGGCAGGAAATCAACCTCCAGTTGCTTGCCCAGCAAGCGGATTTTTTGACGATAGGCGCATAGCGCATCCTGTTTCTCCGAGAAGGCTTTCCATGTCTGTTATTGAAAATATCCAGAACCTGTTTAAACCGAAGTCCAGCCAGCCCGGGGACAGCATGGACATGGCATCGCTGGGAACCCCGGCGGACGTGCGGGGCGCCGGCGCCATGAGCGAGGACCACTTGCGCACTTCCGCTGTCCGCGCGGAGAGCCGCGGCGACGCCGCATTTGCGGCCAGCCGTGTCGCCACGCTGGAAGAGGTCGGCATGGCAGAAAGTCCTGATCTGCTACGGCTACCCGTGCTGGGCCGCCGGACCATTGGCCAGCACCAACGGATTCTGGTGACCGCACTGGTGCTGGCGCTGGCCGTGCTGGCGCTGGTGACCGTCTTGACGCTGAGGCAGGCAGACAAGGTGACGCAGCAGGTGGCGGCCACCGGTGACTCCCTCATGCAGTCGCAGCGGCTGGCGAAATCCGTATCGCAGGCGCTGGTGGGCAGTGCCCAGGCCTTCCCCGACGTGCGCGAAAGCTCCGAAGTGCTGGCCAAAACCCTGCGCGGCCTGAAGTCCGGCGAGGACAGCATGCGGCTGGCACCGGTGAGCAATGATTTGCAGGCCGATGTGGAGAAAGTCACGCCCCTGGTGGATCAGGCCGAGAAGAACGCCAAGATCGTGATGGCCCAGCAAAACATCCTGACCCAGGTGGGCAATGCCTTGCGCACCATCAACCGCCAGTCATCCGATTTGCTGGAAATTGCAGAAACCATTTCCTCGCTCAAGCTGCAGCAAAATGCGGCACCTGCAGAGATTTCGGCCGCCGGTCAGCTGGTGATGCTGACGCAGCGGATTGGCAAGTCGGCCAACGAATTTTTGACGATCGAAGGCGTGAGCCCGGAGGCGGTGTTCCTGCTCGGCAAGGATTTGAACTCCTTCAAGGAAATCGCCCTGGGCCTGCAGGACGGCAGCCCGGAGTTGCGTCTGACCGGATCCAAGGACCCGCAGACGCGCGAACGGCTGGGAGCCTTGATGACCTTGTATGAACAGACTCGCGTACAGGCCGGCGCCATTCTGGGTAACTTGCAGGGGCTAGTGTCTGCGCGCGAAGCGCAGTCCGCCATCATTGCCGACAGCGAACCCCTGCGCCGGGGTCTTGAGGACTTGCAGGGCAAGCTGTCCACCGAAACCGGTTTGGGCGCTGGCGCCTTGGCCGCGCTGGTGGCGGCAGCCGCCTTTGCGCTGCTGTGCGCTGCCGGACTGGCGCGCCTGCAGGTGCAGGACAGCCAGCAGCGTCAGTCGGTGGCTGAAACCCAGCGCCAGGAAGCCAAAAGCCAGGAGCAGGATGCCAAACGCGTCAATGACGCCAACCAGGCCGCCATTTTGCGCTTGATGAATGAGTTGCAGACCGTGGCCGAGGGCGATTTGACGCAGGAAGCCACCGTGACCGAAGACATTACCGGTGCCATTGCCGACTCGGTGAACTACACCGTGGAGGAGTTGCGCCAGTTGGTCGGTAACGTGCAAAACACGGCGACCCGGGTGGCGCAGACGACGGCCCAGGTCGAGAGCACTTCGACCGAGCTGCTGGCGGCGTCCACCGAGCAGCTGCGCGAGATCCGCGAAACCGGCCAGTCGGTGCTTGACATGGCGTCCCGGATTAACCAGGTGTCGTTCCAGGCGCAGGAGTCTTCGCAAGTGGCGCGCCAGTCGCTGACGGCCGCCGAATCCGGCCTGCAGGCCGTGCAGAACGCCATCGGCGGCATGAACTCGATTCGTGACCAGATTCAGGAGACCTCCAAACGCATCAAGCGGCTGGGCGAATCGTCGCAGGAGATTGGCGAGATCACCGAGCTGATTTCCGACATTACCGAGCAGACCAACGTGCTGGCGCTGAACGCCGCCATTCAGGCCGCATCAGCCGGCGAAGCAGGGCGCGGTTTCTCGGTGGTGGCCGAAGAGGTGCAGCGGCTGGCCGAGCGCTCGGCCGACGCAACGCGCCAGATTTCGGCGCTGGTGAAGGCGATTCAAACCGACACCCAGGATGCGGTGGCCGCCATGGAACGCTCCACGCAAGGCGTGGTCGAGGGAGCCAGGCTGTCGGATAACGCCGGTACGGCGCTGACGGAAATTGACCAGGTGTCCAGGCGCCTGGCTGAGCTGATCGAGCAGATTTCCAATGCTGCCACCCGGGAGGCAGCCTCCGCCAACGTGGTGGCCGAAAACATCCAGCATATTTTTGCGGTAACGGAGCAGACCGGAGAAGGTACCCGCTCCACCGCGCAGCAGGTGCGCGATCTGTCGCGCATGGCCGAAGAGCTGCGCCAGTCGGTGTCCCGCTTCAAAATTGCCTGATGCCAGTTTGTTGTGCCTGACCGCGACGCCAGCCCCTGACACCGATTTATGAACCGGCCCGTGACCATGCAATCCACCGTCCCGAATTCAACCGCAGCCGACCCCGATTTCGCCTTCAATGACCTGGGCCCGCTGGCCTGGGTGCTGGACGAGCTTCGAAAATCGCTGGATGGCGCGGCCAGGTCCATCAAGCGTTTTGTGCGTGAGGCTGAGGTCGCCCGTGGCTCGGACCTTGCCGCCGTCGATGCCAGCCAGTTGCGCATCGCGCGCCAGCAGTTGCATCAGGCCGTGGGCGCGCTGGAGATGGTGGGGCTGGCCAAGCCGGCGCTGCTGCTTCGGGCCATGGAAGCGGCGGTGCAAAAGTTTGTGTTGCAACCCGAGCAGTGCAGCCAGGATGCCGCAGCCAGGATTGAGCGCGCCAGCTTTGCGCTGACTGAATACCTGGAAGGGGTGCTGGCGGACAAGCCGGTATCGCCGGTTTCGCTGTTTCCGCAATTCCGCGAGGTGCAGGAACTGGTGCGGGCCGACCGCATCCACCCGGCCGATCTGTGGCCCCTGGAGTGGCGCTGGCTGGAGCCTGAACTGGCAGTTACCGCCGCGCCCCGACCGTACGATGCCGGCGCCCGGGCAGAACTCGATCCCTGCGTGCTTCAGCTCATGAAGGGCAAGGCGCCGCAGGCCGCCCAGACGCTCAAGACCCTGAGCCTTGGATTTTCCGCGGGGCAGCTGGACCGCCAGCCCAGAATTTTCTGGAAAATCGCAGCGGCCTATTTCGAGGCCGTCGAAAACGATTTGCTCGCCCCCGATGTGTATGTGAAACGCGCTGCATCCCGCATTCTGTTGCAGTATGCGGCCCTGGCCAAGGGGGATTCCACCCTGTCGGAGCGCCTCGCCCAGGACCTGCTTTTTTTCTGCGCCCAGGCGGCGTCTGCGCGCGCCAGCGACACACCGGTGCTGTCGGCAGTGCGTGGCGCCTATGGGTTGACGCAGTTCAAGCCAGTCGACTACGAAATCGTGCAGTTTGGCCGCTTCGATCCGGCCCTGCTGGCGCAAGCACGCAAGCGCATCACCTCGGCCAAGGAAACCTGGTCGTCACTGTCGGCCGGTGACGGCAGCAAGCTCAAATCAGTGACCGACCAGTTCAGCCTGGTGACCGATTCCCTGCTCAAGCTGCATCCGCCCAGCGAGCCATTGGCGCAGGCCTTGACCCGCGCGGTCGACACCACGGTGCGCACGTCGCAGTCGCCGCGCATCGAACTGGCGATGGAGGTGGCCACTTCGCTGCTCTTTCTGGAGGCGGCTTTCGAGGATCTGGATCCCAACGATTCGCAGCTGGCGGCCCGCACGGCCAATCTGGCGGAACGCCTGGAAGGGGTGCGCGAGGGTGGCCAGCCTCAGCCGCTGGAAGGCTGGATGGAGGACTTGTATCGCCGGGTCAGTGACAAGCAGACCATGGGCAGCGTGGTGGGCGAGTTGCGCGTGTCGCTGGGTGAGATTGAAAAATCGCTGGATCTGTTTTTTCGCAATCCCGCCGACAAAACCGCCCTGCACCCGGTGCCAGGCCAGATGGCGCAAATGCGCGGCGTGCTGTCGGTGCTGGGGCTGGACCTGGCCTCGCGTGCGGTGTTGCGCATGCGCGGCAGCGTCGAACAGATGCTGGCCAATGATGCTGGCGACGCGAGCGCTATCGACGGGCCCCTGGCGCGCAACGCGGGCACGTTTGAGCAAATTGGCAACAATCTGGGGGCATTGAGCTTTTTGATTGACATGCTCAACTACCAGCCGGTGCTGGCCAAGAAGCTGTTTGTCTACGACGAGGAAAAAGGGGAACTCAAACCCCTGATGGGACGGGTTCCAGGTGCAGCCAGCGCTGCGTCCAGGGTGACGGTGAAAAGCGATGCGCTGTCGGAGCAAGCGCTGCAAGCCGTGCGAAACGCACAGAACGCCTCGGTTGATGCGTCAACCGACAGCCTGACCGAACGGCTCGATGCGCTGGCGGTTCAGGCCGCGCTGGCCGAACAACCGGCGCTGGCCCGTAGCGCCCGCGAGGCGGCGGTGGCGGTGTTGGCCAATAACGCCGACGCGACGGCCGATGCCCTGAACAGCCTGGCGTCGTCAATGCCGGCGCCCGCCCCGGTGGCCAGCGAGGCCAACCAGCCGGTGCCTGTCGACTACGAAGAAGATGACTTGCGCGATATCTTTCTGGAAGAGGCGCGTGAAGTGGTGGCCAGTGGCCAGGAAGCCCTGGCGGCGCTGGCCGACGACACCGGCGATGTCTCGCAATTGACCGTGCTGCGCCGTGCTTTTCACACGCTCAAGGGCAGTTCGAGAATGGTCGGGCTCAATCAGCTGGGCGAGGCCGCCTGGTCGTTTGAGCAAATGCTCAACAGCTGGCTGGCCGATCAGAAACCGGTCACCCGCGAATTCATGTCTTTGGTGTCTGAAGCCATGTCGGGCTTTGCCCGCTGGGTTGATGACATTGCCGCCAATCAGCACGGCGCCTGGCTGGCCGCGGATTTCCAGCGCAGCACAAACGCCCTGCTGACACGGGCGCGCTACCTGCCCATCGGCCCATCCACGCCAGTCAGCGCGCACTCACCTATTGAGCCAGTTCAGACGGCGGCCGCGCTGGATCTTTCCCTGTTGATTGAACTGGAGCCGGATGCGACCGACTCCGACACCGCCAGCGCGCTGGATCTGGCTGACGCAACGGCTGAGCCCGCGCTGGAGTTTGACCTTTTCCTTGACGCCGTACCACTGGATCCGTCGGCATCCACCGTGACCGAGGGGCAACTGGCAGCACCGGCCCAGGACATTGAAGAGATCGATTTCGACAGCCTGTTTGACCTGCCGGCGGATTTCAACCCCGCGGTGGAGTCCACCGAGGCCATATTGCCGGTCCTGCCCGAGCATCTGCCCGTCGAGGCAGCCCCAGTACAGGCGATGCAGCTGTCGGATGCCGACTTTGACCGGCACTTCAAGCCTGAGGAAGCCGCATCGGTTCAGGCACAGGAACCCGTTGTTGTCGTCTCCGCCGAGCCGCCCGTTGCTGAAATCGCTGCCACCCTGCCGGAGCCGGTCGCAGCGCCAGTGCTTGCAGCGGCGGCAGCCGACAGCATCCTGCCGGTGGACGACGGCGAGGACGAGCAGATCAAGGTGATTGGCGGCCTGCGCATCGGCATTCCGCTTTACAACGTGTACCTGAACGAGGCCGATGAGTGGTCGCGCCGGCTGGTCACGGAAGTGGCCGAATGGGCGATTGAGCGCGACCAGCCGGTCAATGACTCCACCGTGGCGCTCGCCCATTCCCTGGCCGGCAGTTCTGCCACCGTTGGTTTTCATGCCTTGTCGGAGATGGCGCGGGCGCTCGAGCATGCCTTGCAGCAATCGCGTGCCCACCATAGCCATGGCGCGGCGACCTACGGCCAGGTGTTTGTGGACGCGGCGGAAGACATACGCCGCTTGCTGCACCAGTTCGCCGCCGGTTTCCTCAAGCAGCCCGATACCCGTCTTCTGGATCGCCTGAAGCAGCTCGACTTCTCCGATTCGGGGCTGCAGCCGGTCAGCGAATTGGCCGATGCTGACTTTGCGCAGGGGCCGGGGCAGGCCGATGCAGCGCCGTCGGAGCCCGCCGAGCCCGCCGAGCCCGCGAGTCTGGAGGCACTGGAGGCGCCCGCTGCGCCGCCAGCCGCGCCGGAACCCGTGCTGGCGGCCCCCGCCAGGGTGGTTGCGCCGCCCGTCCGGCTGGTGCCCCCGGTAGGCGCGCCAGCGGGCACGCCAGTTGCCGCCATCTTCAATGAGAACGCGGAGGATGACATCGATGCAATCGATGCGGTCGACCCGGACCTGTTCCCGATTTTTGAGGAGGAAGGCGCAGAACTCATGCCCCAGTTGGGCGGCGCGCTGCGCCAGTGGTCGGCGCGGCCCGACAACCAGAGTGCACGCATGGAAGTGTTGCGGGCACTGCATACGCTCAAGGGCAGCGCCCGTCTGGCCGGCGCCTTGCGTCTGGGTGAAATGGCGCACCGGATTGAATCAGAGATTGAGTACCTCGGGACCGAAGCGGCGGCCAGCCAGGAGTTCGAGCCGTTACTGACCCGCTTTGACGCCATGCAGGCCGCCTTTGAAGCCCTGCGCCATGCCGATGCCGCGGCTGCCGCTGCTGCGCCATTGGTCACGCTTGAAGCGGTCGCGCCGACGCCCGAAGCGGCGGCGCCGGTGAAGGCCGAGCCCGCGCTGCGTGACAGCAGCGCCGTCAAATTGGCGATTCCGGCGCCACAGGCCATGGCCATGCAGCCGCTGCGGCAGGCGGCCACGGCCTCGATACGCGTGCGCTCCCAGTTGCTGGACCGCATGGTGACCCAGGCCGGCGAGGTGATGATCACGCGCTCGCGGCTGGAAGCCGAACTGGGTCAGCTGCGCACCTCGCTGAACGACATGAGCGGCAACCTGAACCGCTTGCGCCAGCAGCTTCGCGACATTGAGCTGCAGGCTGAAACCCAGATGCAGTCGCGTCTCGCCCAGGCCAAGGAAGCGCAGGCCGGCTTTGATCCGCTTGAATTTGACCGCTTCACACGGGTGCAGGAACTCACCCGCATGATGGCCGAGTCTGTCAACGACGTCGCGACTGTGCAGCGAACGCTTCAGCGTACAGTTGAAGCGACCGAAGACGACCTGATCGCGCAAGCCCGTCAGACGCGTGAACTTCAGCGCGATCTGCTCCGTACGCGCATGGTCGAGTTCGAAGGAATATCAGACCGCTTGTACCGCGTGATCAGGCAGGCCTCCAAAGACACAGGCAAACAGGTGCGACTTGACCTGTTGGGCGGAACCATCGAGATGGATCGCGGCATGCTGGACCGCATGACGCCTGCTTTTGAGCACCTTCTCCGCAACTGCGTCGCTCACGGTATCGAAGAACCGCATGACCGGATCAAAGCCGGCAAGGAACCGGTGGGGCTGATCACGGTGCATCTGCGTCACGAGGGAAATGACGTCTCGGTGGACTTTAGCGATGATGGTGCCGGTCTTGATTTGCAGCGCATTCGCGAC
>NZ_JANOAL010000322.1:0-20337 GCF_031411155.1 Polaromonas sp. | reverse complement strand
AGCGGGTTGAACATGCGGCTCAAAAAGGTGAAGCGCCCAATCAGGAAACCCGCCGGAATGCCGACGATGGCCGCCAGGCCAAAGCCCAGCGCCACGCGCTTGAGCGAAGACAGCACGTTCCAGCCCACGCCCTGGTCATTCGGCCCCTTGCTGTAAAACGGGTCGCTGAAAATCTGCACCGCCTGCACAAAGGTGTCTTTGGGCGAGGGAATGCTGGCGCCCGTGCCCAGCGACACCATTTCCCAGACCAGCACCAGCAGGCCCAGGCCCAGCAGCGGTGGCAGCACGCCCAGCCAGAGCCACGAGGCATCACGCGGTGGTCTGGCGGCCGGTGCGGTGGCTGCTTTGGAGGCTTTTGGGGCTGTGGCCCTGGTGTAATGCGGGCTGGCAGCTATCGAATTAGTAGCACTGCGCGCTGTTGGCGTTGGCTCTGGCGCCGGCGCGTCCAGCGGGGAGTGAAATACGGCACTGACCATGGCGTGACCTCTTTAAGTCGTTGAATGGAGGGAGTCGATGAAACTTCAGGCGTGAACCTTGAATCCGTCGGCGTATTTTTTGGGGTCTTTGCCGTCCCAGACCACGCCGTCAAGCATCTTGCTGCTGCGCATCACGTCTTTGGGTACGCTGACCTTGGCAGCGGTGGCCGCCTGCTTGTAGATATCGATCTGGTTGATCTGCCTGGCCACGGCCAGGTAGTCGGGGTGCTCTTTCATCAGGCCCCAGCGCTTGTGCTGGGTCAAAAACCACATGCCGTCGGACAGGTAGGGGAAGTTCACCGCGCCGTCGTTGAAAAACTTCATGTAGTTGGGGTCGTCCCAGGTCTTGCCCATGCCGTTCTGGTAGCGGCCAAGAATGCGCTGGTTGATCGCGTCCACGCTGGTGTTGACATAGCTTTTGTCGGCAATGGTTTCGGCCATCTTGTTTTTGTTGGCCAGGCTGGCATCGATCCATTTGCCCGCCTCGATGATGGCGGCAGTGACGGCGCGCGCCGTGTTGGGGTATTTTTTGACGAACTCGCCCGTGGTGCCCAGTACCTTTTCGGGGTGGTCGCGCCAGATGTCCTGGGTGGTGGCCGCGGTCACGCCAATGCCGTCGATGATGGCGCGGTGGTTCCAGGGCTCGCCGACGCAGTAGCCGTCCATATTGCCCACGCGCATGTTGGCCACCATTTGCGGTGGCGGCACGGTAATCACCTTGGCGTCGCTCATCGGGTTGATGCCGTTGGCCGCCATCCAGTAATACAGCCACATGGCGTGGGTGCCGGTGGGGAAGGTCTGGGCAAAAGTGTATTCGCGTTTGTCGCTTGCCATCAGTTTGGCCAGCCCCGCGCCGTCGACCGCGCCCTTGTCGGCCAGTTTCTTGGACAGCGTGATCGCCTGGCCGTTGTTGTTGAGGTTCATCAGCACCGCCATGTCCTTCTTGGGGCCGGCGGTGCCCATGTGCACGCCATAAATCAGGCCGTACAGCACATGGGCAAAGTCGAGTTCGCCATTGACCAGCTTGTCGCGCACGCCGGCCCAGCTGGCCTCCTTGCTGGGGATGATCTTGACGCCGTATTTCTGGTCGATGCCCAGCACCGAGGCCATTACCACCGACGCGCAGTCGGTCAGCGGAATGAAGCCAATCTTGACTTCCTTTTTCTCGGGGGCGTCGGAGCCCTGGGCATAGACAGCGGCGCGCAGCGCGGGGTTGATGCCGACGGCACCGACGGCGGCGGCCTGCAGCACGGTGCGGCGGGTCAGCGAGGATTTCAGCAGTTCGGTCATGTCCAGCTTCTCCAGAAAATAAAAAATCGAAAACAAAAAAGGCGCTCGACCCGTGCAGCCACCGGTGAGGGTGAGTGCAGGGTGCGAACGCCTTTGTTCTTGGGGGCAGAACCTGCTTCGCCGTTGAAGCTGTCTGCCGCAGGTCAACATTGACCCGTGCTTCAGTTAACGCAAAAGCTGTGCCAGTAATGCAATGGCGGGCCCTGGTTTATGGTTTTTCCAATAAAAAATGCCGCTAGCCCATGTGTAACGTGCGTAAGCAGCTATTATTTTGATAGCATTTCACCGCTCTGGCAGACCGGCATCTGCCGTTGCCCGCGGCTGCACTGTAGTTGTGCACTGCACCAATTCGGGTGCAACGGGCCTAACCGAGCAGGTCGGCCACGTCCAGCATGCGCTGGGCCACTTCACCGAGGCGCAAACCCTTGTCCATGGCGGCCTTGCGCAGCTTTTCGTAGGCGGCCTGCTCGCTCAGGCCCTGGCGCTGCATCAGCAGGCCTTTGGCGCGGTCTATGATTTTTCGCTCCTGCAACTCGGTCCGGGCATGGGCCAGCGCTTGCCGCAGGCCCTGCTCGTGCTCAAAGCGCGCCATCGCCACATCCAGGATAGGGCGGATGCGGTCGGGCGACAGGCCGGCCACGATATAGGCCGACACGCCCGCCGCCACCGCGTCCTTGACGTGGCTGGTGTCGTTGTCATTGGTAAACAGCACAATCGGGCGCCGCGCGTCGCGGGTCGCCATCACCACATGCTCCAGCGAGTCCCGCGCCTCGCTTTCGGCGTCGACAATGATCATGTCGGGCTGCAACTGGGCCAGCCGCTCCTGCAAAAAGGTGTCGGCCGGCAGCACGGCCACCAGGTTGTAGCCGTTTTCGAGCAGGCCAATGCGCAACTGGCGCGAGCGCTCGGCCAACGCACGGGCGTGGGCGTTGGCTTCGACCGATTCGACCAGGTCCGGTGCAATCACGACCAGGCGCAGGGACTGTGAGGGGGTCATGACCACGGTTACGCAAGTTTTGAGCCAGTAGTTCGAGGGCTACACTTCCAGCATGCTTGTACTGGGATTTGAATCGAGTTGTGACGAAACCGGTGTGGCGCTGGTCGATGCGTCGGGCGAGGGTGTGCCGCGGCTTCTGGCACATGCCCTGTTCAGCCAGATCGACATGCACCAGGCCTTTGGCGGCGTGGTGCCCGAGCTGGCCAGCCGCGACCACATCCGGCGTGTTCTGCCGCTGACGCAGGAAGTGATGAAGGAAGCCCGGCGCACCCTGGCTCAGGTCGATGTGGTGGCCTACACGCGCGGGCCGGGACTGGCTGGCGCGCTGCTGGTGGGCGCCGGGGTGGCCTGCGCCATGGCGGCGGCGCTGGGCAAGCCGGTGATGGGCGTGCACCACCTCGAGGGGCATTTGCTGTCGCCTTTTTTAAGCGCCGACCCGCCCGAGTTTCCGTTCGTGGCGCTGCTGGTGTCGGGCGGGCACACCCAGCTGATGCGGGTGGACCGCGTCGGCAGTTACGAGTTGCTGGGGGAAACCATTGACGATGCGGCGGGTGAGGCCTTTGACAAGTCGGCCAAGCTGATGGGCCTGCCTTATCCGGGCGGGCCGCATCTGGCCACACTGGCGCAGCAGGGCGATGGCGCGGCCTTCAAGCTGCCCCGGCCCCTGCTGCACAGCGGCAACCTGGATTTTTCATTTGCCGGTCTGAAAACGGCGGTGCTGACGCAGGCCAAAAAGCTGGGGCCTGAGCTCGAAATCCGCAAGGCCGATCTGGCGGCCTCGACCCAGGCGGCGATCGTCGAGGTGCTGGTCAAAAAATCGATGAGTGCCATGGCGCAGACCGGGCTCAAGCGCCTGGTGGTGGCCGGCGGCGTGGGTGCCAACGCCTTGCTGCGCAGCCAGCTCAATGCGGTGTGCCGGCAGCGCGGCATCCGGGTGCATTACCCCGAACTGCATTTATGCACCGACAACGGCGCCATGATTGCGCTGGCGGCCGGCATGCGGCTGCAAGCGGGTCTGGAAACCCTGCAGCGCGGCTACACCTTTGACGTGAAGCCGCGCTGGAGTCTGGCGGAATTGCGGCCCGAGCCGGCCTGAACCTGCCGGGCAGCGTTTCTGATTATTGAATAGCCAACTGAACCACTTTGCTGACGGGTAAGGCCTTGGCCAGGGTGACGGTCAGCACGCCGTTTTCCAGTTTCGCGCTGCTGGCGGCGGCGTCGATCTCTTGCGGCAACTCATAGGCCGCCTTGTACTGGCGCGCGGCCTCGGCCTTGCTGTCGATGCGGACCACGCTGCCTTCAATGCCGATGTTGAGGTCTTGCCGGGCCAGGCCGGGCAGGTCCAGGCTGAAGGTCCAGGCCTTGTCGTCCTGCGTCAGCCGGACATCGGGTTTTGCGCTGTTGACCAGGGCTTCATTGACGAAGCGCTCGAAACTGCGGTCAAAAGAGCGCAAAGCGGGGGAAGCTGCGCGATGACGAACCACGGGGGTGAAAAACATGGGGAACTCCTTGTCAGTTAAAGCGGGACAATTGACCGGATTTGTTCCAGCCCGTCCCGTACACTTCGCGGCGCTCAACCGTGATTGCCGCATGCAACCCACATCGGTCTGGCCAAGGTCTTTTTCAAGGAAACCAAGCAATGTATATTTTTAACCCGCCCCTCTTGAAACGCGCTGGAGCGGCCTTAGCGCTGGCGCTCTCGCTGGGCGGTCCGGCCACCGTGCTGGCCCAGCCTACCGTGCCGGCGCCGGCATCTGCCGCCGCGTTGCCGCCGGTGCGGGTCGCCCTGATTGAAAGCCTGTCCGGCGCGTTTGCCAACACCGGCGAAGCCGTGTTTCGCAACCTGGTGTGGGCCACCGAGCGCGTCAACGCGCGCGGCGGCATCAAGCTGCCCGGCGGCAACCGCAACCTGGTGATTGAGCGCTACGACAACAAGGGCCAGAGTGAGGAAGCGCTGGCCGCGCTGCGCTCGGCGATTGACGACGGCGTGACCGTGATTGCCCAGGGCAATTCATCGGCCATTGCGGCGGTGCTGATCGATGCCATCAACAAGCACAATGAGCGCGAGCCGGGCAAGCGGGTGATCTTCCTCAACTACTCGGCGGTCGATCCGATTCTGACCAACGAGAAATGCAGCTTCTGGCATTTCCGCTTTGACGCCCATGCCGACATGCGCATGGCCGGCCTGATGGACGTGCTGAAGGACGACAAGGCGCTGAAAAGCGTCTACCTGATCGGCCAGGACTACAGCTTTGGCCAGGCGGTGCTGCGCGAGGCGCGCAAGCAGATCGCGGTGCAGCGCCCCGACGTGCAGATCGTGGGTGATGAGTTGCATGCGCTGGGCCGCGTCAAGGACTTCATTCCGTATGCCGTCAAGATCAAGGCCAGCGGCGCGCAGGCCGTGCTGACGGGCAACTGGGGCAATGACCTGACGCTGCTGATCAAGGCCGCCAAGGAAGTCGGTTACGACGGCAAGTTCTATACTTTTTACGGCAACGCGCTGGGCGTGCCGGCGGCGCTGGGCGATGCCGGCGTGGGCAAGGTGATTGCGGTGGCGGACTGGTTCCCGAATGCCGCCGGCGCGCCGTCCGAGGCCTTTTACCAGTCCTTCCGCCAGCGTTTTCCCAAGCCGCAGGACGACTATGTGCACATGCGCATGCAGCTGATGATCGAAGCCCTGGCGCAAAGCATCGAAAAGGCCGGCGCTATCGATTCAGGAGCGGTTGCCGCCCAGCTGGAGCGGGCTACGGTCAATTTTTCAGGTCACCAGGGCGCCATGCGCGCGGCCGACCACCAGTTTCAGCAGCCGCTGCTGGTGGCGATGATGGGCAAGCAGGGCGCGCCCGGTGTGAAGTTTGACGTCGAAGGCTCGGGCTACGGCTTTCGCGTCATCAAGACCATTGCGCCGCAGCGCGCCGAGCGGCCGCACAGCTGCAAGATGGTGCGGCCCTGAACCCCGGCAGCAAGCTCATTGATTGAAGCGAAGACGAACATGCGGCAAGCCGTTTTAAACCTTGAAGAGTCCATGATCCGCCAGGTGGCCAATGCGGGCATGGGCCGCGGCGACGTGCTCAAGTTCTGGTTCGGCGAGAGCGACGAGGTCACGCCGCTGGTGATCCGTGACGCCGCGGCGGCTTCGCTCGGGCAGGGCGAAACCTTTTACAGCCACAACCTGGGCCTGCCCGAGTTGCGCGACGCCATCGCCGCTTATTCGACAGCGCTGCGCTGCGCGGGGGCGGCGCCGATTGACGCCGGGCGCATTGCCGTCACCTCGGGCGGCGTCAATGCGCTGATGCTGGCGGTGCAGGCGCTGGTGGATGCGGGCGACGAGGTGGTGGCCGTCACGCCGGTCTGGCCCAACCTGACGGCGCAGCCCGTCATCATGGGCGCCACGGTGAAATGCGTGAGCCTGAAACCCGTGGCCGGGCAGTGGCAGCTCGATTTGCCCGAGTTGCTGGCCGCCATCACGCCCAAAACCCGGCTGCTGATCGTCAACGCGCCCAACAACCCGACCGGCTGGACCCTGGCCCGCGGCGAGCAGGAGGCGATATTGGCGCATTGCCGTCAAACCGGCACCTGGATTCTGGCCGACGAGGTGTATGAGCGGCTTTATTTTGAACCGACGTCGCATGGCGCTGCGCCCAGCTTTCTGGATATTGCGTTGCCTGAAGACCGTCTGGTCGTTGTAAACAGCTTTTCCAAGAGCTTTCTGATGACCGGCTGGCGCCTGGGCTGGCTGGTGATGCCGCCCGCCATGACACTGCACATGGGCAAGCTGCTCGAGTTCAACACCTCCTGCGCGCCGGTGTTTGTGCAGCGCGCCGGGCTGGTGGCGATTGAGCATGCCGCAGACATCACGCCGCGCGTGGTGAACCAGCTGAAAACCTGCCGCGATACGCTGGTGCCATTGTTGCAAGCCGTGCCTGGCGTGCAGCTGACGTCTCCCAAGGGCGGCATGTATGCCTTTTTCCGGCTGGAAGACCAGACGCGGTTTGGCGATTCGCTGGCCACGGCCAAGCGCCTGGTGGTGGAGGCCGGGCTGGGGCTGGCACCGGGCAACGCTTTCATGGTCAATCCGGGGCCAGCGGCTCAGGGCTGGCTGCGCTGGTGCATGGCCAGCCAGGATCTGGCCAGGCTGGGGCAGGGCGTGCAGCGACTTGAACGCTGGCTTGGGCTATAATCCGAGGCTCTGCGCAGTGCAATGGACCCACAGTCCGGCCTGCCAGAACACGACGAAGGCGGCCAACTCCCACGGTGGGAACGCTGCATCGCTCGCAAGTGCACCTGGTGCAAAGGAAGAAACATGATTGCAAAATCCATCAAGGCCGAAATCGTTCAGGCCAACCAGCGCGCTGCCAACGACACCGGCAGCCCCGAAGTGCAGGTCGGCCTGCTGACCGGCCGCATCAATGAACTGATGCCCCATTTCAAAACCCATGCCAAGGATCACCACGGTCGCCGTGGCCTGCTGCGCATGGTAAGCCGCCGCCGCAAGCTGCTGGACTACCTGAAGTCCAGGGACGCAGCCCGTTATGTTGCCCTGATTGCCAAGCTTGGCCTGCGCAAGTAATCGGTAAAACCAATATGAAGCGCCTGAGTTAGTTCACTAGCTCAGGCGCTTTTTACTTCGGAGCAAGGCGAAACGAGCACGCGCTGTGTCATTCCACAAGAAAAGTCCTGGCATTGCAGGCATTTTGTGGAATGGCATCGTGTTTCGCCAGCCGCCGCTCCGGGCCTCCTGCACTGCCTCAAGTGCCTGTCATTAGCGGAGAAAAGAACATGAGCATTTTCAATAAAGTCAGCAAATCCTTCCAGTGGGGCCAGCACAAGGTCACCATGGAAACCGGCGAAATCGCGCGTCAGGCCGGCGGTGCCGTACTGCTGGACATGGACGGCACCGTGGTGCTGGCCACCGTGGTTGCCAAAACCGATGCCAAGCCCGGCCAGGACTTCTTTCCGCTGACCGTTGACTACCTCGAAAAAACCTATGCCGCCGGCCGCATTCCCGGCAGCTTTTTCAAGCGCGAAGGCCGCCCCAGCGAATTCGAGACCCTGACCTCGCGCCTGATCGACCGCCCGATTCGCCCGCTGTTTCCCGAAGGCTTCTTCAATGAAGTGCAGGTCGTCATTCATGTGGTGTCGCTGAACCCTGAAGTCGAAGGCGACATTCCCGCGCTGATCGCATCGAGCGCCGCGCTGGCCATTTCGGGCATTCCGTTCAACGGCCCGATTGGCGCCGCCCGCGTCGCCTACATCGACGGCCAGTACGTGCTGAACCCCGGCAAGACCCAGCTCAAGGATTCCAGCATGGATCTGGTCGTCGCCGGCACCGAAGCCGCCGTGCTGATGGTCGAGTCCGAAGCCAAGCAACTGTCCGAAGAAATCATGCTCGGCGCCATCGTGTTTGGCCATGAGCAGGGCAACATCGCCATCAACGCAATTCACGAACTGGTTCGTGACGCTGGCAAGCCGGTCTGGGACTGGCGTGCGCCGGCCAAGGACGAAGTGCTGATCGCCAAGGTCGGTGCGCTGGCCCAGGAGAAGCTGGCTGCCGCCTACCAGATTCGCAACAAGCAGGCCCGCACCCACGCCACGCGTGAAGTGACCACCTGGACCAAAATGGGCCTGAAGGCCGAGGGTGTCGAATTCGACAGCGTGGCGGTGGATGGCATGTTGTTCGACATTGAAGCCAAAATCGTGCGCAGCCAGATCCTGGCCGGCGACCCGCGTATTGACGGCCGCGACACCCGCACCGTGCGCCCGATTGAGATCCGCAACAGCGTGCTGCCGCGCACCCACGGCTCGGCCCTGTTCACGCGTGGTGAAACCCAGGCGCTGGTCGTGACCACGCTGGGCACCGAGCGCGATGCGCAGCGCATCGACGCGCTGTCGGGCGACTATGAAGACCGCTTCATGCTGCACTACAACATGCCTCCGTTCGCCACCGGCGAAACCGGCCGCGTCGGATCGCCAAAGCGCCGCGAAATCGGCCACGGCCGCCTCGCCAAGCGCGCGCTGATTGCCGTGCTGCCGACCAAGGAAGAGTTTCCGTACACCATGCGCGTGGTCAGCGAGATCACCGAGTCCAACGGCTCCTCGTCGATGGCTTCGGTCTGCGGCGGCTGCCTGTCGCTGATGGACGCTGGCGTGCCGATGAAAGCGCACGTGGCCGGTATCGCCATGGGCCTGATCAAGGATGACAACCGCTTTGCCGTGCTGACCGACATCCTGGGTGACGAGGATCATCTGGGCGACATGGACTTCAAGGTCGCCGGTACCACCTTCGGCATCACCGCGCTGCAGATGGACATCAAGATCCAGGGCATCACCAAGGAGATCATGCAGGTCGCACTGGCCCAGGCCAAGGAAGCCCGCATGCACATTCTGGGCAAGATGCAGGAAGCCATGGGCGAGGCCAAGGCCGAAGTCTCCGACTTCGCCCCGCGCCTGTATGTGATGAAGATCAACCCCGAGAAGATCCGTGACGTGATCGGCAAGGGCGGCGCCGTCATCCGCGCGCTGACCGAAGAAACCGGCACGCAGATCAACATCGAGGAAGATGGCACCATCACCATCGCGTCGAACGACAGTGCCAAGGCTGACGAAGCCAAGCGCCGCATCGCCGAGATCACCGCCGAGGTCGAAATCGGCAAGGTTTATGAAGGCGCGATCACCAAGATTCTGGACTTTGGCGCGCTGGTCAACCTGCTGCCCGGCAAAGACGGCCTGCTGCACATCAGCCAGATCGCGCACGAGCGTGTCGAGCGCGTCACCGACTACCTGAGCGAAGGCCAGATCGTCAAGGTCAAGGTTCTGGAAACCGACGAAAAAGGCCGCGTCAAGCTGTCGATGAAAGCGCTACTCGACCGTCCTGCGCAATATCAGGATTGATTCTCATCTGCTATTGATTTTGTAGCTGCCAGCGTCCATTGAATAAGGGCTGGCGGCACAAATTAATCGGGGAAACCTCATGAAAGCCGTTGAAATCACCTCCTATGGCGCGCCTGACGTGCTGCGCTTGGGTGCGCGCGCCGAACCGGTGGCGGCGGCGGGCGAGTTGCTGATTCGCGTGCGCGCCAGCGGTGTGAACCGGCCTGACGTGCTGCAGCGCACCGGCAACTACCCGGTGCCGCCGGGTGCATCCGATATTCCGGGACTCGAAGTGGCTGGCGAGATTGTCTCTGGCGATGCCGGGGCGATGGCGGCGGCCGGTTTCAGGGTGGGCGACCGCGTCTGCGCGCTGGTGGCGGGCGGTGGCTATGCCGAACTGTGCGTCGCGCCGGTCGGGCAATGCCTGCCGGTGCCTGCCGGCCTGACGGATATTGAGGCAGCCTCGCTGCCCGAGACCTTCTTCACGGTCTGGAGCAATGTATTTGAGCGCGCGCGGCTGCAAAAGGGCGAGACCCTGTTGATCCAGGGCGGCTCCAGCGGCATCGGCGTGACGGCGATCCAGATGGCCAAGGCGCTGGGCGCCACGGTGCTGGTCACCGCTGGCAGCGACGACAAATGCGCGGCCTGTGTGGCGCTGGGCGCCGACCATGCGATCAATTACCGCGCCACTGACTTCGCAGAAGAGGTCAAAAGGCTGACCAGCGGCCAAGGCGTCAACGTCATTCTCGACATGGTGGCCGGCAGCTACGTGGTGCGCGAGGTCGAATGCCTGGCCGAGGATGGCCGCATGGTCATCATCGCGGTGCAGGGCGGCATCAAGGCCGAGTTCAATGCCGGCCTGGTGTTGCGCAAGCGCCTGACGATTACCGGCTCCACACTGCGTCCCCGCTCGCTTGACTTCAAAGCCGCGATTGCCCAGGCACTGAAGGAAAGAATCTGGCCGCTGCTGGCCAGCGGCGCCATCAAGCCAGTGATTCACAGTACCTTTGCGGCCGCGGATGCAGCGAAGGCGCACACGCTGATGGAGTCCAACCAGCATGTTGGAAAAATCGTTTTAACCTGGTAAGCGTTCCCTTTATGAAAAAGCTGATTGCGGGAAACTGGAAGATGAATGGCAGCCTGGCTGCCAACGAAGCCTTGCTGGCGGCGCTCGCGCAGGGCCTGGCGGTCAAGCCGGCCTGTGAGGTGGCGGTCTGCGTGCCGGCGCCTTATCTGGCGCAGCTTCAGACGCTGAAATCCAGCCTGCCTGGGCTGTCGGCCATCGACGTGGGGGCGCAGGATGTGTCGGCGCAGGCCGCGGGCGCGTACACCGGAGAGGTCTCTGCGGCGATGCTGAAAGAGCTCGGCTGCCGCTACGCGATCGTCGGCCATTCCGAGCGCCGTCAATACCACGGCGAAACCGATGCACTGGTGGCCGACAAAGCCCGGGCGGCGCTGGCCGCGGGCATCACGCCTATCGTCTGCGTCGGCGAAACGCTGGTCGAGCGCGAAGCCGGTCACACCGAAGAAGTGGTCAAGCGCCAGCTGGCCGCGGTGATTCACACCAACGGCCACTGCATCAGCGAGATCGTGGTCGCTTACGAGCCGGTCTGGGCCATTGGCACCGGCAAAACCGCGTCGCCCGATGAGGCGCAGGCGGTGCATGCGGTGCTGCGGGCGCAGCTCAAGGCCGCGACCGACCAGTCTGCGCGAGTGAAGATTCTGTACGGCGGCAGCATGAATGCGGCCAACGCGGCAACGCTGCTGGCGCAGCCCGATATTGACGGGGGCCTGATTGGCGGCGCCTCGCTCAAAGCCCCGGATTTTTTGACAATTATTGCTGCAGCCCACGTATAACGGGCGCAGACCGCTATTAAATTAGGAGTAGATATGAACGTTGTTTTGACTGTTGTCCTTGCTGTGCAGATGCTGTCGGCGCTGGCCATGATTGGCCTGATCCTGGTCCAGCACGGCAAGGGTGCCGACATGGGCGCTGCATTTGGCAGCGGTGGTTCGGGCAGCCTGTTTGGCGCCAGCGGCAGCGCCAACTTCCTGTCGCGCAGCACGGGCGTGCTGGCCGCCCTGTTCTTTGCCTCGACCCTGTTGCTGGCCTATTTTGGCAACGCGCAGCCGCGCAGCGCCGGCTCCAGCGTGCTGGAAGGCGCCGCCGTCACAGCGCCCGCACCGGCGCCGGCTGCGTCCGGGGCGGCACAGATTCCTGGCACCACGGCACCTGCATCGGCCGGTACGGCAGTGCCTGTGCCACCTGCGCCCGCCGCCTCCGGCGCCGCGCAGATCCCGACGAAATAAGCTGATTTAGGTGTCGCGCCCAGCCGGGAGCGATGCATTTTCAGGGTAAACTCTAAGACTGTCTGGAAAGCCTAAAACCGCAAGGTTTCCTCATGCCATCCAGGCAGCTAAATACCGCGGACGTGGTGAAATTGGTAGACACGCTATCTTGAGGGGGTAGTGCCGAAAGGTGTGCGAGTTCGAGTCTCGCCGTCCGCACCAGATAAAGCATCGGCAGCAACGCTCCGGCGATGCGGCCGACAACAACGGCAAACTGGTACGAGCCGCGCAAGCGGTTTCCAGGAGTTGAATCCACGATGAACCTCGATCAATACCTTCCCGTACTTCTGTTTATTCTGGTCGGTGTGGGTGTCGGCGTCGTGCCCCAGGTGCTGGGTCGTCTGCTGGGTCCGGTGCGCCCCGACAGTGAAAAAAATTCTCCCTACGAATGCGGCTTCGAGGCGTTTGAAGACGCCCGCATGAAGTTTGATGTGCGCTACTACCTGGTGGCGATTCTCTTCATTCTTTTTGACCTTGAGATTGCGTTTCTTTTTCCGTGGGCGGTCGCGCTCAAGGACATCGGCGCGGTGGGTTTCTGGTCGGTCATGGTTTTCCTCGGCATTCTGGTTGTGGGCTTTGTCTACGAGTGGAAAAAGGGTGCGCTGGACTGGGAATAGGACAATCCTCGCCGGATTCTCTGCTGAAAAGTTTGCCAAAAAGGTTCGGGTATGTCACTTGAAGGTGTTTTCAACGAAGGCTTCATGACCACGAGTTACGACTCGGTGGTCAACTGGGCCAAGACCGGCTCGCTTTGGCCCATGACTTTTGGTCTGGCCTGCTGCGCGGTTGAAATGATGCATGCCGGTGCCGCGCGTTACGACATTGACCGCTTTGGCATGCTGTTTCGGCCCAGCCCGCGCCAGTCCGACCTGATGATCGTGGCCGGAACGCTGTGCAACAAGATGGGGCCGGCGCTGCGCAAGGTCTATGACCAGATGTCGGAGCCGCGCTGGGTGCTGTCCATGGGCTCCTGCGCCAACGGTGGCGGCTATTACCACTACAGCTACTCGGTGGTTCGCGGTTGCGACCGCATCGTGCCGGTCGATGTCTATGTGCCGGGCTGCCCGCCCACGGCCGAGGCGCTGCTCTACGGCATCATCCAGCTGCAGCAAAAAATCCGCCGCACCAACACGATTGCGAGGGCCTGATGCCGTCCTCTGCTTCTTCTCCTGCGTCCGCGCAGCAGCTCGGCGAGACCCTGGCCGCCGTGCTGGGCGACAAGGCCAAAGACATCCGGATTGCTCTGGGCGAGGTCACGCTCAGCGTGGCGGCGGCCGATTATCTGGCGGTGGCAAACCTGTTGCGTGATGCGCCGGGCTGCCAGTTCGAGCAGCTGATTGACTTGTGCGGCGTCGATTATTCGGAGTACAAGGACGGCCGGCACGACGGCCTGCGCTACTGCGTGGTGTCGCACCTGCTGTCGGTCAGCCTGAACCAGCGGGTGCGGCTCAAGGTGTTTTGCCCTGATGATGATTTTCCGGTCATTGACTCGGTCAATGGCATCTGGAACTCGGTCAACTGGTTTGAGCGTGAGGCGTTCGATCTGTTTGGCATCGTTTTTGAAGGCCACAACGACCTGCGCCGTATCCTGACCGACTATGGCTTTATCGGCCATCCGTTCCGCAAGGATTTCCCGACCAGCGGCCATGTCGAAATGCGCTACGACGCCGAACAAAAGCGCGTGATCTATCAGCCAGTCACCATTGAGCCCCGCGAGATCACCCCGCGCGTGATCCGTGAAGACAATTACGGTGGGGTTCAATGAGCCCCCACGCGCGCCACTTCGTGTACTTCGCTGCCCCCCTAGGCGGCGTTGCCTTGCTTGGGGCGGCCCGGCGCGGCGGCATCAGCACTGTAAAAATCTGGTAGACCATGGCTGAAATCAAAAACTACACGCTCAATTTTGGACCGCAGCATCCTGCGGCGCACGGTGTTTTGCGCCTGGTGCTCGAACTTGATGGCGAGGTCATCCAGCGCGCCGACCCGCACATCGGCCTCTTGCACCGCGCCACCGAAAAACTGGCCGAAAGCAAGACTTACATCCAGTCGCTGCCCTACATGGACCGCCTTGACTATGTGTCGATGATGTCCAACGAGCAGGCCTACTGCCTGGCGATTGAAAAACTGCTGGGCGTGGATGTGCCCGAGCGCGCCCAGTACATCCGGGTGATGTTTGCCGAGATCACGCGTTTGCTCAACCACCTGCTGTGGCTGGGTGCACATGGCTTTGACTGCGGCGCGATGAATATCCTGATTTACTGCTTCCGTGAACGCGAGGCACTGTTTGACATGTACGAGGCCGTGTCGGGCGCGCGCATGCATGCGGCTTACTTCCGTCCGGGCGGCGTCTACCGTGACCTGCCCGACGCCATGCCGCAGTACCGGGTCAGCAAGATCAAGAACGCCAAGGCGATTGACGCGCTGAACGAAAACCGCCAGGGCTCGCTGCTCGATTTCATCGATGACTATGTCGCCCGCTTTCCCGGCCTGGTGGACGAATATGAAACGCTGCTGACCGACAACCGCATCTGGAAGCAGCGTACCGTGGGGGTTGGCGTGGTGTCGCCAGAGCGCGCACTCAACCTGGGCTTTACCGGCCCCATGCTGCGCGGCTCCGGCTTTGCCTGGGACTTGCGCAAGCAGCAGCCATACGACGTCTATGACCGCATGGACTTTGACATTCCGGTGGGCAAGACCGGTGACTGCTATGACCGCTACCTGGTGCGCGTTGAAGAAATGCGCCAGTCCAACCGCATCATCAAGCAGTGTGTCGACTGGCTGCGCGTCAACCCCGGCCCGGTGATCACCAGCAACCACAAGGTGGCCGCGCCCGACCGCGAATCCATGAAGTCCAACATGGAAGAGCTGATTCACCACTTCAAGCTGTTCACCGAAGGTTTCCATGTGCCCGAAGGCGAGGCCTATGCGGCGGTCGAGCATCCCAAGGGCGAGTTTGGCATCTATATCGTCAGCGATGGCGCCAACAAGCCCTATCGCCTGAAGATTCGCCCGCCGGGTTTTCCGCACCTGGCGGCCATGGACGAAATGTCGCGCGGCCACATGATTGCCGATGCAGTCGCCGTGATCGGCACCATGGACATCGTGTTCGGTGAAATCGACCGCTGAAAACCGAAAACCTACTCAAGATCTGCTCATGATTCCTGAACCATCCCAAGCGCACACGCCGGCGTTGTCGGCGCAGGCCCTCAGCCGTTTCGAGCGTGAAGTTGCCAAGTACCCTGCGGACCAGAAGCAGTCGGCCGTCATGGCCTGCCTGACGATTGTTCAGGAAGAACTCGGCTTTGTCAGCGCACAGAGCGAAAAGCTGGTGGCCGACTACCTGGGCATGGCGCCGATTGCGGTGCATGAAGTCACCACCTTCTACAACATGTACAACCAGCGTCCGGTGGGAAGGTACAAGCTCAACGTCTGCACCAATTTGCCGTGCCAGCTGCGCGACGGCGCCAAGGCGCTTCAGCACCTGGAGCACAAGCTGGGCATTGCCATGGGCCAGACCACGGCTGACGGCCTGTTCACGCTGCAGCAATCCGAATGCCTGGGTGCCTGCGCCGATTCGCCGGTGATGCTGGTCAACGACCTCACCATGTGCAGCTTCATGAGCAATGAAAAACTGGACCAGCTCATCAATGGTCTCCAATCCGCCGAGGCGAAGTAAATCATGACGCTCGCAAGCAACCCTCCCAATGCCGCGGCGCAGAGCGTGCTGTCGCAGTTTGCCGCCACGGGTGTGCAAACCTGTTTTCATGGCCGGCACATCCATCCGCAAATTCTGGCGGACCTGGACGGCAGCAACTGGCGCCTGAAGGACTACGAGGCGCGCGGCGGCTACCAGGCCTTGCGCAAGATTCTCGGCCTGGACGGCGCCGCGCCGACCGGCGATGCGCAAGTCGCGGGCATGACGCCCGACCAGGTGATTGCCGAGGTCAAGGCCAGCAGCCTGCGCGGCCGCGGCGGGGCGGGCTTTCCGACCGGGCTCAAGTGGAGTTTCATGCCGCGCCAGTTTCCGGGCCAGAAGTACCTGGTCTGCAATTCCGACGAAGGCGAGCCGGGCACCTGCAAAGACCGCGACATCATGCAGTTCAACCCGCACAGCGTGATCGAAGGCATGGCGATTGCCGCCTATGCGATGGGCATCAGCGTCGGCTACAACTACATTCACGGCGAGATTTTTGCTACCTACCAGCGCTTTGAAGAGGCACTGGAAGAGGCGCGCGCGGCGGGCCTGCTGGGCAGCAACATTCTGGGCAGCAACTTCAGTTTCCAACTCCATGCCTCGCATGGTTTTGGCGCCTACATCTGTGGCGAGGAAACCGCCTTGCTCGAGTCGCTCGAAGGCAAAAAAGGCCAGCCGCGTTTCAAGCCGCCGTTTCCGGCCAGTTTTGGCCTGTATGGCAAGCCCACCACCATCAACAACACCGAGACCTTTGCCGCGGTGCCGTGGATTATCCGCAACGGCGGCCAGGCCTACCTTGAATGCGGCAAGCCCAACAATGGCGGCACCAAGATTTACTCGGTGTCGGGTGATGTTGAACTGCCCGGCAACTACGAAGTGCCCATGGGCACATCTTTCGCCAAGTTACTGGAACTGGCGGGCGGCGTGAAAAATGCCAAAGAGGGCCGAACCCTCAAGGCCGTGATTCCCGGTGGTTCTTCGTCGCCGGTGCTGCCCGCGTCCCTCATGATGGAATGCACCATGGACTACGACTCGATTGCCAAGGCGGGTTCCATGCTGGGCTCGGGTGCGGTCATCGTCATGGATGACAGCCGCTGCATGGTCGAGTCACTCAAGCGCCTTTCCTACTTCTACATGCACGAGTCCTGCGGCCAGTGCACCCCTTGCCGCGAAGGCACGGGCTGGCTCTGGCGTGTGGTGGACCGCATCCATCGCGGGCAGGGCCGGCCCAGTGACATGGACCTGCTCAATTCGGTGGCCGACAACATCCAGGGCCGCACCATCTGCGCGCTCGGCGATGCCGCCGCGATGCCGGTGCGCGCCATGATCAAGCATTTCCGTCATGAGTTTGAAGCCATGATGCCTCGGAAGACCCCTCAGGCCCCCGTAGCACCGGCCGCCGCCGCTGTGCAGGCCTGATCGCGCAAAGAAAAGAACTATGGTTGAAATCCAACTCGACGGTCAAAAGGTGGAGGTGCTCGAAGGCAGCACGGTCATGCATGCGGCCGAAAAAGCCGGCACCTATATTCCGCATTTTTGCTATCACAAGAAGCTCAGCATTGCCGCCAACTGCCGCATGTGCCTGGTTGATATTGAAAAAGCGCCCAAGCCCATGCCCGCCTGCGCCACGCCGGTGACGCAGGGCATGATCGTGCACACCAAAAATGACAAAGCCATCAAGGCCCAGAAGGGCGTGATGGAGTTTTTGCTGATCAATCACCCGCTCGATTGCCCCATCTGCGACCAGGGCGGCGAGTGCCAGTTGCAGGATTTGGCGGTGGGCTATGGCGCCGGCGAGTCACGCTATGAAGAAGAAAAACGCGTGGTTTTCCACAAGGACGTCGGTCCGCTGATCTCGATGGAAGAGATGAGCCGCTGCATTCACTGCACCCGCTGCGTACGCTTTGGCCAGGAAGTGGCTGGCGTGATGGAGCTTGGCATGTCGCACCGCGGCGAGCACGCCGAAATTGAAACCTTTGTCGGCATGTCGGTGGACTCCGAGCTGTCCGGCAACATGATTGACATCTGCCCGGTTGGCGCCTTGACCAGCAAGCCTTTCCGCTACAGCGCCCGCACCTGGGAGCTGTCGCGCCGTAAATCGGTCAGCCCGCATGACTCGACCGGTGCCAACCTGATTGTCCAGGTCAAGAACAACCGGGTCATGCGCGTGGTGCCGCTCGAGAATGAAGACGTCAATGAATGCTGGATTGCCGACCGCGACCGCTTTTCGTATGAAGCCCTGAACTGCGACGAGCGCCTGCTGAGCCCCATGCTCAAGCAGGGCGGCGAATGGAAGACGGTCGACTGGCAGACCGCGCTCGAATACGTGGCCAACGGCCTGAAGCAGGTCAAGGCCGACCACGGCGCCGCCAGCATTGGCACTCTGGCTAGCCCGCACAGCACCCTCGAAGAGTTGCACCTGGCCGCAGCGCTGATGCGCGGGCTGGGCAGCGACAACATTGACTACCGTCTGCGCCATGCAGAGTTTGCGCCGGCCGGTTTGGTTCGCTGGCTCGGCACTTCCATTGCGTCGCTGTCCCAGTTGCAGCGCGTGCTGGTGGTGGGCTCCAATCTGCGCAAGGACCATCCGTTGTTTGCGCAACGTATTCGGCAGTCTGTCCGCAAGGGCTGTGCGCTGAGTGCTATTAATTCAGTAGCAGAGCTGGCCTCCGCCGAGGCCTGGGCCATGCCGGTGGCCAATGCATTGCTGTCGGGCCCCGACGCCTGGGCGCAGTCGCTGGCCGACGTGGCTGCGGCGATTGCCGCCGAAAAGGGCGTTGCGGCGCCCGCTGCCGGTCAGGCCAGCGATGCGGCCAAGGCCATCGCAAAATCCCTGCTCGGCGGCGAACGCAAGGCCGTGCTGCTGGGCAACGCCGCGGCGCACCATGCCAATGCGGCCAGTCTGCTGGCACTGGCCAACTGGATCGGCGCACAAACCGGCGCGGCGGTGGGCTACCTCACCGAAGCGGCCAACACCGTTGGCGCACAACTGGTGGGCGCCATGCCAAGCGGCGCCGGCTTGAACGCCGGTCAGATGCTGGATGGCCAGCTGAAGGCTGTGCTGTTGCTCAACAACGAACCTGAATTCGATTCGGCCGCTGGTGCCAGGGCCAGGGCTACTCTCAATGCTGCCCAGATGGTCGTCACGCTCAGTCCTTTCAAGGCCAACATGAGCTTTAGCGATGTGCTGCTGCCGATCGCTCCGTTTACCGAAACGCCGGGCACCTTCGTCAATGCGGAAGGCCGGGTGCAGAGCTTTCATGCCGTTGTGAAACCCCTGGGTGATACACGCCCGGCCTGGAAGGTGCTGCGTGTGCTGGCCAATCTGCTCGGTTTGCCCGGGTTTGACTTTGAGTCCTCGCAGGATGTGCTCAAGCAGATTCCCGGCGCTGAGGGCGCGCAACTGCCGGCCAGCAGGCTCGGCAATGCAAGCGATGCCGCTGTCACGCTGACCAAGGCTGCCAGTGCGACGCCCGCTGTCGCCCGTATTTACCAGCTTGACGGCCTCGTCAGGCGCGCTACCTCGCTGCAGTTGACCGCCGATGCGCGGCAAGCCGTAGCGCTCGAAGCCAAGGCTGAGGGAGTGGCCGCATGATTGATGCCATCTACGGATTTGGCCAGGGTTTGATGGGTGGCATCTGGCCAGCCACGGTGTGGCCGGTATTGTGGGCGCTCATCAAGATTGTCTGTGTGTTGCTCCCGCTCATGGGTTGCGTGGCCTACCTGACGCTCTGGGAGCGCAAGGCGATTGGTTTTACCCAGATTCGCCTGGGTCCCAACCGTGTCGGACCGTTTGGTCTGCTGCAGCCAATTGCCGACGCACTCAAGCTGCTGACCAAGGAGATCATCATCCCGACGGCCGCCAGCAAGGGTTTGTTTGTGCTGGGCCCGATCATGACCATCATGCCGGCACTGGCTGCCTGGGCGGTCATTCCTTTCGGTCCCGATGTGGCGCTGGCCAACATCAATGCCGGCCTGCTGTTTTTGATGGCCATCACCTCCATGGAAGTCTATGGCGTGATCATTGCGGGTTGGGCGTCGAACTCCAAATATGCTTTCTTGGGTGCCATGCGGGCATCGGCGCAGATGGTGAGCTACGAAATCGCCATGGGCTTTTGCCTGGTGGTGGTGCTGATGGTGTCGGGCAGCCTGAACATGACCGACATCGTCATGAGCCAGGGCAGGGGCATGGCGGCCAGCAACGGATTGACCTTCCTGTCATGGAACTGGCTGCCCCTGCTGCCGATTTTTGTGGTGTATTTCATCTCCGGCCTGGCTGAAACCAACCGCCACCCGTTTGACGTGGTGGAGGGCGAATCCGAGATCGTGGCCGGTCACATGGTCGAGTATTCCGGCATGGCGTTTGCCATGTTCTTCCTGGCCGAATACGCCAACATGTGGCTGGTCGCCATCCTGGCCGTGCTGCTGTTCCTGGGCGGCTGGCTGCCACCGGTGGAATTTTTAAGCTTCATTCCGGGCTGGATCTGGCTCGGTCTCAAGACCTTCGTCGTCGTGACCATGTTTTTGTGGGTGCGCGCCACCTTCCCGCGTTTCCGTTATGACCAGATCATGCGGCTCGGCTGGAAGATCTTCATCCCCGTGACCCTGGTCTGGCTGGTGGTCGTCGGGGCCTGGATGCAGACCCCTTACAACATCTGGAA
>NZ_JANOAL010000321.1:0-1977 GCF_031411155.1 Polaromonas sp. | reverse complement strand
CAGCACCATGGGCCCATTCATCAACCTTAAATCCGCCGACGGCTTTGTCGTGCCGGCCTACCTCGCCCAGCCCCAGGGCAAGCCGCGCGCCGCCGTGGTGGTGGTGCAGGAAATCTTCGGCGTCAACTCGCACATCCGCGCCGTGGCCGATGGCTATGCCGCGCAGGGCTATCTGGCGCTGGCGCCGGCCACCTTCGAGCGCATCAAGCCCGGGGTGGAGCTGGGCTACACCGAGGCCGACATGACGGCCGGCTTTGAGCTCAAAACCGCCGTGGCGGCGCTGCCCGGTGCCGGCGTGCTGCAAGACCTGCAGGCCGCCATTGACCACGCGGCCCAGGCCAGCGGCGGCAAGGTCGGCATCGTCGGCTTTTGCTGGGGCGGCCTGCTGACCTGGCGCGCCGCCTGCATGCTGAGCGGCCTGAGCGCCGCCGTTCCCTATTACGGCGGCGGCATCACCGCCGAAGAAGAAATTGCGCGCCAGCCGCAATGCCCGGTGATGGCGCATTTTGGCGACCAGGACCACTGGATTCCGATGGAAGGCATCGAAGCCTTCCGCAAGGCCCACCCCGAAGTGCAGGTGCATGTCTACCCGGCCAACCACGGCTTTAACTGCGACCAGCGCGGCTCTTACAACGAAGCCGCCGCCACGCTGGCGCGGGAACGCTCACTGGCCTTTTTTGGCCAACAGCTGGCGCCATGATCCAGCTTCATTACTACCCCAGCACCGCCGCCATGGCGCCGCATGTGCTGCTCGAAGAAATAGGCGCGCCCTTCGAGCTGGTGCTGGTGGACCGCGCGCAGGGCGTGCACAAGGCTCAGCAGTACCTCAGGCTCAACCCGAACGGGCTGATTCCGGTGCTGACCGACGGTGATCTGGTGCTGTACGAGTCGGCGGCGATCTGTCTGCACCTGTGCGACCGCCACCCCGAGGCCGGCCTGGCGCCGGCGTTGGGCACTGCGGAGCGCGCGCATTTCTACAAGTGGCTGATGTGGCTGACCAACACCCTGCAGGCCACGCTGATTGTTTATTTTTACCCCGAGCGCTGGATGAACGCCGGCAACCCGGCCGGTGCCGCCGAGCTCAAGACCCATGCCGAGGCCAAGGTGCGCGTGCTGCTGGGCCTGCTCGATGCCGAGCTGGCGCGCCACGGCGGCCCGTGGCTGCTGGGCGACCACTACAGCGCCGTGGACGCCTACGCCATGATGCTGTGCCGCTGGACCCGCCATTTCGGCAAGCCGGCCCGCAATCGCCCGCAGCTCGGGCCCTATTTGCAGCGGGTGCTGGCGCGCCCGGCGGTGGTCAGGGCATTTGCGTCCGAGGGGCTGGCCCAGCCCTGGGTTTAGCGCTGCACCGGCCAGCGCTGACCTGGACCACACCAGCACCAGCCAAATGCTGGTTTTAGGGGTCAAACTGGCCTCTAGCCCATACGGTTCGCGCGTATTTAGCTATGATTTTAATAGCAAACCGGCGACGCCTGCGTGCAACCGGTTCAGCCCTGGCGCAACTTGCGCGCGGCCTCCAGCGCGAAGTAGGTCAGCACACCGTCGGCGCCGGCCCGCTTGAAGGCCAGCAGGCTCTCCATCATCACCGCATCATGGTCCAGCCAGCCGTTTTGGGCGGCGGCTTTCAGCATCGCGTACTCGCCGCTGACCTGGTAGGCAAAGGTCGGCACCGCAAACTCGTCTTTCACGCGGCGCACCACGTCCAGGTAGGGCATGCCGGGTTTCACCATCACCATGTCGGCGCCCTCGGCAATGTCCATGGCGACTTCGCGCAGCGCCTCGTCGCTGTTGCCGGGATCCATCTGGTAGACCTTTTTGTCGGCCTTGCCCAGGTTGCCGGCCGAGCCGACGGCGTCGCGAAACGGGCCGTAAAACGCGCTCGCGTACTTGGCGCTGTAGGCCATGATGCGGGTGTGGATGAAGCCCTCGGTTTCAAGCGCCTCCCGGATCGCGCCGATGCGGCCGTCCATCATG
>NZ_JANOAL010000320.1:0-7504 GCF_031411155.1 Polaromonas sp. | reverse complement strand
GAGAACCAGCCCGGCGCCGGCGGCGTGGTCGGCACGCAGGCCATGATCCGGTCGGCGCCCGATGGCCTGACCCTGAGCATGGTGTCCAACAACCATGTGATCTACCCGAGCGTGCTCAAGTCGGTGCCGTTTGACCCGGTGGCCGACATCACGCCGATCGCCGTCATCGGTGCCACGCCGCTGGTGCTGGTGATCAACCCGAAACTTCCGGCGAAAAACATGAAGGAACTGGTCGCGCTGTTCAAGGCCAACCCCGGCAAGTACAACTACGCCTCGTCGGGCAACGGCACCATCCTGCACCTGGCGCCCGAGATGTTCAAGGACGTGACGCAGACCTTCGTCACCCACATTCCCTACCGCGGCGTGGCGCCCATGGTGCAGGACATCATTGCCGGCCAGGTCGACATGGGGGTGCTGGCCCTGCCGTCGGCGCAGGCGCACATCAAGGCCGGCACCATGCGGGCCATTTGTGTCTCGGCGCCGGCCCGCATTCCGGCCGCGCCCGATATTCCGACCTCGGCCGAGCAGGGCTACCCGGGCTATCTGGTGGAGGGCTGGATCGCCGTGGTCGGCCCCAAGGGCCTGCCGGCGGACCAGGTCAAGCGCATCAACGCGGCCTTTGTCACCGCGTTTTCAACCGCCGAGGTCAAGGAGTCCATGGCCAAGCAGGGCAACACCATCAACGTCTCCACGCCCGAATTTGCGCTGGCGCACTTCAAGTCCGAACTGGTGAAATACGCCAAGCTGGTCAAAAAAGCCGGGGTCGTGCCGCAGTAGGCGCAGCCGGCACGGCACGAGGGGGTATCAGCCCAGCAGGCCACTGAGCTTGCGGGCGCAGCCCAGAACCGCCTGGACGTAGTTTTCCTGGTAGCGCGCGGCCGGCATGGTCAGCGTCAGCGCGGCGGCCAGTTCAGGCCGGCCCTGGCGGTCGGTGCGGAACACCGGCGCCGAGATGCCCGCCACTTCGGCCAGCCGGTCGCCGCTGGCCGTGTAAAACCCCTGTTGCCGGATCTTGGCGTAAAGATCCTTGTCTTTTTGGCCTCTGGCCCTCGCCGGATCTGCATCGAATGCTATCAAAATGCGAGCACCGGTGCCGCGGTCCATGGGCAGCAGGTCGCCCGCCTGGAGGTGGTCGCGAACCGGGTGCGGCGAGTCCACGCGGTACAGGCACAGCCTCGCGTCGCCCTGGCGCACATGGTAGGCTGCGCTTTCGCCGGTCTGCGCCACCAGTTCGCGCAGCACCGGCAGCACCACCTTGTCGAGTGAAAACGAGGCGGCATAAATGCCGTGCAGGCGCGCCACCTCCGGACCCAGCCCATAGCGGCCATCGTCCAGCCGCTGCACCAGCCGCGCATGTTCCAGCGAGGCCAGCAGGCGCAGCACCGTGCTTTTGTAGAGCTGGGTGCGCGCGGCCAGCTCGGCCAGCCCCAGCGCGGTGTCGCCGGCCTTGAACGCCGCCAGCAGCGTCAGGGCGCGGTCCACCGCCGCGGCGCCGCCGGGCGCGGCGTGGCTGTCGGCCAGGGATTCGGTCTGGGCTTTGCGGGGCATCAATAACTCCTGGTCATGCGGCGGACCGCAGCGCTTGACAAGCGCTTGGCCATCGGTGATCATTTCAATAGAAAGAACAATGTTCTATCTTACAGAATTATTTGAGGAATGCAACCATGTCCAATGCTCACGTATTGATCAGCGAAGTCGGCCCGCGCGACGGCCTGCAATCGGTCAAGGCATGCATGCCGACGGCCGACAAGCTGCGCTGGATTGACGCGCTTCACAAAGCCGGGGTGCGCGAGATCGAAGTCGCCTCCTTCGTGCCGGCCCGGCTGCTGCCGCAAATGGCCGATGCCGCCGCGGTGGTGCGCCATGCGATCACGCTGCCCGGCCTCACGGTGATGGCCCTGGTGCCGAACCGCCGTGGCGCTGAAGCGGCGCTGGCCGCCGGCGTGCACAAGCTCACCGTGCCGGTGTCGGCCAGTGCCGCGCATTCGCTGGCCAATGTGCGCAAGACGCGCCAAGAGATGGTCGAGGAAGTGCGCGCCATCGCGGCCCTGCGCCGCGACATCGCGCCCCACGTCGGGCTGGAGGCCGGCATTTCGACCGCCTTCGGCTGCACGCTGCAGGGCGCCGTGGCCGAGGACGACGTCATCTGGCTGGCCGCGCAATGCATTGCGGCCGGTGCCGACGAGGCTGGCCTGTCGGACACCGTCGGTTATGCCAACCCGGCGCAGGTACGCCGCCTGTTCCGGCGCCTGCGCGGCGAAATCGGCCGCCACGCCGGCGCGGCCCATATGCACAACACGCGCGGCCTGGGCCTGGCCAACTGCCTGGCGGCGTACGAGGAAGGCGTTCGCACCTTCGATGCCTCGCTAGGCGGGCTGGGCGGTTGCCCTTATGCGCCGGGCGCCTCAGGCAACGTCGTCACCGAAGACCTGGTCTTCATGTTCGAGGCCATGGGCGTGCCTACCGGCATTGACATTGAAAAACTCATGGCCGCGCGCGCGCCGCTAATGGCCGGGCTGCCGGGCGAGCCGGTGTACGGCATGACGCCCGAGGCAGGTTTGCCGAAAGGCTTTGTTCAGGGCGCCCGCATGGCGGCGCCGGCCAGTCCGGCCGTTGAAGAAAGCGAAACCAAGGACACGCCCCTGCCCTACGCCGGCATCCGCGTCGTCGAATTCACCCACATGGTGATGGGCCCGACCTGCGGCCTGCTGCTGGGCGACCTGGGCGCCGAGGTGATCAAGGTCGAGCCGCTGGAGGGCGACGGCACGCGCCGCCTGCTGGGCTCGGGCGCCGGGTTTTTCCCGACCTTCAACCGCAACAAGAAAAGCATCGCGCTCGACCTGAAGACGCCCGAAGGCGTGGAGGCCGCGCTGCGCCTGATCGCCACGGCCGACATCGTCAGCGAGAACTTCAAGCCCGGCACCATGAAGAAGCTGGGCCTGGACTACGAGACGCTGAGAAAACGCCAGCCGCGCCTGATCTACGTCAGCCACAAGGGTTTTCTGCCCGGGCCTTACGAGCACCGCACCGCGCTGGACGAGGTGGTGCAGATGATGGGCGGCCTGGCCTACATGACCGGCCGCAGCGGCGACCCGCTGCGCGCGGGCACCAGCGTGAACGACATCATGGGCGGCATGTTTGGCGCCATCGGGGCCATGGCCGCCTTGCGCCAGCGCGAACGCACGGGGCTGGGCACGGAGGTGCAGTCGGCCCTGTTTGAAAACAATGTGTTCCTGGTGGGCCAGCACATGATGCAGTTTGCCGCCACCGGCCAGGCTGCCGCGCCCATGCCCAGCCGCATTTCGGCCTGGGCGGTGTACGACGTGTTCACCGTGAAAGACGGCGAACAGATCTTTCTGGCCGCCGTCAGCGACAAGCAATGGGCGATCTTCTGCCAGGCCTTTGGGCTGGACGAGCTGCTGGCCGACCCGCACCTCAAAAGCAATAACGACCGCGTGCGGGCCCGGGACTGGATGATGCCCATGCTGCGCTCGCGCCTGGCCGGGCGCAGCGCGGCCGAGCTCAGTGCGCTGTTTGAAGCCAGGGAACTGCCTTTTGCGCCCATCGTGCGGCCCGAAGAACTGTTTGCGGATCCGCACCTGAATGCGACCGGTGGCCTGGCGCCCATCCGCATGAACGACGGCAGCCAGTCCAAGGTGCCGCTGATGCCTTTCACGCTGGGCGGCCAACGACCCGGCATCCGGCTGCAGCCGCCGCTGCTGGGCGAGCACAGCCGCGACTTGCTGCGGGAACTGGGCTATGGCGAGGAGGCCATAGCCGCCCTGCAGGCCGGCGTGGGGCGAAAGCCTTAGCGCGCCGGGGTGGCCGGCGGCACGATCACCACGGTGTCGCCACCGGTCTTGCCGCGTTGACCGGTGGCGCCGGTGTCACCCGTTGCGCCGGTGCTGCCCGCGGAACCGGTCGCCCCGGTGGCACCGGTATAACCGGTCGATCCGGTGGAGCCGGCCGACCCGGTGGAGCCGGTTGCGCCCGTGGGGCCGGCCGGTCCGGGCACGGTGACCACGGCGGGCGGTGTGGTCACCACCGTTGATGGCCGGTCGCAGGCGCTCAGGGCCAGGGTCGCCACGGCGGCTGAAAAAATAATGGCGTAGTTCATGTGAATTCCTTTGGGTTGGTGAAAAAAAGCGGCTCATCCGAAGCGATGGACCACCGTGTCAGCTGGCATTTTCGACAATGCGCTTTCCGCATGCGGTTGCGTGCGATGGCGCACGTAACCCCGCTCCTGTGATGCCGCAATGGCCGGCGCATGGCCCATGGCGGTGCAAATTCCTTGTTTTTCATGGCAGTTCCCATGGCTTAGTGCTGTTGAAACAGCACCAGCCGGGTTTCGCGGCTCAGGTCGCCCTTGGTCGCGGTGATGTTGGCTTCGAAGCGGGCGCCGGGCACCGGCACCTGGGCCTGGAAACTGAAACCGAAGACGCCGTTGGCGTCGGACCGCACGGTCTGGTTCAGCACCTGCTGGTTGATGCCAAAAAAGCCGGCCACCGACGCAACCACCTGAACCTGTATGTCGACCTTGGCATCCGGCGCGGTGCGGCCGCGCACCTCGATCACGCCGTTGCCGACCTGCGCGTTGTTGGCGTGGCTGGTGATCTGCAGGGGCAGCATGGCGGCGGGCGGCGGGGTTTGGGGCCCGGTCACATTGAAGGCCCAGGTCTGCTTGACCGTGTTGCCAGCATTGTCGGCCGCCGTGATTTCGACCGGGTAACTGCCGGGCCGCAAGTCGCCACGCCAGGTGATGAACTGCGGCGTGATGCTGGCATTGCGCGTCATGTCCTGGCCGCCAATCATGATCTTCACGCTCTTGGTGTCCACCCCCACGCCGCCACTGTCGTCAAAGGTGGCCGACACCGAGGCTGGGTTGCCCGTCACCGTTTCGTTGTTGTGCGGTGCCAGGTTGCGGATGGTGGGCGGCCGGGCATCGACCAGCAGCGCCTGGTTCAGCCGCGAGCGGGCGACCTGGCCGTTGGCTTCCAGCGCGGCGCTGATGTTGAGCGAGGGCGGGAAGTTGTCATTGCGGCGTATCGTGTAAGCGCCTTCGTAGCGGCCGGGCCGCACTTCGGGCATGGCCACACCCTGTACCACGCCGTCAATGGTAAAGCTGGCGCGCGCACCGGGCGTGCCCACCGCCGCAAAGCGCAGATCGGCACCGGGCTCGATGCGGGCGATGGGGGTGACGCCAAAGCGCTCTATCACCAGCGGCGCGGGCGCCGGAACGGCCGGCGGCACAGCAGGCGGGGGCGGCAGCGTGGCCACCGGTGGCGGGCCGCCGGCCAGCGCCTGGGTCGCCACCGTGGAGGCGTTGCGCACGCGCAAGGTGGCGCGCGCCGTCGGCTGCGGGCCGAGCCGGTCGCGCCGGCTCAGGGTGTAGCTGCCTTCATAGACGCCGCGCTCGACCTCGCGCAGCGCAATCGTCTTGTTGACGCCGCCAATCCGCACGCTGGCCTTGCCGCGCGGCGTGCCTTCGAGCGTGAAGTCAATGTCACTGCCGGGGCCGAGGCGATCGGACACGTCGACCTGAAAGCTGCTGATCTCGGGCGCAAAGCGCGCCCTCGACTGCGCTCCGGCCAGCTGCGGCGCGGTGGCGATGAAGCCGGTGGCCAGCAGCGGAAGCAAAAAAGAAAGGAAACGATGAACTTGCATGGAAGACCTTTGCGAAGAAGTTCATCCGTTGTAACTTGCATCGCAGGGCTCCCGCGTAGGCGCATGACCGCAGAAAGCGTGGGCCGAGTGCCCGGCCGAAGGGGTGATGAATGCTATTAAATAGATAGCATACTATGGCCATATAGTATGGGCTATGGCCGTTATTCATGCATAAATGAGGCCGAAAGCGCTAGCCCGGCGGGGCATGGCCTGTTTCCGGGCGCCTGGCATCCTGCAGGCAGAACCGGCTTACATGCGCACACATTTAAAAACAGTCTACCCGTGCCCATTCGCATCCAATTCACTCATGAACACCCTCTACCGCGCAAACAGTGGCAACGACTCCCGCCGGAACGGGAAGCGGCAGGGTTTTCAGGCAGCCAGCCGGGAGGCCAGCCGCGTGGTCACCGCGTCGAAACAACTGGCGGCAAAAAAGATCGGCAATGCCCTGATCTGCATCGCCATGGGGCTGGTTCTCGCCCCGATGGGCTGGTTCGCGGCGGCAGGCTACGGCGTCTGCGGTGTGCTGCTGCTGTTTGCGTGGGCAACCTATGTGTCGACACGCGTTGAGCGAGATGACCCGCACTCCCTACCGTCTTCACCGGGCGGGAGCCCGCGCCGCAACTCGCGCGCCGTGGGGCGCTGAGCGCCAGGATCGGCAGACGGGCGGCTCCGTGAGCGCCAGCCGCCGGGACCGGGCCAGGTTTGACCCCCGACCGCGTCGCGGGCTCGCCTGCGCCCTGAGTTTGCGTGCCTGTCGGCGCCTCAGGCCGGTCGATTGACCAGCGCGCGAGCGTACAGCGGGTGGCGCATGCTGCGCACCTCGTGCTCCAGCGTGGCCAGCCGCTCACCGGTGTCCGGATCGATGAGGTCCTGAAAGCGGTACTGGCTCTGGCTGCTTTCTTCGGTGATCAGGCCGCGCTCAAGCAGCCGCCGGTGCACGCCCGAGAAATCGGCGACGGCGATCTGCACATGGTGGCCGTCATACGCGGGCAACTCGCGCGTCTTCTCACGGTCCATTTCCCGAAACAGCAGGCTTTGGGCCGGGCCGGTGGTGATGTGGGCAAAGCGGCCGGCCGCGTCCTCGCCGCAATGCGCCAGGGCGCCGAGGATGCCGCTGTAAAAGCGCGCAATGCCCGGGCTGGCGCCGGCGGCGGTGTCGATTTCGACATAAGGCATGCCCAGCGTCATAGCGCCGAAGCGCGCGGCGTCTGGCGCGTGCACGCGAACCCGATTGCCCCAGGGGCAGCTGACCTCCACGCACCCGGCGCCGCGGGCAAACGCAAACGCCGTGCCCTGCAGCAGCGGCTGCACGCCGGCCAGCCGCGCCATCAGCGCATCCAGATCGGGCATGACCAGACCCGTCACACCGCGCAGCCGCTGCGCCGGCCCGATCGGCAGGTGAAACTGGCTGCTGCCGACATTGATCCAGGCGGTGCGCACGCCGACGCGCAGATAAGGGTCGCGCGTCAGGCCCAGGCCCATCACGTAAAAGATGATTGCCTGTTGCTGGTCGGGCACCCGCAGGTTGACGTGACCGAACTCGACGATATTGCCAACGTCTTCGCTGGCCCGGTTGAAGCCGGGCGGGTCAGCGGCCGCTGTGGGGGTTTGCATGGCGTTCACGGTGTCCTCATGACTGGCTGTGGGGCATAGATGTTGGCACATTGGCGTCGTGGCGGTGCTCCGGGTACGCGCCGGGGTCATCGGTGTCTGCTTTGGGGTTCTTGTGTGCTATCAAATAGATCGCCAATTGCACTCACCATGAAAGCGCTGGAGGCCTGTTCCATGACTCAAGACCGATGGGGTTTGAGGCGCTGTGGCGAATCACCGGCTTCGA
>NZ_JANOAL010000319.1:0-2566 GCF_031411155.1 Polaromonas sp. | reverse complement strand
GCTGGCCGAGCATGCCGGCCTGATGCTGGCGCCGCACTTTGCGATGGAACTGCACGTACACCTGGCCGCCGCCTATCCGCGCGAGCCCTGGGTTGAGCATTTTGAATGGCTGGAGCCGCTGTTCAACGAACGTATCGAGATCAGCAACGGCCGGATGCGGGTGCCCACCCGCCCCGGCCTCGGCCTGACCCTGAGCGAGCAGGTCAAGGCCTGGACCCGCGAGCAGGCGCAGTTCGGCGCCCGGGGCCCCCGGCCATAGCTGTTTCCAGTCCCCTCACGCCGTCTCCAGCGCTTATTGACCCGCACCACGACCAGCCGGACTTTCTCATGTTTAAAAACTTCATCAACGGCGAATGGCTTGATGCGACCAGCGTCACGCGCAATATCAACCCCTCCGACACTCGCGACCTGATCGGCGAGTACGCCCAAGCCGATGCCGTGCAGACCAAACAGGCAGTTGCGGCCGCGCAAGCCGCTTTCCCCGCGTGGTCGCTCAGCACGCCGCAGCAGCGCTTCGACATCCTCGACGCCGTGGGCAGCGAAATCCTGGCGCGCCGCGCCGAACTCGGCGACTTGCTGGCCCGCGAAGAAGGCAAGACCCTGCCAGAGGCCATCGGCGAAGTGGCCCGCGCCGGCAACATCTTCAAATTCTTTGCCGGCGAAGCCCTGCGCCCCGGCGGCGAAGTGATGCCCTCGGTGCGCCCCGGCGTCGGTGTCGAGATCACGCGCGAACCGCTCGGCGTGGTCGGCATCATCACGCCCTGGAACTTCCCCATTGCCATCCCAGCCTGGAAAATTGCCCCGGCATTGGCCTATGGCAATTGCGTCGTCTTCAAGCCCGCCGAACTGGTGCCGGGGTCGGCCTGGGCACTGGCCGACATCCTCTCCCGCAGCGGATTGCCCAAGGGCGTCTTCAACCTGGTGATGGGCCCCGGCTCCAAAGTCGGCGCCACCCTGATTGAGGATGCCCGGGTGGCGGCCATCACCTTCACCGGCTCGGTCGCCACCGGCCAGCGCATTGCCGCCGGCTGCGTTGCCCGCATGGCCAAGTTCCAGCTCGAGATGGGCGGCAAGAACCCCATGATCGTGCTTTACGACGCCGACCTTGAGGTCGCCGTCAACTGCGCGGTGCAAAGCGGTTTTTTTTTCGACCGGCCAGCGCTGCACCGCGTCGTCCCGCCTGATCGTCACCGACGGCATCCACGACCGCTTTGTCGCCGCCGTGGTGGACAAACTGCGCAGGCTCAAGGTCGACGACGCCCGCAAGGCCGGCACCGACCTCGGCCCGGTGGTTGATGCCAGCCAGCTCGCGCAAAACCTGAAGTACGTGAATATCGCCCGCAGCGAAGGCGCTACCCTGGCCTTTGGCGGCTTGCACCAGGAGCTCAATGCCGACGGCCAGCCCGGCTTCTTCATGAGCCCGGCGCTGTTCACCGACACCACGGCCACCATGCGCATCAACGGTGAAGAGGTGTTTGGCCCGGTCGTCAGCGTGCTGCGCGCCAAAGACTACGACGAGGCGCTGGCGCTGGCCAACGACACGCCGTTTGGCCTGGCCGCTGGCATGGCCACCACCTCGCTCAAGCACGCCACCCATTTCAAGCGCCATTCGCAGGCCGGCATGGTGATGGTCAACCTGCCGACGGCGGGGGTGGACTACCACGTGCCGTTTGGCGGGCGCAAGGCATCGAGCTATGGCCCGCGCGAGCAGGGCCGCCATGCGGCCGAGTTCTACACCACGGTCAAGACGGCTTACAGCCAGGCATAGGCAAGCTGATCGCTATTAAAAACATAGCTTCCCGCGCCCGGTTTGTATGGGCAGGAGCAGGCTTTGACGGTTAATCCCCCATCACCACGCCTTCACGCCGGGGGTCGGCGCCGCCCAGCCACAGCGGCGTGCCATGCGCTTCGCCGCGCGCAATGGCCTGCAGGCCACTGGTCATGTTCATCTCGCGCACTTCGGCGCCGCGGGCCTTCAGCGCATCGACGGTGGCGGGGGCAAAGCGCTTTTCTTCCAGCAGGCTGGGGCCGTTGAGCGAGCCGAAGTTGGGCAGGTCGATGGCCTGCTGCGGCAGCAGGCCCCAGTTCAGCACGCCGTACAGGGTTTTGGCGGTGTAGTGAATGATCAGCGCGCCGCCGGGGCTGCCACCGCTCATCACGAGCTGGCCCGAGGCCTTGTCAAACACCAGCGTGGGCGCCATCGACGAGCGCGGGCGCTTGCCGGCCTGCACCCGGTTGGCAATCGGTTTGCCGTCGGCGTCCGTCGGCGCAAAGCTGAAGTCGGTCAGCTCGTTATTGAGCAAAAAGCCGCCGGCCTTGCCGGTGCCGCCATCGGTCATCAGGCGCGCGCCAAAGGCGTCCTCAATCGTCGTGGTCATGGCCAGCGCGTTGCCCTGGCCGTCCACGATGCTGATGTGCGAGGTGCCGTATTCGGGCTGATCGGGCATGGGGGCGTAGGCGGTGGCGATGGCGCCGGGCACGCCCGGTTTGGCGGTCTTCATGCTCTGGCCACCGGCCTGGCCCTGGATCAGCCTGGCGCGTTCGGCCAGGTAGGCCGGGGCCAGCA
>NZ_JANOAL010000318.1:0-13670 GCF_031411155.1 Polaromonas sp. | reverse complement strand
CTGGGTCGATGTCTGCCTCGATGTGGCGAGCCGGCGCTGGGTCAGCATTGACGTGACCCACAGCTGCCTGATCGACGAGCGCCATGTGCGCCTGGCCATGGGCACCGACTACAACGCCTGCCCGCCCGCCAAGGGTGTGCGGCGTGGTGGCGGGCTGGAGTCCATGACGGTGAAGATCGCGATTGAGCCGGTTTGAAGGGGCCGGCGTGGTTGGCACGGGCCTTCAGCGCCTGACTTTGCCACCCCAGCGAAGGAAATCCATCGTCACCTCAAGACCACGGTACGCAGCCCGTTGATGAAGACGCGGTGCTCCAGCACGTAACGCAGCGCACGGCCTAGCGCAAGGCATTCGACATTGCGCCCGGTACTGAGCAATTGTTCGGGGCTGAATGCGTGATCCACGCGTTCAAGCGCCTGCTCGATGATGGGGCCCTCATCGAGGTCGCTGGTCGCAAAGTGCGCCGTGGCTCCGATCAGCTTGACGCCTCGCGCGTGCGCCTGCTCGTAGGGCCGCGCGCCCTTGAAGCCGGGCAGGAAGGAATGATGGATATTGATGACGCGCCCGGCCAGGGTGCGGCACAGGTCTTCGGACAGGACCTGCATGTAGCGCGCCAGCACGACCAGTTCCGCGCCGTGTTGCTGGATGCAGTCTAGCAGCGCCGCCTCCTGCTGTGGCTTGGTAGTGGCCGTGATGGGAAGATGGTGGAAAGGCAGGCCTTCGGCTTGCACAATCGGCCCAAGGTCGGCGTGATTCGACACCACGGCAACTATAGTCATGTTCAGGTCGCGTCGGCGCCACTGGTCCAGCAGATCGCGCAGGCAATGGTCGGCCTTGGAAACCATGATCAGCACCCGGGTCGGGCGGCTTACTTCGTGGATGGCACCCTCGGCCAGTTCAAAGCTGGCTACCAGTCTGGCGTAGGCCTCACGCAGGGTATCGAGTTCGTCGGGGCCGGCGTTGTCCATGCGAAAAACCGTGCGCACGTAAAAGCGTGACACGAGCGCGTCGTCGAACACGGCGAACTCTTCGATGTAGGCCCCATGTCGTTCGAGCAATGCAGTGAGTGCCGCCACCTGACCGCGCGCACTGGCGACGGCGAGGGTCAAGACATAGCGGGCGGAGTCAGGGTGTGAGGGCTGCATACGAGCTTCTTTCATATCCGGGCGGTGTCCAGGGGTGTTTACAGGAAGCGCCGGGTAACCAGTCCGCACTCTTGCGTGCTGCGCTCCAGCATCAGCCAGAAGTAGCCCATGAAACTGCTGCGCACCATTACTTCATAGGTGGGTGCCTCATCGGTCTGCCACAGCCAGATCGACGTCTTGAAGAAGAGCGAGCCGGCGCTGGAGCCCGGGCCGAACGCCCGCGGGTGCAGATCCAGCGGGCAGCCCTGCGCCAGCACCTCGCGCACGGGTGTGCCGCTCAGGTGCAGCACGGTATAGCCGCCGCTGACGTCCGTGAGCGCGTGGTGCATGCCGGCCAACGCCGTGCGCAGCCGCGACTCGATGGCCGATGCCTGGCCCTTGGGGCCAATGACAAACCAGTCGTCGGGTCCGACCCAGACCAGGCGGTGCAGGGCGTCGGCCACGCTGGAGCAGGGCTGAACCGGTAACTCCAGGTTGAGCGCCTGTGACACCGCAGCCCGGAACGCCGGATCTTCGGCGTTGCCGCGCAGGTTGACGATCGCCAGTCCGGTGCGCCAGCCGGCCAGCAGGGCCCGCCCGGAGAGAGCCGTGGTGGCGGCCGGTGAGCGGCTGCCGGGTAGCGCGCTGCGCTGTAGGGATTCAAGCATTTTGACGCTCCGCTTTTGGGTCGAGAAAGACCGGGTTGGCGATGGTGGCGGTGACGGTTTGGCCATCCTTCATCGAGACATGTACGCGCTCGCCCATGCGGCTGGCGCCGCCCTTGACGAGCGCCATCGCGATTGAGCGATCGAGTGTCGGGCTCATGTAGCTGGAGGTGACATGACCGACCATGGGCGCGGGGATTTCGCGCGTCGCGTCGTTCAGGATCTGCGCGCCCTCGGACAGCACGAAGCGCGGGTCGTCGGTCAGCAGTCCAACGAGTTGCTTGCGATCGGGCCGCTGGGTGTCGGCGCGCGCCAGTGAACGCTTGCCCAGGCAGTCCTTGGTCTTGGTCACCAGGCCGCCCATGCCGAGATCGAAGGGGCTCACCGAGCCATCGGTGTCCTGGCCGATGATGATGTAGCCTTTCTCGGCGCGCAGCACGTGCATGGTCTCGGTACCGTAGGGTGTGATGCCGAATTCGGCGCCGGCCGCATGAATGGCCTCCCATACGCGCAGTCCGTCGCCAGACGCCACGTTGACCTCGTAGCTGCGCTCACCCGAGAAGCTGATGCGCATGACGCGGGCCTTGACGCCGGCCACCGTGCCTTCGCGGTAGGACATGAAGGGGAAGGCGGCGTCGTCGAAGTCGATGTCCTGGCAGATCTTCTTCAGCACCGTACGGCTCTTGGGGCCGGCCACGATAGCGGTCGACCAGTGGTCGGTGGCGCTGGTCAGGTAGATCTTCAGGTCCGGCCATTCGGTCTGCAGCCAGCGTTCCATCCAGGCCAGAACGCGCGCCGCGCCGCCCGAGGTGGTGTGCATCAGGTAGTGGTTTTCAGCCAGGCGCACGGTCACGCCATCGTCGAACACCATGCCGTTCTCGTCCAGCATCAGGCCATAGCGGCACTTGCCGATCTCAAGCTTGGACCAGGCGTTGCTGTACATCCAGTTCAGCAGCGTGGTGGCATCCGGGCCCTGGATGTCGATCTTGCCCAGCGTCGAGCCATCGAGCGTGCCGACACCGTTGCGTACCGCCAGCACCTCGCGCTTCACGGCCGCATGCAGGTCTTCGCCATTTCTCGGGTAGTACCAGGGGCGCTTCCATTGCCCGACGTCCTCGAACAGAGCGCCTTGCTTGACGTGCCATTCGTGCATGGCGGTGGTGCGGATCGGATCGAAGGCGTCGCCGAGCTCCAGCCCCGCCACGGCGCCGAAAGTCACGGGCGTGTAGTTCGGACGGAAGGTGGTGGTTCCGACCTGCGGAATCGTCTTGCCGAGTGCCTGCGCGGCGATGCCCATGCCGTTGATGTTGCCGGTCTTGCCCTGGTCGGTGCCAAAGCCCATCGCGGTATAGCGCTTGACGTGTTCGATCGACTCGAACCCCTCGCGGACGGCCAGGTGGATATCGGAAGCGGCCACGTCGTTCTGCAAGTCGACGAACTGTTTGGGTGCGCGGCTGACGCCGCGTGCATGCGGCACCAGCCACAGTGGCCGCAAGTCGCCGGCGTCGCTCGCGGCGACGCTGGGAGCGGCCGTGTCCACGGCCTTGAAACCGAGCGTCTGGACCGCGGCGATGCCGGCGGCCAGGCCGTCCCGGGCGCAGTCCTGCAGCGTCAGCATGCCCTGGCAGGCCCCCGCCGAGCGCTCGGCCTGGGCTGATTTCCCGGGCAGGAAAGCCGCCCGCGCATCGTCCCAGACCGCCTTGCTGCCGGCCTGGCAGTGCAGGTGGATGACCGGGCTGAAGCCGCCCGACAGCGCCACCAGATCGCAGGCCAGCGTGCGCGCCGCACCCGTCAGCCGGTCTTGTTCGTCGATGCCCTGGACCACAACGGCGGTGACACGCTTGCCGCCGCGCGCTTCCGTGATCACATGGCCGGCGAGGATCTCGATGCCGGCGCTCCTGGCGCGCTGGCTCAGGGAGCCACGCGGCGTGACGCGTGCGTCAACCACTTGCACCGCAGCGCCCGCGTCCCTGAGGGCCAGCGCAGCGTCGTAGCCGGCGTCGTTGTTGGTGAAAACCACGGCTTGGCGTCCTGGCAGGACGGCATAGCGGCGCACGTAGGTGGAAACGGCGCCGGCCAGCATCACGCCCGGCAGATCGTTGTTGCCGAAAACCAGGGGGCGCTCATGCGCGCCGGTGGCCAGCACCACCTGTTTGGCGCGCACCCGCCACAGCCGTTCGCGAAACACCGGCGCCTGACCGGCCGGCAGATGGTCGGCGCGGCGCTCGGCCAGCGCCACCAGGTCGTGGTCCAGATAGCCAAAGGCGGTGGTGCGTGGCAACAAGGTCACCTCGGGCATCGCGGCCAGCTCGGCCAGTGCCCGCGCCACCCATTGCGTGGCCGGCAACATGTCAATCGTCTCGTCACTCGAGAGCAGCCAGCCTCCCGGTTCGGCCTGTTCGTCGCACAGCATGACGCGGGCGCCGGAGCGACCAGCCGCCAGCGCTGCCGTCAACCCCGCGATGCCCCCGCCGACCACCAGCACGTCGCAATGCGCGAACTGCTTGTCGTAGCGGTCGGGATCTCCCTCGGTGGGCGAAGAGCCAAGGCCGCTGGAGGCACGGATGTGCTTCTCGAAGAAATGCCAGGACGATTGCGAGGCCATGAAGGTCTTGTAATAGAAACCGGCCGGTATCAGACGCGAGAACCAGCCGTTGACCGCCTTGACGTCGAACTCGATGCTCGGGCTGGCGTGTATGGAGCGGGCGCTCAGCCCCTCGACCAGGGCGATTTCGGTCATGCGTGCATTGGGCACGGTGCGCGCACCGTCGAACAGCTGCACCAGCGCGTTGGGCTCCTCGACACCGGCGGACAGGATGCCGCGTGGCCGGTGATATTTCCAGCTGCGTGCGACCAGCGAGACGCCGTTGGCCAGCAGCGCCGAGGCCAGGGTGTCGCCTTCGAAGCCCTGATAGGCGCGGCCGTTGAACGTGAAGTTCACGACGCGCTGGCGGCTGATCCGGCCGCCGGCGGACAGGCGCGCGCTCATTGGGCACCCCCGACGTGGACATGGGCGGTGGCCGCCGCGGGTGCTGGCTCGCCGATTTTCCAGACGGCTTCGAAGCGGTAGCTCACGGTGTCGCGCAGCGCATTGAACCAGCGTCCGCAGCCGCTGGAATGCCGCCACTGTTCGTGGTGCAGGCCCTTGGGGTTGCGGCGCATGAAGACGTAGTCGCCCCACTGCGCGTCGGTCATGGCTTCGGTGGCGGTGGGCCGGACGATGCCACCCTCGCCGCCGCAGGTGAATTCGGTCTCGGCGCGGAGGCCGCACCAGGGACAGTTGACTTGTAACATGGTTGTTTCCTCAGTGTGCGACGCCGGCCGCGCCGTGCTCGTCGATCAGGTGGCCGTTGTAGAAGCGATCCAGGCACAGCGCTTCATTGAGCGCGTGTGGTCGGTCTTGCGCGACGGTGTGCGCCATGACCCAGCCCGAGCCGGGCGTGGCCTTGAAGCCGCCTGTGCCCCAGCCGCAATTGATGTACAGGCCCTTGACCGGTGTCAGACCGATGATTGGGCAGGCGTCGGGCGAGACATCGACGATGCCGCCCCATTGCCGATTCATGCGCACGCGCGAGAACAGCGGGAACATCTCGACAATCGCCTGCAGCGTGTGCTCGATGGTGTGGTAGCTGCCGCGCTGGCCGTAACCGTTGTACTGGTCGACGCCGGCGCCGATGACCAGATCGCCCTTGTCGGACTGGCTGATGTAGGCGTGGATCGCGTTGCTCATCACCACATTGGGGAAAATCGGTTTGAGTGGTTCGGACACCAGTGCCTGCAGCGGCCGGCACTCGATGGGCAGGCGAATATCGGCCATGCTGGCCACCACGCTGGAGTGCCCCGCAGCCACGATGGCCACTTTCTTGGCCTTGATGAAGCCCTTGGCGGTCTCGACACCGACCACGGCGCCGCCCTCGCGGCGGATGCCGGTGACCTCGCACTGCTGGATGATGTCCACGCCATGCGCATCGGCGGCGCGTGCATAGCCCCAGGCGACCGCGTCGTGGCGTGCCACGCCGCCGCGGCGCTGCAGCGATGCGCCCAGCACCGGATAGCGCGTGTTCAGGTTGATGAAGGGAATCATCTCCTTGATCTGCGCCGGCGTGACGACCTCGCCGTCAACCCCGTTGAGCCGGTTCGCGTTGACACGGCGCTCGATATCGCGCATGTCCTGCAGGCTGTGGCCCAGGTTCATCACTCCGCGCTGGCTGAACATCACGTTGTAGTTGATGTCCTGCGACAGGCCTTCCCACAGCTGCATCGACTTCTCATACAGCGCCGTGGATTCATCCCACAGGTAATTGGAGCGAACAATGGTGGTGTTGCGTGCCGTGTTGCCGCCGCCCAGGTAGCCGCGTTCAACCACGGCGATGTTGTGCATCCCGTGCTCTTTTGCAAGGTAGTAGGCTGTCGCCAGGCCGTGACCGCCGGCGCCGATGATGACCACGTCGTACTCGCGCTTGGGCTCGGGCGAGCGCCACTGCTTCTCCCAGCCCTCGTGATAGGACATGCTGTTGCGCAGCAGTGACCAGATTGAAAATTTTTGCATGGTGTGTTCCTTGTCTCAGCACTCGACAATATTGACGGCCAGCCCGCCGCGCGAGGTTTCTTTGTACTTGGTCTTCATGTCGGCGCCGGTCTCGCGCATGGTCTTGATGACCTTGTCGAGCGAGACGAAATGCTTGCCGTCGCCGCGCAGCGCCATGCGCGCGGCATTGATCGCCTTGACCGAGCCCATCGCGTTGCGCTCGATGCACGGGATCTGCACCAGCCCGCCTACCGGGTCACAGGTCAGCCCGAGGTTGTGTTCCATGCCGATCTCTGCGGCGTTCTCGACCTGCTCCGGCGAGCCGCCCATGACCTGCGCCAGCGCCCCGGCAGCCATCGAGCAGGCCACGCCTACTTCTCCCTGGCAGCCGACCTCGGCGCCCGAGATGGATGCATTTTCTTTGTAAAGAATGCCAATCGCGGCGGCGGTCAGCAGGAAGTCGATCACGCCCTGCTCGCTCGCGCCGGGCACGAAGCGCGTGTAGTAGTGCAGCACCGCCGGTACGATGCCCGCAGCCCCATTGGTTGGCGCCGTGACGACGCGACCGCCGGCGGCGTTTTCCTCGTTGACGGCCAGCGCGTAGAGGTTGATCCAGTCCATCATTTGCAGCGGATCCTTCAGCGCCGCCTCGGGATGCGCCGTCAGGTCGCGGTACAACTCGGCGGCGCGACGCTTGATCTTGAAGCCGCCAGGCAGGACGCCCTCGGTGGCGATGCCGCGCTGCACGCAGGCCTGCATGACGTTCCAGAGACGCAGCAGGCCGGCGCGCACCGCCTCGGCATCGCGCCATGCCAGTTCGTTGTGCCACATCAGCTGCGCGATGGACAGGCCGCTTTCGCCACAGCGCAGCAGCAGTTCGTCGCCGCTTTTGAACGGGTAAGGAAGCCGCTGCGGATCCGGCACCAGCGCAGGTTGGCCCTGTGCATCCTGGCTGATGACGAAGCCGCCGCCGACCGAATAATAGGTTTTTTCAAGCAGGGTCGCTCCGCTCGCATCGAACGCAAGAAGACGCATGCCATTGGGGTGGAAAGGCAGTGTCTTGCGCAGGAACACCAGGTCTTCCCGTTCGTTGAAGGCGACCGGGTGTGCGCCGAGGAGGTTCAGGGTCTGGGACTCGCGCAAGCGCTGCAGTCGCGGCGCGATGGCGTCCGGCTCGATGAGGTCGGGCTCTTCGCCCTCCAGGCCCAGCAGCACGGCCTTGTCGCTGCCGTGGCCCTTGCCGGTGGCACCGAGCGAGCCATAGAGTTCGCAGCGAACGCGATGCACGGCATCCAGCCAGCCGCCCTCGCGCAGCGCCACCGCGAACAGGCGCGCCGCGCGCATCGGTCCGACGGTGTGCGAGCTGCTAGGCCCGATGCCGATCTTGAACAGATCGAAAGTACTAAGTGACATGGGGTGGGTCTCGTGGTTCAGCCGTACACCGGGAAGGCGGCGGTCAGCTTGGCTACTTCGGCGCGTACCTTGATCATTTGCGCTTCGTCGTCCGGGTGGTCGAGCAGATCGGCGATCAGGTGTCCGACCTGGCGTGCCTCTGCTTCCTTGAAGCCGCGTGTGGTCATGGCCGGCGAGCCCAGGCGCACCCCGCTGGTCACCATCGGTTTTTCGGGATCGTTGGGGATGGCGTTCTTGTTGACGGTGATGTGCGCCCGCCCGAGCAGGGCCTCGGCGGCCTTGCCGGTCATGCCCTTGGCGCGCAGGTCCACCAGCATCACATGGCTTTCGGTGCGGCCCGAGACGATGCGCAGGCCACGCTGCACCAGCGTTTCGGCCAGCGCCGCGGCGTTTTTCACCACCTGTTGTTGGTAAGTTTTGAACTCGGGCGCCAGAGCCTCCTTGAAGGCTACCGCCTTGGCGGCAATGACGTGCATCAGCGGGCCGCCCTGCAGACCGGGGAAAATCGCGCTGTTGATCGCCTTTTCATGCTCGGGGCGCATCAGGATGATGCCGCCGCGCGGGCCGCGCAGGCTCTTGTGCGTGGTGCTGGTGACGATGTCGGCATGCGGGATGGGGTTCGGGTACTCGCCGGCCGCGATCAGGCCTGCGTAGTGCGCCATGTCCACCATGAGCAGCGCGCCGACGTCTTTCGCCACCTTTGCGAAGCGCTCGAAGTCGATGCGCAGCGCATAGGCCGATGCGCCAGCGATGATGATTTTTGGACGGCACTCGTGGGCCTTGCGCTCCATCGCCTCGTAGTCGATTTCTTCCTTGTCGTTCAGGCCGTAGCTGACCACGTTGAACCACTTGCCGCTCATGTTCAGCGCCATCCCGTGCGAGAGGTGGCCACCTTCGGCCAGGTTCATTCCCATGAAGGTGTCGCCCGGCTTCATGAAGGCCATGAACACGGCTTCATTGGCCTGCGCGCCCGAGTGCGCCTGCACGTTGGCGCCCCAGCCATGAAGGTCGGCGCCAAAGAGTTGCTTGACCCGATCGATGGCCATCTGTTCGGCCTGGTCAACGAATTCGCAGCCGCCGTAATAGCGCCGGCCGGGATAGCCTTCGGCATACTTGTTGGTGAGCTGGCTGCCCTGCGCTTCCATCACCGCCGGGGAGGTGTAGTTCTCGCTGGCAATCAGCTCGATGTGCTGCTCCTGGCGTTGATGCTCATGCTGGATCACGGCCCACAGATCAGGGTCGACGGCTTGGAGGGTCTGCTTGCTGTAGCTGAACATGGTGTGGGCCTTTATGGATCAGAGAATTCAATGTGAGTGAATCATCGTTGCCGGCAGGCACTGGTGCAATATCAATTGCGTCAATAAATATGTAATTTGCGACATGTTGGCGCACGGGTTTTCCCGCAAACGGTGACCGGGTACCGCGGTACTCTGATGGTTGGATATGTCGCGAGTCGGCCGCACCCTGGTGGCGCTACCGGGAAGGTCGCCGGGCATGGCGCCTTCCAGGTAGCGCAACGGCCGTTCATAGTGAAAGCAGCGACACCGGCTGACCGTCATTGAACGTGAACACCGTGACCATCGAGGATGGTGTGGGCGATCCTGGAACCCGCACTCGAACGCGACCTCGGTCCCCTCGAGGTCGGTGTGCCGCAGCAGTCTGCGCGCACGTTCCACGCACAGGCTCTAGCGGTAACCGCGCCGGGCTCTAACCCACATCGCGCCGGAATCGGCGCTTGAGCTGGTGCCGGCCAATACTCCGTGGTTTACACAGCTGTTCGATCGGCAGTGACGAGTGCAGTTGCCGCTCCAGCAAGAGCATCGCCTTGCGGGCCACGGTATCGGTGGAGCGCTAGGGCAATACTTCCTCCGGCTGCAAGGTTCTGAAGGGAAGTGGCTGCTCCTCAATCGTGATGCGCAACGCCTTCACGGCGCTGGCGCGCCCTATTGCTTTTTCAATGACCTCGGCGGCCAGATGAACCACGCTGGTGCCGCCAGCGCAGGTGAGGCGATCCCGGTCCAACCACGAACATCTGGTTCGACACGACACGCAGCGCGAAAACTCGGTCATGAACGCTTCGGGGTGAAACCAGCTCACGCAGGTGAGATGGCCATCCAGAAACCCGGCGCGCGCCAGCATGAAAGAGCCCGTGCACAGGCCGATGAGTTCGACATCCCGGGCCGCCGCTTCCTGCAGGAATGCATACGTGGTATCCGGCATCTTCTGCCCGCCATGCAGCAGGTCGCCGACAACGACCAGGTAGTCATAGGCTTCGGGTGAGTTCATCGGCGCCGTCGGGATGACACTCGCGCCGCAACTGGACAGGTGCGTCGTTCCCGCGACGCCGAGAATATCCCAACGACACAGCCTGGGCCAGCTGCGGTCTCCCTCGTCGGCAGCCAGCCGCATGCGTCGACAAAACCGGTAAAGCCGGCCAGCGTGAAGTGCGGCATCAACAGGAACCCGACGCACAGCAGCGGTGCGACCTGCTCGTCGGTAATCGCCGCGACGCGACGCGGTTGGGATGTGGCTCGTCGCTTGCTCATGGGCGCGGAATGTGCCTTGGAAAGGCCCGTATTTTACGCCCGCCGATGCCCCATGCGATGGCGCGTTATGGGGCCGCCTTCCAGCCAGGACTGGACGTCGGGCATCCATCGATCACGGCGTCCACCCATCCGCGCAGGCTGTTCACGAAGGCCAGCGCCTGCACGCGCTCCAGCTCATCCACCCGTACCACGGCTTCGGCAAGCCGCCCTTCGCGCAGGCAGCGGGCCCGCCCGACCCCACCCAGCAGACCGCAGTGCAGCGGCGGCGTGACCCAGCGCCCATCCAGCAGCAGGGCCACATTGCCGCGCGTGCACTCGGTGAGCTCTCCATGCCGGTTCCACAGCAGGGTGTCGAACACACCGGGCTCGCTGGGGGTGAACGCGTCGTAATGCGCACGCCGCGTGGTCTTGAAGCGCACGAACTCACTGTCCGCCTCTTCGAGCGCGGTCGCTGCCAGTCTCAGCCGGACCGGGGTCGGCGTGATGTCCAGCGCGTAGGCCTCGGCCTGAACCTGTCCGCCGGCATCGAGCCGCAGGCGCACCCGCCAGCGCCCCTGGGGGTGCGCGTCGACCAGTTGCCGCAAGCGGTCCGCGACACGCGCTGTGTCCCATGGGTAGGCAAAATGCGCGGCCGCATCCGCCATGCGCGCCACATGGGCCGGCGCGTCGCGCAGGGCACCCTCTTCCAGCGCCAGAGTTTCGAGCAGTTCGAACGGCTGGCTCGCGCGTTCGAGAAAGGCGCGCTTGTGGCGCCATTCCTGCCATTCGCCGTCGGCATGCGCGTCTGCCGTGATGCCGCTGCCAATGCCGCAGCTCGCCGTCGTGCCGCGCAGGGTCACGGTACGGATCGCCACATTGAACGTCGCATGACCGCCCGGCCGAACAACACCCACCGCGCCGCAGTAAACCCCGCGGGCCTGCGGCTCCAGATCGCGGATCATGCGCATGGCCTGCACCTTGGGCGCACCGGTGATCGAACCGCAAGGGAACAAGGCCGTGAACACGTCGGCCAGTGTGGTCCCGGCCCGGGTGAGCGCCTCGACATCGGAAGTCATCTGCCACACGGTGGGCAGCGCTTCGAGGTGGAACAGCCGGGGCACGCGCACGGAAAAAGGCCGGGCAATGCGCGACAGGTCGTTGCGGATCAGGTCAACAATCATGACGTTCTCGGCCCGCTCCTTCGGCGAAGCGACAAGTCGTGCCGCCAGCGCTTCGTCGTCCGCAGCCGTGACGCCACGCGGTGCCGTGCCCTTCATGGGGCGAGCCAGGATGTGGTCATCGCGCCAGTCGAAGAACAGTTCCGGCGACACTGACAGCACCTGCTCCGCTCCGCTGTCGATGAACGCGGCATACCCATGAGGCTGAGCCCGGCGCAGCGCCATGAACCAGGCCCGCGCATCGCCCCGGAACTCCGCATGCAGCGGCGCTGTGTAGTTGACCTGGTACAGCTGGCCTGCAGCGATGGCCTCGTGAATGTCCGCCATGCGCTGCTCGAACGTGGTGCGCGGCAAGTCGCTCTGCCACTCGGCGCCGGGTGCGGCGACGCCGATGTCCATTGACGGCCAAGGCTGAACGGCATCGTGCACCCCGAACCACGCCAGCGGACCATCGCTGCTGCCATTCACCGCAAGCGCGGGGTCGAATGCAGGAGCGGCCTCGTAGCACAGGTACCCGACGCACCAGCGCCCTTGCCTGGCCATGGCATCCACTGCCTGCAGCACCGGTCGTACCTGGGCCACGGTGTGCGCGACCAGCACCTCGCTCGGCGCGCCAAACGCGGCACGCAGCGGCGCGGGCCGATCGCCCCAGGGATCGGCAAAATCGATCAGCGTTTGCACGGTGCACCTGCATCCCGCATAGAGCCAATGCGCGCCAATTCAGGCGCACAGAAATGAATATCAAATAATATTTTCATAGTTCAATTTTTTCAATTTTGGCCCACCCTTTGCGGAGTCGCCGGCCTACTCGAATGTGGACAAGACCAACGCCGAAGGTATGGGGTGATCAGAGTCAGAGTGCCCTGAACGAAGAGGGAAATTTAAGGAGCGGTGTACATAGGGAGACAGGATTCAGGGCGGCAACCCACATTGTGCCCAAGGGCCCGAAGCGCACCGGTTGCACTTGTTGCATATCTAACCATAATTGGGCCATGGCCACTGACGATTCCGCTCCGCACAACATCAGCAGCGTACAGCGCTTTGGCTTTCTGCTGATCCCTGATTTTTCACTGATTGCGCTCAGTTCGGCCGTCGACCCGTTGCGGCTGGCCAATATGGCGCTAGGGCGAAGAGCGTTCGAATGGGTCATGGTCGGACTGCGCGACGAGGCCGTTCTGTCGAGCGGCGGCATCCGCGTGCTGCCCGACCAGGTGATGGGCGAGAGCAGCCGGTTTGATACGGTGTTTGTGATCGGGCCCAACCCGCTGCCCAAGCACGGCTATGGCGAAACCACACGCTGGCTGCGCCAACTCGCCGCCCAGGGCATCACCTTGGGCGCCATCGATACCGGTAGCTACTATCTTGCCAAGGCCGGGCTGCTCAACGGTTACCGCTGCACCATCCACTGGGAAGACCGGGAAGCTCTGGTCAAGGAGTTTCCCGAACTTCTGGTTTCCAGCCGCCTGTTCGAAATCGACCGTGACCGTTACACCTGTTCGGGAGGTGTGAGCCCGCTCGATCTGATGACCTTTGTGCTGCGGCGCCCGCCGGGCAGCCGGGAACTTGCGCAGCAGGTGTCCGATCTGCTGGTGTCGCACCAGCGCAGCAAGGATGAAAACCAGACGCTGCCCATGCGTTATCGCTACGGCAACATGCCCGAGGTGTTGCTTGATGCGCTTGAGATGATGGAGAGTAACGTCGAGGAGCCACTGAGTCCGGTCGAGATCGCGGATTACCTCAAAGTGTCGCGTCGCCAACTTGAACGCCTGTTCGAGCAGTACGTTCGCATCTCGCCATCCCGCAAATACCTTGAAATCCGGCTGGCGCACGCACGCCGGTCGGTGTTGCGAACGACCCGGCGCATCGACGAGATCGCACTGTTGTGCGGCTTCGCGGCACCGGCGCATTTCATCGCGCGCTACCGCGAGGTCTACGGCAATACGCCGATGGCCGAGCGACTCGCCGCCTTGAGGGCGGAACGCGCCGAGTCGAGCTGACATCGCAGCCCTCTATGACACGACTGTCACCAAGGGTTAGGTATTAACCCTAACAAATTGTTTACATCACTGGTTACAGCGAACCTGTGTTCCGTAATCAGGATATTCAATGTCGCAACTGTGATTCCGGCGAGGGTGAAGCTCTCTAAAGTTTGCTCCATCGATCAACCACCCATGGAGCCCACTGAAATGATGAACATGCCCGACCTGATCCGCCTGCGCAACGGCGAAAAAGTCCAGAA
>NZ_JANOAL010000317.1:0-6225 GCF_031411155.1 Polaromonas sp. | reverse complement strand
CTTCAAACCGGATGCCGCCAACGATGATGGAGCCAAAGCCGGCGATCGGCCCTGACGAGAAAGAGCCGGTACCGCCGCTGCTGACACCGGCCACGCCGCCCCCGCCACCACCGCCGCAGCCCGCCAGGGCCATGGCACTGCCCAGCACGGTCAACAGCAGTCCGTCCCGGCGCGTGATGCCTTCGGCGGCCGGGGTGTTCAGTTCGTTTTTCATGATGTGCTCTCCTTGGGGGTTGGGGGGATGGATGATGCAGCAGGCGCTGCCATGGTCTGCGACCAGGTGAACAGGCCAATGCGCAGGCTTTGGTCCTGCGCCCGGCCCGATTCCCGGTCCCGATCAATCAGGTGTTCCAGCTGCGGCGCGACCTGCTCCAGCAGCGCGCGCCACTGGTGCGCCATCAGCTCGCGCGCCTGCGCCAGTGACTCGGCCGACAACTCGTCGGCAAAAATGGCCTGCTCGATATGCTGCTTGCCATCCTGCAGCACATTGGCCACGGCAGCGCGGAAGTGGTCGCCCACGTTGTCGCCCAGAAAAACCAGCATGCGGGCCCAGTCGCCGCGGGGCACAAAGGCTTCGCGCAGCAGGCGCACGCTGTCGCTGGCCGTATCGTGGGCGGCCAGTTGCAGCCGACACAACTCGTCCAGCAATGTCCGTGGATGCACGTCCCGCGTGACCGCGTGGGCCAGGCTTTCAAAACTCGGCGCCAGCCCATGCCGCGGCAGTTGCAGCGGCTTGCCGTCCGCATCGTGCAGCGCCGGGTCGGTCAGCCAGCGCGTGAACAGCTCGGTAATCGGGGAACGCGTCGAGCGGCGGGGTTCGTGGCTGCGGTCGGGCTGGCTCTCAAGACGCGCCACCTCGCGCCGGGTCAGGCCGGTGGTGGCGCTGATGCGGCTGGTCTGACGGTTGGACGACTGCGCCGGGTGGGCGTCGTGGGCCGCCTTGACAAAGGCGCCGCGAAGCTGGTCCTCGACCGCCTGTATGCGTATGCCCCTGGCAATGCACAGCTGGGCCATAGGCGCAAACACGTCGTCCAGCGCGTCCAGCACCACCTGTTGTTCGGCGCTCAGGGCATCCATCACCGCGTTGTCATCGGGCGGTGGTCCCAGCGGATCAAGAGGATTTCGCATGATTGGTTCAGTATCAATGTGCGGACTGCACATTTGCAGGAAAAGTTGTAACGATTGACGCGTGGCCCGCCGCAACCGGTGCACGGGCATGCCACCCCGAGGCTTTTGATGCACGGCCCCGGCCCCAAGGCCTTCGGCGCCGGGCAGACCGGCCCAGCCCTTCAATTTTGAGCTAAAAATGGCTGTAGCCCAGACAATAAGGGTGCTTGATGCTATAAAATAAATAGCAAAAAAATCAACCATGCAAACCCGGCGGCACGCGGCAACGCTGGAATAATGTCAAACTGGTTCAGCCCGGTCGGTGACGGCGCGTTACTATTTTTTGCGGCGGACCGCCACTGATTGCTCCCGATGCCCTCAATTTCATGGACGCCCAATGACCTCTACAGCCCCACCCGCCACCCGCTCCGTGCCCGCGGCCTCCGCCGCGCTGTTTCCGCCTATCGAGCCGTTTCGCACCGGCCGGCTCGACACCGGCGACGGCCACTCGGTCTATTGGGAGCTGTGCGGCAACCCCAAGGGCAAACCGGCGGTGTTTTTGCACGGCGGGCCGGGGGCCGGCTGCTCGCCCGACCACCGGCGGCTGTTTGACCCCGAGCGCTACTGCGTGCTGCTGTTTGACCAGCGCGGCTGCGGCCGCTCGCGCCCCGGCGCCTCGCTGGAGCACAACACCACCTGGGACCTGGTGGCCGACATCGAGCGCCTACGCACGCTGCTGGGCGTTGAGCGCTGGCTGGTGTTTGGCGGCTCCTGGGGCAGCACGCTGGCGCTGGCCTACGCCCAGACCCATACGGCGCGCGTGTCCGAACTGATCGTGCGCGGCATCTTCACGCTGCGCCGCGCCGAGCTGCTCTGGTATTACCAGGAAGGCGCGTCCTGGCTGTATCCGGACCTGTGGGAACGGTTTCTGGCGCCGATTCCGCCGGCCGAGCGCGGCGACCTGATGGCCGCCTACCGCAAGCGCCTGGTCGGCAGCAACCGGGCCGAGCAGCTGGCCGCCGCCAAGGCCTGGAGCCTGTGGGAGGGCCAGACCATACGGCTGCTGCCCGACCCCGAGGCCAGCGCCAAGCACGAGGGCGACGACTTTGCGCTGGCCTTTTCGCGCATCGAAAACCACTATTTCGTGCACGAAGGCTGGCTCGAAGAAGGCCAGCTGATTCGCGATGCCGGCAAGTTGGCCGGAATTCCGGGCGTGATCGTGCAGGGCCGCTACGATGTCTGCACGCCCGCCAAAACCGCCTGGGACCTGCACCGCGTGTGGCCCGAGGCCGAGTTTCACATCGTCGACGACGCCGGCCACGCCTTCAACGAGCCCGGCATTTTGCACCAGCTGATGGCCGCCCTGCAGCGCTTCGTCACCTGAAAAACGGCGAATTGAAATAATCTTCTCAGCAGGGGCCGCGGTCCGGCTTTGCCGGCCGCAGGCGCCGCCCCGGCAAGGGGGGAGGACGTTACACGCAGTGAACGTCAACGGGTGTGTGCCCACTCTGCGCGACAATGCGGGCCAGTAGGAAAGACATGACCCCCCCCGACAAAACCCTGGACAAAACGCTGGATCAATGGCTGGCCTATTGCGAGCAGCTGCACCCCAAAGCCATAGACCTGGGGCTGGAGCGCGTCAAGGCCGTGGCCCAGCGGCTCGGGCTGGCCTTTGCCTGTCCCATCATCACGGTGGCCGGCACCAACGGCAAGGGCTCGACCTGCGCCATGCTGGAGGCCATCTTGCTGCAGGCCGGCTACCGCACCGGCCTGTTCACCTCACCGCATCTGGTGCATTTTGAAGAGCGCTGCCGGATTCGTGGCGAGATGGTAGATGCTACTGATTTGATAGCTGCTTTCGACCGTGTTGAAAGGGCTAGAGGCCAAAATGGCGATGAAATTTCGCTGACCTACTTCGAATTCACGACCCTGGCCATCCTGCAGTTGCTGGCTGAATCGGGCCTGGATGTGGTGATTCTGGAGGTGGGCCTGGGCGGGCGGCTCGATGCCGTCAATCTGCTGGACACCGACTGCGCGGTGATCACCAGCATCGACCTGGACCACATGGAGTTTTTGGGTAACGACCGCGAAAGCATTGGCCGGGAAAAAGCCGGCATCATGCGCGCCGGCAAACCCGTCATCGTCAGCGACCCGATGCCGCCGCAAAGCATCGTGGAGCATGCGGCGCAGGTCGGCGCTGACTTGTGGCGCTTCGGTCATGACTTCAATTTTTCGGGCGACAAGCAGCAATGGGGTTGGGCCGGCCGTGGCCGGCGCTATGCCGGGCTGGCCTACCCCGCGCTGCGCGGCGCCAACCAGTTGGTCAATGCCGCCGGCGTGCTGGCGGCGCTGACGGCGCTGCGCGATCGCCTGCCCATCACGGCCCAGGCGGTGCGCAACGGCCTGTCCATGGTCGCACTGCCGGGGCGCTTCCAGATCGTGCCGGGCCAGCCGACGCTGGTGCTGGACGTGGCGCACAACCCGCATTCGGTCGCGGCGCTGGCCGAAAACCTCGATGCCATGGGCTTTTACCCCTGCACCCATGCGGTGTTTGGGGCCATGGCCGACAAAGACCTGGCGCCCATGCTGGTGCGCGTCAGCCCCTTGATCGACAAATGGTATTTCACCGATTTGCCGACGGCGCGGGCCGCCAGCGCCGAATCGCTGAAAAGCCGGTGGGCGGCGCTGCAAACCCGCAACGATGTCAGCGCCAGCACCTGGCAAAGCCCCGAGCAGGCCCTGCAGGCGGCCGTCAAGGCGGCAACCCCCGCTGATAGAATCGTGGTGTTCGGCTCGTTCTACACGGTGGGCGGTATTTTGAAGGACGGCGTGCCGCGTCTTGTGGCCCCCCACCTGGCCGGCTGAAGCCGAAAGCCCTGAACAGCCAGCCTGCCCATGGCCTTTGCGGTCTTGTCACAGACCGTGTTGGGCAGGCCCAGCCCCACTTAACCGTCAACGGACTTCCAACTCACCATGCCGTTTTTCAACTTCCGCCGGGGCGGCGCCAATGCTGCCCCCACCGCCGGGTCAGCCGCTCCAACGGAAAGCGTGGAAGTCATGCGCAAGCGCGCCAAGCACCGCCTGATTGGCGCTGCCGTGCTGGTGCTGATTGGCGTGGTCGGATTTCCGCTGCTGTTCGACACCCAGCCGCGGCCGCTGGCGGTCGACATCCCGATTGAAATTCCCGGCAAAAACAGCGTCAGGCCGCTGAATCCGCCACCGGCCAAGGGCCCGGCGGCCGCGCCGGCCGCGGCATCGGGCGAAAAAGTCGCCGACACCGCCAGCCTCGCCCCCAAGGAAGAGATTTTGCCGTCAAAACCGGCTCCAGCCCAGGTAACACAGGCGCTTCCAGCTATCAAAAACGAAGCAAAACCCGAGCCGAAAGCGGAGCCAAAGCCGGAAGTCAAGGCGCAGGCCAAGCCCGAAGCCAAATCCGAAGCCAAACCCGCCCCCAAGCCCGCCGCCGGCGATGACGCCGCGCGTGCCAGCGCCCTGCTCAATGGCGGCGACCAGGCGCCGGCCAAGCCCTCGGGCGCCGAGGTGGAAGGCCGCATGGTGGTGCAGGTCGGCGCGTTTGCCGACGTGGCCAAGGCCCGCGAGGCGCGCCTCAAGCTCGAAAAAGCCGGCCTCAAAACCTATACCCAGGTCGCTGAAACCAAGGACGGCAAACGCATCCGTGTGCGCGTGGGGCCGTTTGCCAGCAAGGCCGAGGCCGAAAAGGCCGCCAGCAAGATCAAGTCCCTTGATTTGCCGGCCGCCATCCTGACTTTATAAAAGCCAGTCGTCAGGATTGTTGTGGCGGCTGTTGACTGGATTTTGCTGGGGGTGCTGGTTTTTTCCATGGCGCTGGGCGCCTTGCGCGGGCTGGTGTACGAGGTGTTGTCGGTGCTGGGTTGGGCCGCGTCGTTTTATCTGGCGCAGTGGTTGGCGCCCGACTTGGCGGCCCGCCTGCCAATCCAGTCGGCGTCGGCGCCGGTGCGCCATGCGGCGGCGTTTGTGCTGATTTTTATTGTGGCGGTGTTTGCGGCGGGCTTGCTGGCTTTCTTGCTGAAAAAGCTGGTCGAAGCCATGGGCCTGCGTCCGGTGGACCGCACGCTGGGCGCTGCGTTTGGCCTGCTGCGCGGCCTGATCTTGTTGCTGGCGGCAACGGTGGTGATGGACATGACGGCGCTCAGGACCAGCGACTGGTGGCGCGAGTCCAGGGGCGCGGTGGCCCTGAGCGCCATGCTGAAGGGGCTCAAACCCGTGCTGCCGGAGCAGTTTGGAAAGTATCTCAATTCATGAAAAGCAATCTATGTGTGGAATAGTCGGCGTCGTCAGCAAAGCCCCGGTCAACCAGCTGATTTATGACGGCCTGCTGCTGCTGCAGCACCGGGGCCAGGATGCGGCGGGCATCGTCACCCAGCAGGGGCGCAAGTTCTTCATGCACAAGGCCAAGGGCATGGTGCGCGACGTGTTTCGCACCCGCAACATGCGCGCCCTGCCGGGCACGGTGGGCCTGGGCCAGGTGCGCTATCCGACGGCCGGCAATGCCTACAGCGAAGACGAGGCGCAGCCGTTTTACGTCAACGCGCCGTTTGGCCTGGTGCTGTCGCATAACGGCAACCTGACAAATGCCGCCGAGCTGAAGGCCGAGCTGTTCAACACGGATCACCGCCATATCAACACCGACAGCGATTCCGAAGTGCTGCTCAACGTGCTGGCGCATGAGATCGAAAAAACCACGCGTGGCCTGCCGCTGCAACCCGCCGATATTTTTGCCGCCGTGCAAAAGGTGCATCGCCGCGTCAAGGGGTCGTATGCGGTGATTGCCTTGCTGGCCGGGCATGGTGTGCTGGCGTTCCGCGACCCGTTTGGCATTCGCCCCTTATGCCTGGGGCGCTCGGCCGACACCTGGATGCTGGCCAGCGAATCGGTCGCGCTGGAAGGCACCTCACACACGTTCGAGCGCAACATCGAGCCGGGTGAGGCCATCTTTATCGACCTGCAGGGCAACGTGCATGCACAGCAATGTGCCGATGCCCCGGTGCTGAACCCCTGCATCTTTGAGTTTGTCTACCTGGCCCGGCCGGATTCGGTAATGGACGGCATCTCGGTCTACCAGGCGCGCCTGAATCT
>NZ_JANOAL010000316.1:0-6483 GCF_031411155.1 Polaromonas sp. | reverse complement strand
TGAGCCGCAGGCGAGTTTGCACGAGACCCCGGCTGGACTGAGCACCGCAGGGTGCCCGTAGCGCAGCGAAGGGTCGCAGACAGCAGGGTCGCCTTTCTTTTCGTTAGGTTTCTTTGGCGAAGCAAAGAAAAGTAACTCGCCCGCCGGGGCGACATCCCGGCCTCCGGTCGTAAAACACCACGGTGGGCAGAACAAGCAAGTCTTATTAAGCCGCTCAACATAGCGCCAACGCCTCCAGACATTGCCGTTTGTGCGCCTCTCCACTGCCAGGCTTGATCTCCAGCCCAGGCAAACGTAAGCCATAGTCCAGCCCCAACTTGTCGGCCTGCAAGACCCACGCACACAGCCGCGACAGCTTGTGTTCGGTATCGGCCGTGCTCGCCTGCATGAAGTCCAGCCACAGTTCATGCCGCTGCGCCTGCTGGGTGTCGCGCACGATTAGCCCGTTGCCCTGCTCGTCAATATTGACGGCCTTCTTCCAGACCACGAGCTTCATCGGGTCGCCGCGCCGGTAGCCGCGCACGCCGTCAAATTCGCCGGTGCTTTGGGACCGGGCGGCTGCCGTTGCGCCCGACGAGCGCGGCTCGCCCGGCGGCAGGGGCGGTTGCATCGGTTCAGGCAGCGGATAGACCAGAATCTGCGCGGCGGGCCGCCAGACGGTCCAGACCCGGAAGGTGCCCAGCGGAAAACGGGTTTCTGCGGTCAGCGTGGGCAGGCGGTGCAGGCCGCGCCGGGGCGGCGTGAAAGCGACCTGCACCACGCTGCTGCCCTGCGCCGGCACATCGGTCCAGGCCCAGTGCCGCTCGCGGCCTTTTTTTTTGTCGACATCCTGCGGGTTCAGCACGCTCAGGCCAATGCCGTGTCGCGCGGAACCCCTTGCATTCGTCAGTTTGACATCAAAAGTAGCGCTAGCCCCCGCGTAATGCGCATGAGGCGCTATCAAATGCATAGCAAGCCCGCGCAGCGTGCCGTGGCACACGTGCATGCCCACCAGGGCGCTACCGGCCAGCAAAAAAGTCAGCAGGTAGCCCAGGTTGAGCTGGTAATTGATGGACGCCACCAGCAGCACCAGCAAGGTGATGCCCAGCATCCAGCCGGCGCGGGTCGGCACAATGTAGACCGTGCGCTGGGTCAGCGTGACGTTGTCGGTCAATGGCAGGCGTGCCTCGAACCAGGTCTGCATGCGGCTGCGCAGGCGCGCCAGCGGACGGGGCATGAAGGACCGGGTCGCCATGGCGAACTGCTGGTGCTCGCTCAGGGCAGTGGCACGGCGTCAAGCATGGCGTGCACCTGCTCCAGCGCGCCGCGGCCCGCGTCGCTGACCGGAATCAGGCGGTGCGCGGCGGTTTGCGGCAGCACGGCGGCGATGTCATCGGGCGCGACGTAGTCGCGGTGGCTTAAAAAGGCCTGCGCCTTGGCGGCCCGCATGATGGCGATGCCGGCGCGCGGGCTCAGGCCCTGCAAAAACCAGCGGCCCGAGCGGGTGGCGGCAATCAGGTCCTGCAGGTAGTTCAGCAGCGGCTCGGCGGCGTGCACCTGCATCACCTGCTGCTGCAGTTCCAGCAAATCGTGCGGTGCCAGCACGGCCGGCAGTTTTACCAGCAGTTCGTGCCGGTCGCTGCCCCTGAGCAGTTCGCGCTCGGCGGCGCGATCCGGGTAGCCCAGCGAAATCCGCATGTGAAAACGGTCCAGCTGCGATTCGGGCAGGGCATAGGTGCCAAGCTGGTCATACGGGTTTTGCGTCGCAATCACAAAAAACGGCAGCGGCAGCAGCCGGGTTTCGCCCTCGACCGTGACCTGTTTTTCCTCCATGGCTTCGAGCAGCGCGCTCTGGGTCTTGGGGCTGGCGCGGTTGATCTCGTCGGCCAGCAGCACCTGGGCAAACACCGGTCCGGGGTGAAAGACAAAACTTTCCTTCTGGCGCTCGTAAATCGACACCCCCGACAAATCGCTGGGCATCAGGTCGGCGGTGAATTGCACCCGCGAGAACTGCAGGCCGAAGGAGCGCGACAGCGCATGGGCCAGCGTGGTTTTGCCGACGCCGGGCACGTCTTCAATCAGCAGGTGGCCGCCGGCCAGCAGGCAGGCGACGCAGTCCTGCACCTGCGCCGGCTTGCCGACAATGACCGTGTTAAGCTGATTTAAAAGTGCCTGAAGCTTTTCTTTGACTTGCATTGTTACGACGTTAACCGAAAATTTCAACGCCATGAACGCCACCGGATATTTCACCCATAAAGACTGCCGCAAGCACGAGATGGGCGAGGGTCACCCGGAATGCCCGGAGCGGCTCGATGCGATTGAAGACTGGCTGCTGGCCACCGGTGTGGCCGACGCGCTGGACCGGCGCGACGCGCCGCTGGCGCCGCTGGGCGACATCGAGCTGGCGCATGAGCGCATGATGGTGGCGGCGATTCGCGGCCTGAGTGACCGCCTGGCCGACGACATCAAGGCAGGGGGGCCGGCCTACGCCCAGATCGACCCCGACACCGCCATGAATGTGCACACCTGGACCGCCGCCCTGCGCGCGGCCGGTGCCGCGCTGGCGGCCACCGACAGCGTGATTGCCGGTGAGATGGAAAACGCCTTCTGCGCGGTGCGCCCGCCCGGCCACCATGCCGAGCGCGGCAAGGCCATGGGTTTTTGTTTTTTCAACAACATCGCGATTGCCGCCAAATATGCGCTGGAGCGCCATGGCCTGAAGCGTGTGGCGATTGTGGACTTCGATGTGCATCACGGCAACGGCACCGAAGACATCATTCGCGGCGATAACCGGGTGCTGATGCTGAGTTTTTTCCAGCATCCGCTATACCCCTTCAGCGGCACCGAAAGCCACGCCAGCAATCTGGTCAACATTCCGGTGCCGGCCTATACCAAGGGCATGGACATCCGCGACATGATCGAAACCATGTGGATTCCACGCCTGGAAGCCTTCAAGCCCGAGATGATTTTTATCAGCGCCGGCTTTGACGCCCACCGCGACGATGACCTGGGCCAGCTGGGCCTGGTCGAGCAGGACTACGCCTGGATCACCATGCGCATCAAGGACGTGGCCAAGCGCCATGCCAGGGGGCGCATCGTGTCATCGCTAGAAGGCGGCTACAACCTGCGGGCGCTGGCGCGCAGCGTGGAAGCGCATATCCGCGTGCTGGCCGATTTGTAGGAGTTATTCATGAGTGCATCGACCGACGACCTGGCCTTGCCCGTTGTGCACACCCACGACGCGCGCGGGGTGCACCGGCTGGTGCTGAACCAGCCCGGCAAGTTCAACGCCCTCAGCGAGGCCATGCTGGCCGCGCTGCAGGGTGCGCTGGATGGTATTGCGCGTGACGGCTCTGCCCGCGTGGTGGTGCTGTCGGCGCAGGGCAAGGCCTTTTGCGCCGGCCACAACCTCAAGGAAATGCGCGCCCGCCCCGAGCTGGCCTATTACCAGCAATTGTTTGCGCAGTGCAGCCGCATGATGCTGGCGATTCAGGATTTGCCGGTGCCGGTGATCGCCCAGGTGCAGGGCCTGGCCACGGCCGCCGGCTGCCAGCTGGTGGCGCAATGCGATCTGGCGGTGGCGGCCAGCCCTGCCACCTTTGGCGTCAACGGCATCGACGTGGGCCTGTTTTGCGCCACGCCCAGTGTGCCGCTGGTGCGCAACATGCCGGCCAAGCAGGCCATGGAGATGCTGCTGACGGGCGAGTTCATTAGCGCCGACGAGGCGCGGGTGCGCGGCCTGGTCAACCGGGTCGTGCCGCTGGAGGCGCTCGATGCCGAGGTCGAAAAACTGGTTCAGTCCATCCTGCTGAAACCCCGCGAGGCGATTGCCATGGGCAAGGCGCTTTTTTACCAACAACGCGAAACCGGCGTGCGGGCCGCCTATCAGCTGGCAGGGCAGACCATGGCCTGCAACATGGCCCACGCCGTGGCACAGGAAGGCGTGCAGGCCTTCGTCGATAAAAGGAAACCCGAATGGCCAGCGCCGGCATCCTGAGTCTTGCTTCCACGTCCTTGACTTCCCCCGCCCGTTCATCACCTCCCGCGGCCCGCTTTGACACCCTGGATGCCTGGTTTGCGGCGCTGACCCAGCCCACGGCCCTGACCGAACTGGCCGCGCTGATTGTCTGCGTGTTGCTGGCCTGGCTGGTGGCGCGCGTGGCGAGCCGGGCACGCCGGGTCGCCGACAACGAGTCATCGATTCTTTTTGGCCGGCGGATTATTGACGGGGTGCTGTTTCCGCTGTTGCTGCTGTCGTTTGGCTACGCGGCCCAGGCGTTGCTGGCCCGGGTGGCGCCGCTGGCCGTGTTCAAGGTGGCGATTCCTGTGCTGCTGTCGCTGGCGCTGATCCGGCTCGGCGCCAAGGTCTTGCAGGTGGCGTTTAAAAAAGCGCCCTGGGCCGCCGCGCTGGAGCGCACCATCTCCTGGCTGGCCTGGATTGCCATGGTGCTGTGGGTCAGCGGCCTGCTGCCGGTGATCCTGGAGGAGCTTGACAACATCCACTGGAAGGTGGGCAATTCGACGCTGTCGGTGCGCACCCTGCTCGAAGGTGTGCTGACCGCCTCCCTGGTGCTGCTGATCACGCTGTGGATTTCCTCCGCCATCGAGGCGCGCCTGCTGCGCCAGGCCACCGGCAGCGAGCTGTCGCTGCGCAAGGCAATCAGCAACGCGACCCGCGTGGTGTTGATGTTTGTCGGTCTGCTGCTGGCGCTGTCGTCGGTGGGCATAGACCTGACGGCGCTGTCGGTGCTGGGCGGCGCCATCGGCGTGGGCGTGGGCTTTGGCTTGCAAAAGCTGGCGGCCAGCTATGTCAGTGGCTTTGTCATGCTGGCCGAGCGCAGCGTGCGCATTGGCGACAACGTGCGGGTCGACAGCTTCGAGGGCCGCATCACCGACATCAACGCCCGCTACACCGTGGTGCGCGCGGCATCGGGGCGCGAGTCCATCGTGCCCAACGAGATGTTCATCAGCAACCGGATTGAAAACCTGTCGCTGACCGACTCGCGGGTGCTGCAGGCCACCGTGGTGTCGGTCGGCTATGACAGCGATGCGGCGCTGGTGATGGGCCTGCTCAAGGCTGCCGCCCAGAAGCAAGGCCGCGTGCTGCGTGACCCCGAACCCTCGGCCGCCCTGACCAACTTTGGCCCTGATGGCCTGGAGTTCACGCTCAATTACTGGATCATCGACCCGGAAAACGGCCAGCAAAACCTGCGTTCCGACATCAACCTGCGGGTGCTGCAATCGCTGCGCGAGCACAAGATCGAGATTCCGTACCCGCAGCGGGTGCTGCACACGCGGTCCATTCCGGGTGAACCGGCTGCACCGGCCGAGGCTGCTGCACCCGCCGGCCCGACAAGGCCAGCCACTCCCGCCTGAGCCTTGCCGGGCGTTGGTTGCGCAATGTTTCCATTCTGTTGGGTAGGGTGCTCTAATTCCACAGCTTCCGCGATTTATAATTCAAAAAATAGAACGACCGTTCTTTTTTTTCGACCGCCACGAATATCCTCGCCTGGCGGCCCGGTTGGGCGCACCATGAATGCCGCAGCATAGAATGCAAAGCTTACCTTTACGTCAACGTCAACGTTAATCAATAAACTCTGGAGCCCCGTCATGAAGGTTTTGGTACCCGTCAAGCGTGTAGTCGACTACAACGTCAAAGTCCGCGTCAAATCAGACGGCACTGGCGTCGACATCGCCAATGTCAAGATGAGCATGAACCCCTTCGACGAGATTGCCGTCGAAGAAGCCACGCGCCTGAAGGAAAAAGGCGCCGTGACCGAGGTGATTGCCGTGAGCTGCGGCGTGCTGCAGTGCCAGGAAACCCTGCGCACCGCCATGGCCATAGGCGCGGACCGCGCCATCCTGGTCGAGACCGCCGAAGAACTGCAGCCGCTGGCCGTGGCCAAGCTGCTCAAGGCCCTGGTCGAAAAAGAACAGCCGCAACTGGTGATTCTGGGCAAGCAGGCGATTGACGATGACTGCAACCAGACCGGCCAGATGCTGGCCGCGCTGCTGGGCTGGCCGCAAGCCACCTTTGCCTCCAAGGTGGATGTGGCCGACGGCAAGGCCGTCGTCATGCGCGAGGTCGATGGCGGCATGGAAACGCTGTCCATCACCTTGCCGGCCATCATCACCACCGATTTGCGTTTGAACGAGCCGCGCTATGTCACGCTGCCCAACATCATGAAGGCCAAGAAAAAGCAGCTCGACAACTTCAAACCCGAAGACCTGGGCGTCGATGTCAAGCCGCGCCTGAAAACCCTCAAGGTCAGCGAGCCGCCCAAGCGCAGCGCCGGTATCAAGGTGGCCGACGTGGCGGCGCTGGTGGACAAACTCAAAAACGAAGCGAAAGTCATCTGAAACTTTGCGGGAAAGACCGCAGCTACAAGTCGATAACTTTGCGGGAAAGACCGTAGTTACACGAAGTGAACAAGCTCTGTCCTCAACTGATTGAATAATTTTTTGGAACAAAAAATGACTGCATTGGTAATTGCCGAACACGAC
>NZ_JANOAL010000315.1:0-2979 GCF_031411155.1 Polaromonas sp. | reverse complement strand
GGCCCGCACAAGGTAGGAGGTAAAAAATGGCACAACGAGCAGCATGACCGCGATGCCGCGGGCGCGCTCGGACAGATGGAAGGTGATGCTGTAGGCCGCTGGCAACGCGAGCAGCGAGGCCAGAAAGGCCGCACCGAGCGCGAGCTGCCACGTATAGCCGTAGGCGGACCAGAAGGTATCGCGGGTCATCATCGTGACCCAGTTCTTGAAGGTGAAGTCCGGTTCGAGCCGAAAGTTCTGCACCGACCAGAATGAGATGACGACCAGGAACAGCAATGGCAGCGCGAAGAACGCCAACTGCCATAGTAATGGTGGACCGATCAACGGCCAGCGCCGCTGATTTACTTGCTTTGTCATTGCTTTTGCTCCTGCACAATGGGTGCCGATGGCGGCGATGGGTTCACTCTCAATTGCGCACTGGCGGCCACTTGCTCAGCCGCCCGCGCGCAAAGTGATCAGGTCCGCATCTTGTAGCTAGACCAGAAGTCGTTCCAGTCTTCGATCGGCTGCTGGCGAGGCAACTCACGGAAGCGGATCTTGCCCGAACGGATGTCGTCGAGGCAGCTATGTCCGGTCAGCACCATGCCCTGCCGCTTGGCTTCGGCTGGGTCGGCGGCATTGAGCATTACCCAGCCCTTCTTGTTCGGAATCATCGCCGGGTAGGCGGCCATGCGCGCTGAGGCGAGCTGTCCCTTGGCTGAAGTGATGTACTGGATGAACTTTTTTGCCAGCTCCTGGCTCTTGCTGGCCTTGCCGATGGAAAATGATTCAGTCCATTGCAGGCCGCCCTCGTCTGGCACCACCGAATCTACCTTGGCACCGGATTTTTTCAGCACGCCGGTGATCCAGTCGCCGATACCGCACACCAATTGGAGCTGGCCACTCTTCAACCCGCCGAACGTGCCACCGTAGTCGAAGAATCCGGCGACCTGCGGACGCAAGGTCTTGACGGTGTCCTTCAGCTTCGAGAACTGCGCTGCGCTAAGGTCAAATGGGCTCTTGTTGCCATTGAGCAGACTGATCTGGCCCATGCTGGGCAGATACCAATCAAAGTGACCAACCTTGCCCTTGTAGGCCGGGTCCCAGAACACCTTGTACGACCGTGCCTTTTTCTCCGACACCGCGTCGGTGTTGTAGGCCACGCCGAGGAAGCCGAAGCGCGTCAACACCGCATAGAGGTCATTACCCTGCCAGTGACCGGGGAACTTCTGGAATTCGGGAAAGAAGTCGTCGAATGCGTAGTCTTTCGGGTTGAGCTTTTCGACGTAGCCGGCTTTTTGCAGTTGCGGCACGTACTCCGCGTCGGAGAGAATGAGATCGTAGGTTCCCACGGGCGACTGCGAGATCAGGGCGAGCATGTTGTCGCCGCCGGTGTAGTACTTCGGCTTGATCTTGCAATTGTTCTGCGCCTCGAATTCGGCCACGATGTCTGGCTCGCCGTGCCCATACCAGGCAAGCATATTCAGCGTAGTCGGCGTCTGCGCGCGCGCAGTTCCTCCAATGAAGAAGCTGGCCGGCACGGCGGCGGCACCTGTGGTCTTCAGGAAGTTCCGTCGGTTGAATCCAGCGCTGTTGTCAATACTCATGATATTGTCTCCTTGTGTAATTTTGCCGCCTGAACTTCGGCATGTGCCAAGCCGGATAGGCGGCGAATTGAAACCCGGCCTGGCGCTCCATCAAGCCTTGATGATGTTGTGCTCGGGACCGTAAGGGAAGGCGGTGAGGTTGCGGTTGCCGTCCTTGGTGATCACCAGGATGTCGTGCTCGCGGTAGCCACCAGCGCCCGGCATGCCCTCGGGCAGCATGAGCATCGGCTCCATCGAGATCACCATGTCGGGCTCCAGGATGGTGTCGATGTCTTCGCGCAACTCCAGCCCGGCTTCGCGGCCGTAGTAGTGGCTCAAGGTGCCAAACGAGTGGCCGTAGCCGAAGGTGCGGTATTTCAGCAGGTCGTGCTCGGCGAAGATCTTGTTGAGCTCAAGGGCGATGTCGCTGCACTTGGCGCCCGGCACCAGCAGCTTCTTGCCTTCGTCGTGCACCTTGCAGTTGATCTCCCACAGCCGCAAATGCGCGTCGGAGGCGTGGTCCAGGAACAGCGTGCGCTCCAGGGCCGTGTAGTAGCCCGAGATCATCGAGAAGCAGTTCAGGCTCAGGATGTCGCCCTTTTGCACCTTGCGCGTGGTGACGGGGTTATGGGCACCATCGGTGTTGATGCCGGACTGGAACCAGGTCCAGGTGTCCATCAGTTCGGTATGCGGGTAGCGTTTGGCGATCTCGCGCACCATGGCCTGCGTGGAGGCCAGCGCGACCTCGTGCTCGGGCACGCCTTCCTTGACGGCCGCCACCAGCGCCGCGCCGCCGATGTCGCAGACCTGCGCGCCGTTGGCGATGAACTCGATTTCCTCGGCCGTCTTGATCATGCGCATCTTCATGCAGGCGGCGGCGATGTCGACAAACTCCACATTGGGCAGCGCCGCCTTGAGCATCTCCAGGCGCTCGATCGGCAGGTGGTCGAACTCGATACCGACGCGTCCCTTGTTGGGGATGCAGGCCTGCACGGCGCGGAAATAGTTGCCGCGCTGCCAGTCGGTGTAGGTCAGCATGTCGTCGGCAACGCCTTTGCGCCAGGGCTGGGCGCCGTCGATGTTGGCGGCGATGACCGTGGTCTTGTCGTGGGTCACGGCCAGGCCGTAGAAGCGTCCGAACGAGCAGTACAGGAAGTCGCTGTAGAAGTTGATGTTGTGGTAGGAGGTGAACAACACGGCGTCGATGTTGTTCTCGCCCATGTGCTTGCGAACCTTGGCCATGCGGCCGGCGTATTCTTTCGCCGAGAAGGTGTTCTGGACTTTTTCGCCGTTGCGCAGGCGGATCAGGTCGGGCATGTTCATCATTTCAGTGGGCTCCATGGGTGGTTGATCGATGGAGCAAACTTTAGAGAGCTTCACCCTCGCCGGAATCACAGTTGCGACATTGAATATC
>NZ_JANOAL010000314.1:0-4617 GCF_031411155.1 Polaromonas sp. | reverse complement strand
AAATTGGTAGACGCAGGGGACTCAAAATCCCCCGCCGAAAGGCGTGCCGGTTCGATTCCGGCCCCGGGCACCATCTGATGATTTCAGACGGATCAGAACCCCTCGGAACCCGCATGCTTGCCAGGCATCGCGGGTTTTTTGTTGTCTCACAGGGGGACAGGTGTTCGCATGGGCATTGGCCGGCGCTGCCGGGCCGGATCAAGCTCGTTGGCCGGCGATGTAGTGCTCGAGTTGCTCGATGATGAACTTCTGCTCGGAGAGGATGTCCTTGACCAGATCACCGATCGAGACCAGGCCGGTCAGCCTGCCGGCGTCCATCACCGGCAGATGGCGCAGGCGGTGCTCGGTCATCAGCGCCATGCATTCCTCGCTGGTGCGCTGGGGCGGCACGACCATGACCAGGGTCGCCATGATGTCGCGCACCGGCGTTTCGTTCGGCGAACGTGCCGTCAGCACCAGGTTGCGCGCGAAGTCGCGTTCGGAGACGATACCGATGACCTGTTCGCCTTGCACGACCACCAGCGCGCCGATGTTCTTCTCTGTCATCAGCTTGACGGCATCGAACACCGAGGCGGCGGGCCCGATGGTGTGAACGACCAGGTCGACTTTAGACTTGAGGATGTCTACCACGGTTGTCATGACGATCCCTCCCCGCTCCAACGCGGCTGGGTCAACTGCCGGGCGATGTTGCCCAGGTAATCGAAACTTAAGGCGCGGTTTGCCGGCGCGTTCGACAGAATCGGACTTGCCGGGCTGAAACCCTCGAAGAGTCAGCCGCCATAGAATATCGTAAGGCAAAAACCGTTTTGAAGCTTGCGCATCGCAACGCCATGGCGCTACGGTCTGGTGCGCCGCCGCCCCGGCACGGGCGCTTCGTTGGAGGGGGAATGGCAACCAGCGTATCGCTGGCCTTTCGCTGGCCCTGAAGCACACCTGGAAACAGATAGTTTCACAATAAGCGCCAGTCTCCCTGTCAGGTAATGGGCAAACCGGGAGGACAGGGCCATAGTCAGCCTGTTGCCGCAGCCAGCAGGAGATCCCAGGCTGACCTAAACCGCAACACAGGTACGTGATGCATCACGAATCACGCTTTTATCGACCAGGAGAACCATCCATGTCAACAGAAGAAGAGGAAGTACGCAAAGCCTCCGGGCAGTTCTACGCAGCGATAAGCCGCATGGTCAGTGGCGATGCCGCCTCACTCGCAGACGTTTGGTCGCATAGCGAGGCCGTCACCACCATGCACCCCATAGGGGGTCGGCAAGTCGGGTGGAACGAGGTTCGGGAATCCTTCGAACAGGTCGCCCATATTTCAACGGACGGACAGGTCAAACTGGAGGACCAGATGATTCAGGTCGCCGGTGACATGGCCTACGAATTGGGCGTCGAGCGCGGACAAATCAAGCTTGGCGGCCATCCGGTCAGCATCGACCATCGCGCCACCAACATCTATCGCCGCGAGGCGGGCGCGTGGAAGGTGTTCCATCACCACACCGATATGGCTCCGGCGATGCAGGATGTACTGAAACGCCTGCAGGAAAAGGCGTAAGCAAGCTGACGGCAAAAACCGTCTGCGGCAGATGACCGCCCTTCGCAGCCGGCCCCTGCCAACGCCCTCAGACTGCTTCCGCGGCAATCGCCTCCCTGATGCCCTCTTCACGCAGCGGGTAGTCAGCGCCCGGCAAGTGCAGTGCAGCCTGCGCCGGAACGGGGGTGGCGCAGTCCTTGTGGATAACGCCGTCCTTCATCACCAGATTGATTTTGGCCGGGTCGGTCAGAATCGCCAGATTGCCCAGCGGATCGCCGTCCACCAGAACGAGGTCCGCCAGGAACCCGGCTTTCAATTGCCCGAGTTCATCCGGCCGCTGCATGATCTGCCCGCCAAGGCCGGTTGCCGCACGCAGCGCCTCGGCCGGCGTCATGCCGATGTAGTCGACAAAGTACTGCAGATCGTTGGCATTGGTGCCATGCGGCATCCAGGCAAAGCCATAGTCACCGCCCGGCAGGATGCGGATACCGCGCTTGTGCATCTTGCGAAGCGACTCCGCCGCCACCTCCAGTTCGCGCTTGTAGCCCATGGTCTCCGCTACGGACTCGGTGATGCCGTACTCGGCCGCGTTGTAATTGGTGCGTATCAACCAGCCGATGCCAGGCGCGACGAAATGCCTGTCTTTCGCGGCTTCCAGCAGGTCCAGCGCCTCCTCGTCGGCGAAGCTGGCGTGGTAGATCATCTCGATGCCATGCCGCACGCATTGCTTCACCGATTCGCTGGACCGGGCATGCGCGGCCATGCGCTTGCCATAGCGCCTGGCCTCCTGCGCCAGCATCGCCACCTCGTCCTCGGCAAACGGCGACATCTCGGCCGGCAGGCCGGCGATGTACTCGCCCGACAGGTTGATCTTGAGATGGTCAACACCGTACTTGATGAAGGTGCGGGCGGAGCGGCGGATTTCCTCCGGGCCGCTGCACACGCTGCCAAAGCTGAGCTCCTCAAACGGCATGTGCGGCAAGGTGTTGTCCCCGAGCGCGCCTATGGTGGTGATCTCCTGGCTGCCGGCCAGGTAGCGCGGGCCGGGGAACTCGCCCGCTTCAATGGCGTTGCGCAACACGACGTCAAGGCGTGGCTTGGCGGCTGCCGCGCCTATGGCCGAGGTCCAGCCCATGTCCAGGTAGCGCTTGGCCACGCGCACGCACCACAGAATGTGTTCTTCCGGCGGCATGAACTGGATAGCGGCCAGCGAAGGCTGGTCGTTCCAGGAAAAATGGGTATGCGCCTCGGTCATGCCGGGCATGAGGAAGCGGCCCTTGCCGTCGATCACACGGACCCCCTCGGTGCTGACGCGGCCTGGCGAGCGCACGACCTCGACAATGCGCTTGCCTTCCACCAGGACCTCGCCCTTGAAGGTGGCTTCGCCGGAGCCATCGAAGATGTTGACGTTGGTAAATGCGATGCGGTTCATGTGTGTCTCCTTCGGCCCTGTAGTGGCGGGCCATGGTTGATGAAAAATGAAACCTCAAAAATCAGCGGCCCAAGGCGTAAAACTGTTCCAGCTCCTGCATGCAACGCTGCGGCTTTTCGCAGGTGGCCCAATGGCCGCAGCCGTCAAGCACGACCTGCCGGCAGCCCGCGATGCGGGCAGCCATGGCCGCAACGCTGGCAGGCGGGGCAACCCCGTCCTGGTCACCGGTGACGAGAAGGGTGGGAACGGCGATGCGTTCAATCTCTGCCGGCTGAGCGCCCGCGAGGGCTTCGCAGCTCTGCGCGTAGCCTTCTGGTGACTGGCGCATCAGGCTTTCGCGCACCAGTGCCACCACGGCCGGTTGCTGCTCCCGGGTTTCCCGGCTGGTCGCGCCCTGCACAATGGCGTCGGCGATCTCCTGCATGCTGGCTGCTCCGCCTCGCGCCAATTTCGCCCGGGCAGCGATGTTGGGCCGGGCGGCCTCCGGCGGCGCGACCAGCGGGCCGAAAAGGGCAAGCGTTTTGACCTTGCCGGGGTTGCGTACGGCCAGGTGCTGCGCAACGATGGTCCCCATGGAGTGGGCCATCACATGGACAGACTCCGCGCCCAGACTGGCAAGCACACTTTCAATGGCCGCGACGTAGCCCTCGATGGAAAGCGCTTGCGCTGGCAGGCTGGAGCGGCCACTGCCCGGCAAATCGGGACGAATCACCTTGAAGCCGGCCAGCACCGGCAACAGCGGCGTCCAGGTGTTGGACGAGCCACCCAGCCCGTGAATGCACAGCAGCGCGTCGCCCTGGCCATCGATCTCCACCGCCAGGTCGTTCAACATGTGGGTTGTCATGTCCGGGTTCTCAGACGAAGCGGTTTTCGATGGAGCCGAGGCCGTCGATCTCGATGCGCACCACATCACCCGCCTTCAGGTAGCGCGGCGGCTTCATGCCCATCCCCACACCGGCCGGCGTCCCGGTGGCAATCACGTCCCCCGGGTACAGCGTGATGCCCCGCGAAATGGTTTCGATCAGCGTGGGGATGTCAAAAATCATGTTCTCGGTTGGCCCGTCCTGGCGAAGTTCGCCATTGACCCAGCAGCGCACACGCGTCCGGGTGCCGTCGAACTCGTCGGCGGTCACGATCCACGGGCCCATCGGGCAGAAGGTGTCGAAGGACTTGCCCATGTCCCACTGCCCATGCCGCATCTGCACATCGCGCGCCGTCACGTCGTTGACCACCGTGTAACCGAACACATGGTCCAGCGCGGCGGCGCGGGTAATGTTCTTGCCACCCTTACCGATGACCACGGCCAGCTCGGCCTCATAGTCGATCTGCGTCGATACTTCGCTCGGCACCAACACGTCATCATGCGGCCCGACGACACACTCCGGCACCTTGGTAAAGACAATCGGCCAGGATTCTGCGTTCTGGTCGTTGCCCTTGAAGACCGAAGCCGACAACTCCCTGGCGTGGGCGTGGTAATTGCGCCCGACGCACCAGAGATTGCGCCTGGGTATGGGCAGCGGGGCGTCGAGCTCGACGTCGGCAATCTTGACGGCCGCACCGGCAGAAGCCGGAATTTTTCCGCCGTCGGCCATCGTCTCGATGATGCCCAGCACGCCTCTTGTGGCCTGCTCCGGCGTCAAGTCAAGCGGGGTGACTG
>NZ_JANOAL010000313.1:0-3066 GCF_031411155.1 Polaromonas sp. | reverse complement strand
GCGCCCGGTCGGTGAACTGGCGCATACGCGCATCGCGGCGCGAGGCATCAAAAAACACCTCCAGCACCGACTTGGGGGCGGTTTTCAGGCGAACGCCCACGGCATGAAAGCCGAATAGAACTTTGGGGGAAGAAGACATGCGGGGATTATCGCTGCTGGGGTGTGGCTGCAGCCTGCAGCCTGCAGAGGGTTAAAGTTGACTTGTCAAAACGACAGAATTGGATTCGCCCAAGGGCTGACGGGCGAATGCTTGTAGCCCGCCACTCCCAGGAGCATTCAGGCGACGCGCTGCGGTTTGCGCAGGCGCACCAGGCCGGTGGCGCGTGGTTTGCGGCCCAGCCCTGGCCGCATTTGGTTGGCTGGCTGGCGCGGTTTGAGGCCAGCGCGCTGTACCAGAGCGTGATGCAGAAGCATCTGCCGTGGCAGGCCGGGGCTGGCTGATGCTATTAAGTTTATAGCTGGTTGCGCTCGCTGCTATTGGGTTGCAGGTTTATTTGAGGGTGAAAAGCGCTGTTTTCGTGCTGAAACCGGGCGTAGCGCGCTTCGGGCGGGTCGAATTTGATGCTGCGAGTCGTTTTCTGTGCATCAAATAAGCGGCTAGCCCAATAGGGATGGGCGCAGGCAGCTAATGTATTTATAGCGGGCGGCTTTCACGACCAGGCCGGGCTACCCCCGCCCGATTGCAAAAACCAAGAGCCTCAACCTACTGCACCTCAGGCGCAATGGCCTCCGCATACTCATACAAAGCCCCCAAAACCGCCTCCCCGCGCTCATCGGCCGTTTCCGACAGCTCATCGATCCGGGCCAGCAGTTCATCGACATTGCGGGCGCCGCCCTCGCCGTCCAGCAGGCGCGCCGCGCGATGGGCGTCCCAGCGCTCGGCCTCTTCGGGCGTCAGCGTTTCGGCAAAGTTGCGGGCGCGGTAGCGCAACAGCAGTTCTGCCAGCCGGTCGTCGTCAAAGCCGGTGCGGCTGTGCGCCAGTTCCACGGGCGACAGCGCACGCAGCTGGTTCAGCCGCCTGCGGTCGGCGTTGCCGATGAAGCCGCCGTACAGGTCTTCGTCGACATCGGGCGCGGCCTCCTTGGGGCGCTGAAACACCGCCGGCCAGATCGCGCTCATGTCGGGCAAGCCTGCCGCTATTTCGGCATGGCGCAGCGCCGCGTCCATGTCCACGCCCCACTTCGCCGCCATCTCCGGGCTCAGGGTTTGCAGCTTGCGCACCACCATGGGCGACTTGTTCAGGTGCACGGATTTGAGCGGCAGGCGCTGCACGCCCTCCGGCAAATCGGCCGACCTGGTGAACAGGCGCTGGCGCAGTGTCGCCACGTCGAGCAGCGGCAGCTCGCCCGGGTCGTGCGCCAGGTCCCAAGCCAGCAGCTCGTTCTTGTTGGTCGGGTGCGTGGCCAGCGGCCACATCACGGCCAGGCAGCCGCGCTCGGGCGCGAACATGCCTGACACATGCAAAAAAGGCCTGGCCGTCTGCGGGCTGGCCGGCAGGCCCAGTTCGGCGGCGACCCGGTCTTTTTTGTGCAGACCGAGGCAAAAGTCAAACAGCTTGGGCTGGGCCGAGCGGATCAGCCGCGCCAGTGCGATGGTGGCGCGCACGTCTGACAGCGCATCGTGCGCGGCCTCGTGCATGAGCCCGTTGGCGCGCGCCAGGTCTTCGAGCCTGAAGCTGGGCCGGCCGTCGTCCTTGATCGGCCACTCGATGCCCTCGGGCCGCAAGGCGTAGGCCATGCGCACCACGTCGAGCAGGTCCCAGCGGCCACAGTCGTTTTGCCACTCGCGGCCGTAGGGGTCGATCAGGTTGCGCCAGAACAGGTGGCGCGTCACCTCGTCGTCAAAACGGACGGTGTTGTAGCCCACGCCAATCGTGCCGGGCTCGGCCAGCACCTGCTCAATCTGCTCGGCAAAGACGTGCTCAGCCAGGCCGCGCTCCAGGCACAGCTGCGGCGTGATGCCGGTGATCAGGCAGGAGTCGGGGTCGGGCAGGTAGTCATTGGCGGGCCGGCAGTAAATCATCAGCGGCTCGCCCACTTCGTTCAGTTCGGCGTCGGTGCGGATGCCGGCAAACTGCGCGGGGCGGTCGCGGCGCGGGTTGATGCCGAAGGTTTCGTAGTCGTGCCAGAGAAAAGTGTGTGCTGCCATGCTGGTTTTTTACTCTTTATTCGCGAAACTAGGCCACAGCCCCCGTGGTTATTGCGGTGGTAGCTATAATTTTAATAGCGACATAAAAAAGGCCGCTAGCGTGATGCTAACGGCCTTTTGGGGGTCGCTGAAGGTCTGCGGGCCGTCAGCTGGTTTCCGCCGCCGCCTCGGGCTCGGGCTTGGCGCGGCCCTCGCGCTTGGGCAGCGGCTGGATGTCGAGCTCGACCTCACCGGTTTCCACGCCCTTTTCATCGGTCGTGACCTTCATGTCCACCGTCAGGCGGCCGCCTTCGGTCAGGCGTCCAAACAGCAACTCATCGGCCAGCGCCCGGCGAATCGTGTCCTGGATCAGGCGCTGCATCGGGCGCGCGCCCATCAGCGGGTCAAACCCCTTCTTGGCCAGGTACTTGCGCAGCGTGTCGGTGAAAGTCACCTCCACTTTCTTCTCGGCCAGCTGGGTCTCTAGCTGCAGCAGGAACTTGTCGACGACGCGCAGGATGACGGTTTCATCAAGCGCCTTGAAGCTCACCACCGCATCGAGGCGGTTGCGGAACTCGGGCGTGAACAGGCGCTTGATGTCGGCCATCTCGTCGCCGGCTTCGCGCGGGTTGGTAAAGCCGATGGTCGCCTTGTTCATGGTCTCGGCGCCGGCATTGGTCGTCATGACGATGATCACGTTGCGGAAATCGGCCTTGCGCCCGTTGTTGTCGGTCAGGGTGCCGTGGTCCATGACCTGCAGCAGCACGTTGAAGATGTCCGGGTGCGCCTTCTCGATCTCGTCAAGCAGCAGCACGCAATGCGGCTTCTTGGTCACCGCCTCGGTCAGCAGCCCGCCCTGGTCGAACCCGACATAGCCCGGCGGTGCGCCAATCAGGCGGCTCACGGCATGGCGCTCCATGTACTCGCTCATGTCAAAG
>NZ_JANOAL010000312.1:0-10703 GCF_031411155.1 Polaromonas sp. | reverse complement strand
CTGGATGAGGGACCCGGCGGAGCGCAGAAAACCCTCTTTATCGGCGTCCAGGATCGCCACCAGGGACACTTCCGGGAGGTCCAGCCCTTCACGCAGCAGGTTGATGCCGACCAGTACATCGAAAGCACCGAGACGCAGGTCACGCAGAATCTCGACCCGCTCGACCGTGTCCACGTCGCTGTGCAGATAACGCACCTTGACGCCGTTCTCACTCAGGTAGTCGGTCAGCTGCTCGGCCATGCGTTTGGTCAGGGTGGTGATCAGCACCCGTTCGTTTTTCTCGACCCGGATACGGATTTCCTGCAGTACATCGTCAACCTGGCTGACGGCCGGCCGCACTTCCACCTCCGGGTCGACCAGGCCGGTGGGCCGCACCACCTGCTCCACCACCTGGCCGGCATGTTGCTGCTCGTAGGCCGCTGGCGTCGCAGAAACAAAAATCGCCTGCCGCATCTTGGCTTCAAACTCCTCAAACTTGAGCGGCCGGTTGTCCAGCGCGCTGGGCAGCCTGAAACCGTATTCCACCAGCGTGGTCTTGCGCGCCCGGTCGCCGTTGTACATGGCGTTGAGCTGGCCGATCATGACGTGGCTTTCATCCAGAAACATCACCGCGTCCTTCGGCAGGTAGTCGCACAGCGTGGACGGCGCCGAGCCTGGCGGCGCACCGCTGAGGTGGCGGGTGTAGTTCTCGATGCCCTTGCAGTGGCCAATCTCGCTCAGCATTTCCAGGTCAAACCGGGTGCGCTGCTCGATGCGCTGGGCCTCGACCAGCTTGCCGTCGGCCACAAACTGCCCTACCCGCTCCGACAGCTCCAGCTTGATGGTTTCCACCGCCGCCATGACCTTGTCGCGCGGCGTGACGTAGTGGCTTTTGGGATAGACCACAAAACGCGGGATTTTCTGCCGGATGCGGCCCGTGAGCGGGTCAAACAGCTGCAGCGACTCAATCTCGTCGTCAAACAGCTCGATGCGGATCGCCAGCTCGGAATGCTCGGCCGGAAACACGTCGATCACATCGCCGCGGACGCGAAAGGTGCCGCGCGCAAAATCCTGCTCGTTGCGCGTGTATTGCATGCGAATCAGGCGCGCAATCACGTCGCGCTGGCCCATCTTGTCGCCCAGGCGCGCAATAAAGCGCATCTGGGTGTAGTCCTCGGGCGCGCCTATGCCGTAAATCGCGCTGACCGTGCCGACAATGATGGTGTCGCGGCGCTCCAGCACGCTTTTGGTGGCCGACAGCCGCATCTGCTCGATGTGCTCGTTGATGGCGGAGTCTTTTTCAATGAACAGGTCGCGCTGCGGTACGTAGGCTTCGGGCTGGTAGTAGTCGTAGTAGCTGACGAAATATTCCACCGCGTTTTTCGGGAAAAACTCGCGGAATTCGCTGTAAAGCTGCGCCGCCAGCGTCTTGTTGGGCGCAAACACAATCGCCGGCCGGCCCAGCCGGGCAATCACATTGGCCATGGTGAAGGTCTTGCCGGACCCCGTCACACCCAGCAGGGTCTGGAACACCTCGCCATCGTTGACGCCTTCCACCAGCTTTTCAATCGCCACCGGCTGATCGCCCGCGGGCGGGTAAGGCATGAACAATTCAAAAGGGGAATCGGGGAAACTGACGAATTCACCCACACGTTCGACTTCAGGTGAATCGGTAATGACTTCAGTAACTTCTGGCATACAACCTCGTACATGCATTCAGCCCCGTTAAAATCAAGGGCAACCGCACAGAATACGACATTCGGATGAACTCTGGAACTGCAAACCCCCAACACCCGGCGACGGCCCAGGTCACCCGGGTTCTCCGCGTACCCACCGAGTCAACCGGGGGCCGCCTGCTGATGGTTTCCTGACCTGCCCGCATCTTTCATTACTTTTTTTGAGGATTTTTCATGTCTTTGTTCACCGCTGTCGAAATGGCCCCGCGCGACCCGATTCTGGGTCTGAACGAGCAGTTCAATGCCGATCCCAACCCGGCCAAGGTCAACCTCGGCGTGGGTGTTTATTTCGACGACAACGGCAAGCTGCCGCTATTGCAATGCGTGCAGGCCGCTGAAAAAACCATGATGGCCACGCCATCGCCGCGTGGCTACCTGCCGATTGACGGCATTGCCGCTTACGATGCCGCCGTCAAGAGCCTGGTGTTTGGCGCCGACAGCGAACCCGTCACTTCAGGCCGCGTGGCCACCGTCCAGGGCATAGGCGGCACCGGCGGCCTGAAGATAGGCGCCGACTTCCTCAAGCACCTGAAGCCCGACGCCACGGTGCTGATCAGCGACCCGAGCTGGGAAAACCACCGCGCCCTGTTCACCAACGCCGGCTTTCCGGTCGAAAGCTATGCCTACTACGACGCCGAAAAACGCGGCGTCAACTTTGAGGCCATGCTGGCCAGCCTGAACGCCGCCGCGCCCGGCACCATCGTGGTGCTGCACGCCTGCTGCCACAACCCGACCGGCTACGACATTACCGCCGCCCAGTGGGACCAGGTGATTGCCGCCGTCAAGGCAAAGGGCCTGGTGCCCTTCCTCGACATGGCCTACCAGGGCTTTGGCCACGGCATTGCCGAAGACGGCGCCGTGATCGGCAAATTCGTGGCGGCCGGCCTGGATTTCTTTGTCTCGACCTCGTTTTCCAAGAGCTTCAGCCTGTACGGCGAACGCGTGGGCGCGCTCAGCGTGCTGTGCGCGAGCAAGGAAGAAGCCGCCCGCGTGCTGAGCCAGCTCAAGATCGTGATCCGCACCAACTACTCCAACCCGCCCATCCATGGCGGTGCCGTGGTCGCCGCCGTGCTCGGCAACCCCGAGCTGCGCACCCTGTGGGAGCAGGAACTGGGCGAGATGCGCGTGCGCATCAAGGCCATGCGCCAAAAGCTGGTCGATGGCCTGAAGGCCGCCGGCGTCAAGCAGGACATGAGCTTCATCACCAGCCAGATCGGCATGTTCAGCTACTCGGGCCTGAGCAAAGACCAGATGGTGCGCCTGCGCAACGAGTTTGGCGTGTACGGCACCGATACCGGCCGCATGTGCGTGGCGGCGCTCAACAGCAAGAACATCGACTACGTCTGCGCCTCGATTGCCAAGGTCGTCTGAGCCGGCAAAGCGCATTCGGGCCGCATGAGGCTCACCGGATGGCCGGTGAGCCGCCTTCCACTCCATTTTTCCGGTCAAATACGGCTGTAGCCCACGTATTTCGTGCGCTAGCAGCTATCAAATAAATAGCGGGCCATTTCTTCTGGCCGGCCAGCCAGCCAGGCCACCCTAACCCCAAACCACCGAGCGCATGGAGATCGAGCCACCCTGAAAGCTGGTGTTGAAGAAGCGCATCGGCTCGCTCGCCTCCACCGCGCCGGCCGTGTACAGCAGGGGCAGGTAGTGCTCGTAAGTGGGATGGGCCGTCTTGGCCAGCGTGCCGAGCTTCTGGAAATTCTGCAGCGCCGCCAGGTTGCCCTGCTGCAGGTAACCGGCTATCGTCTGGTCAAACTCCAGCGCCCAGTCGTAAGCCTGGCTGCCAGACGCGCCGCGCTGCATCTGGCGCAGGTTGTGCACGATGTTGCCGCTTCCCACGATCAGCACGCCCCGGTCCCGCAGGCTTTTGAGCTGCTGCGCCAGCGCGTAATGCTCCTCGGGCGCGCGGCTGTAGTCCATGCTGAGCTGGATCACCGGAATGTCGGCATACGGAAACATGGGTTTGAGCACCGACCAGGCGCCGTGATCCAGCCCCCACTCGAGCAGGTCCAGCCCGAGCGACGCCGAACCCCGCTGCCGCACCAGCTGGCTGATGGCCTGTGCCGCCGCCGCATCGCCGGGCGCGGGGTACTGCTGGTCAAACAGCTCTTGCGGAAAGCCGCCAAAGTCATGAATGGTTTTGGGCCGGTCCATGGCGGTCAGCCACCAGCCTTCGGTCAGCCAGTGGGCTGAAATGCACAGAATCAGCTGCGGGCGCGGCATTTTGCTGCCAAATTCTGCCCCCAGCGCCTGCCAGCTGCGCCGGTATTCGTTGTCGCCAATGGCGTTCATCGGGCTGCCGTGGCCCAGAAACAGCACCGGCAGGCGGTCTGATTTTTTTAGCGATGCGATACGGTCCAGCGCAGCGGGGTCAATGGTGGAAATCATGGTTTGACTCCAATCAGGAAAAAGTTAAGGCGGCTAAACGCCCTGCAACAATGAACAGCAAAGCTTGAGGGCTTGACACAGTTGACATGGTAAGGCTCAAAATAGCGCCTAATGGCCATTTGGGAAGTCTACAAATTCAAAAGCGCTCACGCTGAAGCGACAACACCGTGAAAACAGCCCGGAATTAGAGGCGGTCGTCAGTCTTTTAAAGGCATGGCCTGTTATGCTGCACTGCAACATATTTCGTTATCACCGTTGAATTTAAGTTCAAACTCACAAAGGTTCATCCCCATGCTGTACAAAACTTATGAAGCCCGGCGCTCGCTGATGGAGCCCTTTGTCGACTTTGCACAAGCGGCGGCCAAGTTCTATGGCAATCCCCAGTCTCCCTTGGCAAAAAACCCGTTGGCGCAGCGCATGGCGGCGGGCTACAGCCTGATTTACCGTCTGGGCAAAGACTATGAAAAGCCGGCCTTTGGCATCCAGACGGTGAATGTGGACGGCACCAGCGTCGCCATTCACGAACGGATTGAACTGGACAAGCCCTTTTGCGAACTGCGCCGCTTCAAGCGCTTTACCGACGATCCGGCCACGCTGACCAAGCTCAAGGGCCAGCCCGCCGTGCTGATCGTGGCGCCGCTGTCGGGCCACTATGCAACCCTGCTGCGCGACACCGTCAAGACCATGCTGAAAGACCACAAGGTCTACATCACCGACTGGAAAAACGCCCGCACCGTGCCTTTGTCCGAGGGCAGCTTTCACCTTGACGACTACGTCAATTATGTGCAGGAATTCATCCGTCATGTGCAGGGCATTTACGGCAACTGTCACGTCATCAGCGTCTGCCAGCCTACCGTGCCGGTGCTGGCCGCCGTTTCGCTGATGGCCTCGCGTGGCGAAACCACGCCTTTGAGCATGACCATGATGGGCGGCCCGATCGATGCGCGCAAATCGCCGACGGCAGTCAACAACCTGGCCATGAACAAGGGCTACGAATGGTTTGAGAACAATGTCATTTACCGCGTGCCCAGCAACTTCCCGGGTGCGGGCCGTCGCGTTTACCCCGGCTTTTTGCAGCACACCGGCTTTGTGGCCATGAACCCCGACCGCCACGCCACGAGCCATTACGACTACTTCAAGGACCTGATCAAGGGCGACGACGCCAGCGCCGACGCCCACACCAAGTTCTACGACGAGTACAACGCGGTGCTCGACATGGACGCCGACTACTACCTGGACACCATCAAGACCGTGTTCCAGGAGTTCAAGCTGGTCAACGGCACCTGGGAAGTCACGGGTGTAGACGGCAAGATTGAGAAGGTGAAGCCGCAAGACATCACCACCACCGCCCACTTCACGATTGAAGGCGAACTGGACGATATCTCCGGCTCGGGCCAGACCGAAGCGGCGCACGGGCTTTGCTACAACATTCCCAAGGCCAAACAAAAACACCTTGAAGTCAAGGGCGCGGGCCACTACGGCATCTTCAGCGGGCGCCGCTGGCGCGATCAGGTCTACCCGGTGGTCAAGGCCTTCATTCTTGACCACAACGAGGCCCCAGCCAAGGTAACACTGGTTCCGGTAGCTCCTAAAAAGATAGCGGAATCGGCACCTGCTGCGAGCGCCGCGGCCAAGCCCCTGGCCGTCGCCGAGACCAGGCCCGTCGTCAAGCTGCTTCCCAAGCAAGCCGCCAAGCCGGTCGCAAAGGCCGCGGGCAAACCGGTCACCACCCTGGTGTCCGACCTGTTCCCGGAATCGGTCAGGAAGCCGGGGGCCAAGCCAGTGGCCAAACCGGTGGCTCACACCGCACCGTCCAAGGCGGCGCAAGCGCTCAGTCCAGCCGCCAAGTTGCCAGCGCGCAAGACGACCGCACCAAAAGCCAAAACTGCACGCGGAAAATGATCGCCGGCGCGGGGCCAGCTAGCGTGGCTGGGCCTGAGGCCGCGCTCGCCGAGCGCATCAATGCCGCGCTGCCGCAAACGCAATGCACCCGCTGCGGCTACCCCGACTGCGCCGCCTACGCGCAGGCTATCGCCTCGGGCCAGGCCGCGATCAACCAGTGCCCGCCGGGCGGCGCGGAAGGCGTGCAGCGGCTGGCAGCCATCACCGGCCTGCCCGCCCTGCCGCTGAACCTGGCCAACGGCGTCGAAGGCCCGCGCGCGGTCGCCGTCATCGACGAAGCCTGGTGCATTGGCTGCACGCTGTGCATCAAGGCCTGCCCGGTCGACGCGATCATGGGCAGCAACAAGATGATGCACACCGTCATCGAACCCTACTGCACCGGTTGCGAACTCTGCATCCCGGTCTGCCCGGTCGACTGCATCAGTCTGGACAACGTCAGCGGCAGCCACACCGGCTGGAGCGCCTGGTCGCAAGCCGATGCCGACACGGCCAGGATTCGCTATGAATTTCATAGCTTTAAGTGCACGCAGAATAAGGGCCAGAGCCCTAAAAGACCTGAAAAATCCGAAAACACGGGGCCCAGGGCGACGATGACGCCGCCTGCAGGCCTGCCCGCCAGGCCAGAAGCCGACGTTGCGGTGCAGCAGCGCAAGCGCGCGGTGATCGAGGCCGCGCTGGCCCGGGCCCGGGCGCAACGCCCGCCCAAAACCTGAACGCCAGCCTTCTTCAGGAAGGCAGGTCGGCCAGACCCAGCACCTCGGCCTCGTAGGCGTGCAGCGACGGGGCGCCGCCGGTGTGAATGAACAGCAGGTTTTCGTCGCGCCTGAAGTAGCCCTGGCGCGCCAGGCCGATCAGGCCGGCCATGATTTTTCCGGTGTAAACCGGGTCCAGCAAAATCGCTTCGGTACGCGCCAGCAGTTGCACCGCCTCGACCATGGCCGCGTTGGGCACCGAATACTTGGGCCGCCACCAATCGCCAAAACTCAGCACCGCCTCGCGCGGCACCGTCAGCTTCATGTCCAGCAGGTCGGCCACGGCCTGCGCCTCTTTAAGCACCAGCGGGTCCTGGTCCGCCGGGTCGCGGCTCACGCCAATGCCGACGATGGGAATGTTGATATGGTTGCCCAGAAAGCCCGCCAGCAGGCCGCCGTGCGTGCCCGAGCTGCCAGAGCCCACCACCACCCGATCGATCTGCACGCCCTGCTCAAAAAACTGCTGCTGCAGCTCCTGCGCGCAGGCCACATAGCCCAACCCGCCCAGCGCATTGGAGCCACCACCGGGCACGATATAGCCCTTGCGGCCCTCGCTGGCCAGGTCGTCAGCCACCTTCTGCATGGCCTCCAGCATGTGGGTGCCCGCCGGCACCACCGTCATTGCTTCGACACCCAGCAGGCGGAATAAAAAGTTGTTGCCGCTGGCCTCAAGCCGGTAGCTGTGGGGCACCCGTTCCTCGATCACGAAGCGGCACTTCATGCCCTCCTTGATGGCAGCCGACAAGGTGGCGCGGCAATGGTTGGACTGCGGCGCGCCGCAGGTGATCAGGGTGTCGGCGCCCTGCGCCAGCGCGTCGGCCACCAGAAACTCCAGCTTGCGGGTCTTGTTGCCGCCGGGCGTCAGGCCCAGCATGTCATCGCGCTTGATCCAGACATTGGGGCCGCCACCGGCGGGGCAGGAAGCGCGCAGGGCCTGGGTGAAATGCGGCAGAAATTCGAGCGGGGTAGCGCCCTGGGTGTACCGGCGGCGCGGGAAACGGCTTAAGTCCATGGGGAAAGTATCCAAAAAAGTCGAGTGGAGGTTTCAGCTTAACCCAGCGCCGCAAAAGCCTTGACGACCTCGGGTGGCGCCTGCACCAGTTCGATCAGCACCCCCTCGCCGGCAATCGGAAACTCGTCGCTGGCCTTGGGGTGCAGGAAGCAGATGTCAAAACCGGCCGCGCCCTGGCGGATGCCGCCGGGCGCAAAGCGCACGCCCTGCGCCGTCAGCCATTCCACCGCTTTGGGCAAGTCGTCGATCCACAGGCCAACATGGTTCAGCGGTGTGGTGTGCACGGCCGGCTTCTTGTCCGGGTCCAGTGGCTGCATCAAATCGACCTCGACCTTGAACGGGCCGCTGCCGATGGCGCAAATGTCTTCATCGACGTTCTCACGCTCGCTGACAAAATTGCCGGTGACTTGCAGCCCCAGCATGTCCACCCACAGCGTGCGCAGGCGGTCTTTGCTGGGGGCGCCTATGGCGATTTGCTGGATGCCTAGAACTTTGAAGGGACGGGTCATGGTGCGGCCACCTCCCTGCGGCCAACCAGATAGCTCACGCCGCTGGGTCCGGCGCGCTCCAGGTGCGGGGTCCCGGCCGGCAGGCGAAATATCTCGCCCACGGCATAGGTCGTGGCCACACCCCCCACCACCAGCGTGATCTCGCCCGTGGTGATCAGCGCGCAGGCATCGAAGGGATGCTGGTGCTCGGCCAGCTGGTAACCCACATGGCGCTCGACCCGGGTGATCTCGCCGTACTGGTCGGCTTGCAGCGCTGCTTCAAATTCCTGGGTATTCATCACAAACTCCTGACGACGGGTTTATACAAACTCGACAATCGGCTGGTCCACCGTCAGCGACTCGCCCTTGCCCGCCAGCACCTTGCCGACCACACCATCGGCCGCGGCAAACAGCACGTTTTCCATTTTCATGGCCTCAATCACGGCCACGCGTTCGCCGGCCTGCACCTTCTGGCCGACCTGCACCGCCACCTCGACCAGCAGACCGGGCATGGGCGACAGCACGTAGCGGCTCATGTCGGGCGGCGCCTTGTACGGCATCAACGCATGCAGCTGGGCCGCGCGCGGCGACAGCACCAGCGCGTCAAGCCGGGTGCCGTTGTGATTGACGCGAATAGCCAGCGGATTTTTTACCGAGCCCTGGCCGACGCCGCGCTCGACCTGCGCGGCAAACGGCAGGCCGTTCACCGTGCCGCGAATGCGGGCGCCGCCCAGATGCCAGTTGCTACATATTTCATAGCGCTTGCCGCCCGTCTCGACGGCGCTGGAGCCTGATTGGGCCTGGTATTCGGTCACCAGGGCAGGCTGCGGCGTGTTCTGGCCGGTGGCACCCAGGCCAATCACGACAAACTCCTCACCCACCATCACGCCATGGCCGGGCAACTGGCCGCTGATGCCCGCCGCGCGGCCCAGCATGCGGCGGTTGACGTAAGCCGCCAGCGCCACCAGAAAGTCCGGGTCGTCGTGCGGCACGTCCTCGGCCTTGAAGCCCCTGGCATAGTTTTCGGCAATAAAGCCGGTATTGAAGTCACCCGCCACAAACTTGGGGTGTGCCAGCAAGGCCGCCTGAAACGGGATGTTGCTGCTGATGCCGCGAATCACAAAGCCATTGAGCGCCTCGCGCATCTTGGCAATCGCGTCGAGACGGTCCTTGCCGTGCACGATCAGCTTGGCAATCATCGAGTCGTAAAACATCGGAATCTCGCCGCCGTCCTGCACGCCGGTGTCCACGCGCACGCCCATCAGGTGCGCGGTGTCGGAGGCAAACATCGTCTGCTTGGGCGGCTGAAAGCGCACGAGACGTCCGGTGCTGGGCAAGAAACTGCGGAAAGGGTCCTCGGCATTGATGCGGCACTCGATGGCCCAGCCGTCGCGCTTCACCTCAGCCTGCGTCAAAGGCAGCTTCTCGCCGGCCGCCACGCGAATCATCAGTTCCACCAGGTCCAGCCCGGTGATGCACTCGGTCACCGGGTGCTCGACCTGCAGCCGGGTGTTCATTTCCAGAAAATAAAAGCTCTGGTCCTTGCCGACCACAAACTCGACCGTGCCGGCGCTCTGGTACTTCACCGCCTTGGCCAGTTGCACCGCCTGCTCGCCCATGGCCTTGCGCGTGGCCTCGCTGATGAAGGGCGACGGCGCCTCTTCAATCACCTTCTGATGGCGGCGCTGGATCGAGCATTCGCGCTCGTTCAGGTACAGCACATTGCCGTGGCTGTCGCCCATCAGCTGAATCTCGATATGCCGCGGTTCCTCGACAAACTTCTCGATGAAGACCCGGTCATCACCAAAACTGTTGCGCGCCTCATTGCGGCATGAGGTGAAGCCTTCAAACGCCTCCTTGTCGTTAAAGGCCACGCGAAGGCCCTTGCCGCCGCCGCCGGCGCTGGCCTTGATCATCACCGGGTAGCCGATGCCTTTGGCGATCTCAACGGCCTTCTCGGGCGTTTCGATCGCGTCGTTGACACCGGGAATGCAGTTGACCCCCGCCGCACCCGCCAGTTTCTTGGACTCGATCTTGTCGCCCATCGCGGCAATCGAATAGTGCTTGGGGCCGATGAAGATGATGCCTTCTTCCTCGACCCGCTTGGCAAAGCCGGCGTTTTCGCTCAGAAAGCCGTAACCGGGGTGAACCGCCTGCGCGCCGGTCTGCTTGCACGCGGCAATGATTTTTTCGGCCTGCAGGTAGCTGTCGCGGCTGGGGGCCGGGCCGATGTTGACGGCTTCGTCGGCCAGCTCGACATGGCGCGCGTCCTTGTCGGCATCGGAATAGACCGCGACGGTCTTGATGCCCATCTTGCGGGCGGTAAGGATGACGCGGCAGGCGATTTCGCCACGATTTGCTATGAGGATTTTGGTAAACATTGTGTCTTCTCCTCGGGCGCTTACAGGGGGATGTTCCCGTGCTTGCGCCACGGGTTCTC
>NZ_JANOAL010000311.1:0-2639 GCF_031411155.1 Polaromonas sp. | reverse complement strand
CAGAATCACGAGGTCACCGGCCTGAAAGCCGGAAGTCATGCGGTCAAGATCATAAAAGCCGGTGGGCACGCCGGTCACGTCGTTCGGATTTTCCGACATCTCGGTGACGCGGTCGAGCAGGTCCACCACCAGCGTGTCCATGCTCTGAAAGCCCTGCTGCGAGCGCGAGCCCTGCTCGCCGATGTGAAAGATTTTCTGCTCGGCTTCGTCGAGGATGGTGGCCACCGGCTTGCCCTGCGGGCTGAAGGCGGCGGTGGCGATCTCGTCGCTGGCACTGACCAGCTTGCGCAGGATGGAGCGCTCGCGCACGATCTCGGCATAGCGGCGCACGTTGGCGGCGCTCGGCACGTACTGGGCCAGCGCGTTGAGGTAGCTCAGGCCCCCGACTTCCTCGGACTTGCCAAGGTTTTGCAGGTGCTCGTACACGGTGATGATGTCGGCGGGCTTGGAGGCGTTGATCAGCGCGCCGACAGCAGCGTAAATCAGCTGGTGTTCGTGCCGGTAAAAGTCCTTGTCGGTCAGCAGGTCGCCAACACGGTCCCAGGCGCTGTTGTCAAGCAGCAGGCCGCCCAGAACGCTGGATTCGCCTTCGATGGAATGCGGCGGAATGCGCAACTGGGCAATCTGGCGGTCGGGGCTGTAGCCGGGGTCGTCATAGGTGGAGAGTACGGCAGACATGGGTTTCCTTGAGAGAGGTCAATCCTACGCTGAGGCCTCTGAAAATCGCGGGATAAGGCTGTGGATAAGCGGGGGAAATTCGGTGGAAATGCAGCCTGGGGTTGTGCACAACCGGATGCAAAACCCGCAGGCCCAGGCGCCATGAAAAAAGCCGCTCCTCGGAGCGGCTTTTTGGTGATCAGCGCAAGGCGATCAGGCGGTTTCGCCGTACACCGTGACGGTGATGTCCACTGCCACGTCGGTGTGCAGGGCAACAGTCACAGGGTGGTCGCCCACCGTTTTCAGCGGGCCGTTAGGCAGGCGAATCTGCGACTTCAGGACCGGGAAGCCCTGCTTGGTCAGCTCGGCCGAAATGTCATGGTTGGTGACGGAGCCGAACAGGCGGCCGTCCACACCGGCTTTTTGCGTGAGCTTGACGGCGGTGCCATTGAGCTTTTCGCCTTGCGCTTGCATTTCGGCCAGCTTGGCGGCCGCAGCTTTTTCAAGTTCCACGCGCTTGGCTTCAAACTCGGCCTTGTTGGCTTCGGTGGCGCGGCGGGCGCGACCAGAAGGAATCAGGAAGTTGCGTGCATAGCCGTCTTTGACCTTGACGACTTCACCGAGATTGCCCAGGTTAACGACTTTGTCGAGCAGAATGATTTGCATGACGATGGCTCCTTACAGGCTACGGTGCTGGTCGCTGTAAGGCAGCATCGCGAGGAAGCGAGCGCGCTTGACGGCGGTGTTGATCTGGCGCTGGAAAATCGCGCGCGTGCCGGTCAGGCGTGCGGGAATGATTTTTCCGTTTTCAGAGACGAAGTCACGCAGGGTGTCGATGTCCTTGTAGTCGATTTCTTCAACGCCAGCGGCTGTGAAGCGGCAAAAACGCTTGCGCTTGAACAGCAGGGATTGGGTGTTGCGCTTGGGGCGCTTGTCTTTGTTAAAACGTTTTGGTCCGGCCATGATGGACTCCTTAAATGGGGTTCAGCTCTTGAGAAACTGGTTCGATTGATTGAACGTGAAACACGATGCTCTTGCTGGTACGCGCATTGATCAGAAAGCCTGTAAACCGCTGGGCTTTGCCTAGTTCGAGCCGGGCTGAAGATTCAGCCAGCGTGCCAAAAGCAACTGCCCTGACGGTTAACTTGACCTGCCGGCTGGTGCCGCCTTCAACAATTTCAGACTCGTGTTCGAGGACGAGGTTGAGGGCGGGGATTCCAGCGGGCGTGTAGCGAAGAGGACTTGCCTCGGCGATACGCGCGGTCAGTTTGACTTGATTCAATAGCGTGACGGTTGGAGCAATGGCTGATTAGGCCGCGTATTCCTGCTGCTGGGTTTTGCGGGCTTCTTCGCGTTCGACGTTTCTCATCATCAGCGATGGGCCGGTTTCGGCTTTTTTCTTGACCACGGTCAGGTGGCGCAGCACGGCATCGTTGAACTTGAACGCGTGTTCAATTTCTTCCATCACGGCCTGGCTGGCTTCGATGTTGATGCACAGGTAGTGGGCCTTGGCCAGTTTCTGGATCAGGTACACCAGCTGGCGGCGGCCCCAATCTTCAACACGGTGCACAGTGCCACCGCCGGCGGTAATCATGCCTTTGTAACGTTCCAGCATGGCTGGGACTTGCTCGCTTTGATCCGGGTGGATCAGCAAGACGATCTCGTAGTGACGCATAAACTCTCCTTGTGGTTGATTAAAAGCTGCCCCAGCGTCGTTAAGGGTGCAGCAAGGCGAAGCCCATGATTATAGCCTGACAGTGCCGCAGGGCCAGTCAGGCAGCTTTCAGCGGCTGCTCACAGGCTCTTCAGGTCCGGGTAGCGCACAAACTCCACCAGGTCCCGGGCCTTCTGGCTGGGCGGCGGGGTCACCAGGCTGACCAGAACGATCACCGCAAAGCCGACCGGCACGCCAAAAAGGCCGGCCGAAATCGGCTCTATGCCCCACCACAGTTGGACAGGGGAGGTGATGCCAAAGGTGGCGC
>NZ_JANOAL010000310.1:0-19995 GCF_031411155.1 Polaromonas sp. | reverse complement strand
GCGGGGCGTCGAGCTCGACGTCGGCAATCTTGACGGCCGCACCGGCAGAAGCCGGAATTTTTCCGCCGTCGGCCATCGTCTCGATGATGCCCAGCACGCCTCTTGTGGCCTGCTCCGGCGTCAAGTCAAGCGGGGTGACTGCAAGGCCGTCGGTGGACACGAGGCCCACCTGCCGGCGGCCGGAAACCAGGAATGTTGCAATGCGCATGGGAAGCTCCTAAAGTTGAAATCTGAAACCGCGAAGCCAGGTAAAACGCTTCACGCCGCACAGTGGATTGAACTTTAGGCGCGACCGTGGAAGGCCGCTTATCGGTTCATCCGGTGGCGTATCAAACAGTCTGACCGCGTGCCAGGGACTTACCCGCAGCGGCCCGGCCACTACGGCCGATGGAGGCAATAATTGCCGTCACTCGAGAGTCAGGAGCAAGCAACATGGCCGAGGCATACGCACTGCACGAAGGCGCCTTTGGCACCGCGATCGTTTTAGAGCTTCGCGCCAACCTGGTGGCACATGCCCATTCAGAAACACAGATCGCGTTCTGGCTCGGTGGCGCCCGGGCCAGTGCCCGAGTGGGGTCGGAAATCGTCGAATACAGCGAGAACGTGGCGCTTGGGGCGAACGCGTTTGAATCCCATGACATGACCCTGCTCGATGACAGTGGCTCATGCCTGTTTCTGGCCTTCATGCTCTCGAACCAGTGGCTGGAAGATCGCGCCAAAGCACAAGGCCGGACCTTTCGGTTTCCCTCTCCGCGCATTCCCATTGATGGCGCCCTGCGCCAATCCTGCTGGCGCGTGCTCGATCTCATCATTTCCGCACACGAGGCACGCGCTTCGGTCGACGATGAAGTCGAGCGCCTGCTGGTGGCGGCCATCAACGCATCAAGTGTGCAGTGCGGCGAGGCAAAGGCCAGTGTGCGCACGTTGCTCGATCACCGGCTGCGAAGCGCGGTTGCCTATATGCGTGACACCACCTCTGAGAAGCTCACCGTCGACGAGATCGCGGCAAGAGTGGGGCTGTCCCGCGCCCATTTTTTCACGCTCTTCAGGGAGCAATTGAACACCACGCCCCAGGTATTCTGGAGCGCGGTAAGAGTTGAAGAAGCGATGCGACGGGTCGCCGATGGCGGGCCATTGACGGACGTGGCACTGGACCTTGGCTTTTCGGCGCCCGGCAATTTTTCGAGGTTTTTCAAGGACCACACCGGCGTGTCGCCCTCCATCTTCAGGCGCGCCGCGCGCGATCCCATGCCCGCTACGGTCACCGGCGTTCCCCACTGATCCCGGCCAGACAAGCTGGCGGCGGCAATTCGCGCCAGCGACTGGAATGGTTGCAAAAGCGAGGGCATTGACACGGCCCCGCCTCAGCCGCGCAAGCCCTCGTGCACCGTGGGGTAGCGCAAGCGCAGCCGCAGCTCCTTTTTCATGCGCTGGTTGTCGAGCCGGCGCGACTCGCTCATGAAGCTCAGCAGCATCAGCGGCAGTTTTTCCTGCGCGGTGCTGCGCGGCAGGCGCGGTGGCCGGGGCAGCTGGTAAAGGTCGGCCGCCAGGTCAAAGTAGTCGCCCATCTTCAACTGGGTGTCGTCACTGACATTGCTGATGCGTTGCGGCTTGCCGCGCCACAGGGCGGCCAAGCAGGCTCGGGCCAGGTCGTCGGCATGAATGTGGTTGGTATAGACGTCATCCTCGGGCGTCAGCACCGGTGTGCCTTTGAGCAGCCGCGCATGCGGGGTTCCGCCTTCGCGGTCGGGCGCGTAAATACCTGGAATGCGCAGGATGTGCACCCGCGTGCCACTGGCGCGGCCGAACCAGCGCAGCTGGTCTTCGGCATGCACGCGGCGCTGGGCGCGTCGGGTGTGCGGGTTCACGGCCCGCAGCTCGCTGGCCCAGTCGCCCTGGCAATCGCCGTAAACGCCGCTGGTGGAAGCGTAAACCAGCGACTGCGGCAGGCGGCGCAAACGCAGCGCCCGCAGCAGGGCCTGGGTGCGCGGGTCGCTGCGCCAGGCCGGGTTGTCGCCGGGCGGGGGCGCCAGGTGCACCACGCGCGTGGCCAGCCCGGCCAGGCGGCGCAGGCTGGCGCTGTCGTCGAGATTGCCCTGCAGCGGCGTGATGCGCTGCGCACGCAGGGCGGGCACGCGTTCGGCCGACGAGGTGAGCGCCATCAGCCGGATGTTGCGCGGCAACTGGCGCGCCACACGCAGGCCCACATCGCCGCAGCCGATGATCAGCACACGCTGGCGGCGAAAGCGGGAAGGCAGCGCGCCAAGGGGGTTTAGGTTTGAAGGCAAAATCGGGGGGCTCGCTGCCTGCGCAGCCAAGTCAATTAAAAGATAAGCCCAAGGATACCTAATGAACCCGAGCCAGAGCCAGAATCCGAGCCACAGCGTGACCGTGCAACCCAGCGGCCGGGCCTTTACCGCCAACGAGGGCGAGGCCCTGCTGGCGGCGGCCATACGCCAGGGCATCGGCCTGCCTTATGGCTGCAAGGACGGCGCCTGCGGCTCCTGCAAGTGCAAGAAACTTGAAGGCACGGTGACGCAGGGTACGCACCAGCTCAAGGCTTTGTCGCTAGAGGAAGCCGCCAACGGCTTCATCCTGACCTGCTGCGCCGTGGCGCACTCTGACGTGGTGATCGAGTCGCGCCAGGTGACCGATGAAAGCGCCTACCCGATCAAGAGAATGCCGTCGCGCGTGAGCAGCATGGCGCGCGCCTCGCACGACGTGATGGTGATTCGCCTGCAACTGCCCGCCGCCGACGTGTTCAAGTACCACGCCGGCCAGTATGTGGAGTTTTTGCTGCGCGATGGCGATCGCCGCGCCTATTCGATGGGCAACGCACCGCATACCCAGGCCGACACCCCCGGCGTGGAACTGCACATTCGCCACATGCCGGGTGGCAAATTTACCGAACATGTTTTTGGCGCGATGAAGGAAAAGGAAATCCTGCGCATCGAAGGGCCTTACGGCAGCTTTTTTCTGCGCGAGGACAGCGCCAAGCCCATGGTGCTGCTGGCCTCGGGCACCGGCTTTGCCCCCATCAAGGCGCTGATTGAACACCTGCAGTACAAAAACATCACGCGGCCCGCCGTGCTGTACTGGGGCGGGCGCCGCCCGGCCGACCTGTACATGAACGACTGGGTGCAGGCCAGGCTGGCCGAGATGCCCAATCTGCGCTATGTCCCGGTGATCTCCGATGCGCTGCCCGAAGACGGCTGGACCGGCCGCACCGGCTTTGTGCATCAGGCCGTGCTGCAGGACTTGCCCGACCTGTCGGGCTACCAGGTCTATGCCTGCGGTGCGCCCATCGTGGTCGATTCGGCGCGCGCCGACTACAGCGCGCTGGCCGGCTTGCCGCCCGAAGAGTTTTACGCCGACGCCTTCACCACCGAAGCTGACAAACACCGGGAAACCGCATGAAGCGGCGCCACCTGCTTTTCGGCGCCAGCGCCGTCACGCTGGCCCTCTCATCCCCATTGGCGCTGGCCCAGCCCAAGGTCATGCGCATCATCGTGCCCTACGCGCCTGGCGGGCCGATTGACGTGACGGCGCGCCTGATGGCCGAACGCGTCAAGGACTCGCTGGGCACCGTGATCATTGAAAACCGGCCCGGCGGCGGCGGCAACATCGGGGTGGACGCGATTGCCAAGGCCGCGCCCGACGGACTGACCCTTGGCATCGCCGCCGTGGCCACCCATGCCATCAACCCCTGGCTGTACAGCAGGATGCCCTACAACGCGGCCACCGATTTCGCGCCCATCACGCAGATGCTGCGCGTGCCCAATGTGCTGGTGATGAACGCCGACACGGCCGCGCGCCTGAACATCAACACGCTGGCCGACTTCATCCGCTACGCCAAGGCCAACCCGGCCAAGCTCAACTACGCCAGCGGCGGCAACGGCAGCGCGGGCCATCTGGCGGGCGAGCTGTTCAAGGCGCAGGCCGGCATTTTCGCGCTGCACATTCCCTACAACGGCGGCAACCCGGCGCAGCTGGCCCTGCTCTCGGGCCAGGTCGATTTCAACTTTGACAACCTCGCCACCGCCGCCGCCAACATCAAGGCCGGCAAGCTCAAGGCGCTGGCCGTCACCTCGGCAAAACGCAGCGCCCTGCTGCCCGACGTTCCGGCCGTGGCCGAGGTACTCAAGGGTTTTGAAATCGACACCTGGTGGGGCCTGGTCGCTCCGGCCGCCACGCCCAAAGATGTCGTGAGCAAACTCAACCAGGCTTTCGTGGCCGCGCTCAATTCCCCCGACGCCAAAGTCCGCTTTGCGGCGCTGATGGCCGAACCGGTGGCCAGTACGCCGGAGCAGTTTGGCGCGTTCATGAAAAGCGAGTTGGCGAAGTATGAGAAGGTGGTGAAGGCTTCTGGCGCCCGGGTGGATTGAGTTTTCAAGCGTTTTCGTGCTCTATCCCATATGGTACGGGAACATGCTGCTATTTAATTTGTAGCGTTTGGCTTTCACTACCAGGCCGGAGGTAGCCCGGCGGCTACTCACTTTCTTTTGCTTCGCGAAGCAAAGAACAAGTGCCTCGCCCGCCGGGGCGAGACCCGGCCTGGTTGTGAAGGGCATCAGCTACCAATTTGATAGCAACATGCACCCGCATTACTTGGGCCAAAGCACCAAAACCCCAGAATTACTCACCCAGATAAGCCGCCCGGACCCGTGGATCGTTCAGCAGTTCCTTGGCATCGCCGTTCATCGTGACGTTGCCCGACTCCATCACATAGCCGCGGTTGGCAATGCCCAGCGCGCGGCTGGCGTTTTGCTCCACCAGCAGCACCGTCGTGCCCAGCGCGGACACGTCGCGCACCACTTCAAAAATCTTGTCGACCATGATGGGTGACAGACCCATGGAAGGCTCGTCGAGCAGCAGCACCTTGGGGCGGCTCATCAGCGCGCGGCCCATGGCCAGCATCTGCTGCTCGCCACCCGACATGGTGCCGGCCAGCTGGTCCTTGCGCTCGCGCAGGCGCGGGAACAGCGCAAACATTTTTTCGATGTCGGCCGCGATGCCGGCTTTGTCGCTGCGGATGTAGGCGCCCATCTGCAGGTTTTCGGTGATGGTCATGCGCGTGAAGACGCCGCGGCCCTCGGGCACCATGGCCAGGCCTTCCTTCACCAGGTCCCAGGCGCCGCGGCCCTTGATGCTTTTACCCAGGTACTCGATGTCACCGCCCAGCGGAGGCAGCGTGCCGGTGATGGCTTTCATGGTGGTGGTTTTGCCGGCACCGTTGGAGCCGATCAGGGTCACCAGTTCGCCCTCGTCGACGTGCAGGTCCACGCCCTTGACCGCCTGGATACCGCCGTAGGCTACCTTGAGCCCGGTCACTTTAAGGAGTGTGTTTGCCATGTTTTTTCTTCCCTTTAATGGCCGGTGCCCAGATAGGCGGTGATCACTTTTTCGTCTTTTTGCACGTCGGCGGGCACGCCTTCGGCAATCTGTTTGCCGTAGTCGAGCACCGTGACGCGGTCGCACAGGCCCATGACCAGCTTCACGTCATGCTCGATCAGCAAGATGGTGCGGTTGTCCTTGCGGATCCGGTCTATCAGCTCGCGCAGCTGGACTTTTTCGGTCGCGTTCATGCCGGCGGCCGGCTCGTCCAGCGCAATCAGTTGCGGGTCGGTGGCCAGTGCGCGGGCAATCTCAAGGCGGCGCTGGTCACCATAGCTCAGGGTGCGGGCCTTGAAGTCGGCGTACTTGCCGATGCCCACATAGTCCAGCAGCTCGTGGGCACGCTTGGCAATGGCGGCTTCCTCGTGCTTGAAGCCGGGCGTGCGGAACACCGCGCCCAGCAGCCCCGATTTGGTGCGGATGTGGCGACCGACCATGACGTTTTCGAGTGCCGTCATATCGTTAAACAGGCGAATGTTCTGGAAGGTGCGGGCAATGCCGGCCTTGGCCACCTCATGCACCGCCGAGGGGGTGTAGGGCTTGCCGGCCAGCTCAAAGGTGCCGCCATCCGGCGTGTACAGGCCGGTCAACACATTGAAGAAGGTGGTTTTACCGGCCCCGTTGGGGCCAATCAGGCCATAGACCTGGCCGCGTTCGATATGGATGCCGACATCGGAGAGGGCCTGCAAGCCGCCGAAGCGCTTGGAGACACCCGAGACTTTAAGAATGGTTTCGCTCATGTCCATTCTCCTTATGGATTGATTGATTGCGCGGGGACTTTGCCGGCGCTCTTGATCAGCGACTTGCCGTGCTCTGGCGCAGGCCAGAGACCGCGCGGCCGCATCAGCATGATCACAATCATGGCCAGCGCAATCAGCAGCTGGCGCAGGATGGCGGAGTCGAGCCGGCCATCGGTCATGGCCTGCAACGGACCGGCCACATGGCGCAGCACCTCGGGCAGCGAGGCCAGCAGCAAGGCCCCCAGAATGACGCCAGGCAAATAACCGATACCGCCCAGCACCACCATGGCGACGATCATGATCGACTCCATCAGGCTGAAGGACTCGGGCGAGACAAAACCCTGAAAGGCGGCAAACATGGAACCCGACACACCGCCAAAGGTCGCGCCCATGCCGAAGGCCAGCAGTTTCATGTTGCGGGTGTTGATGCCCATGGCCTTGGTGGCTATTTCGTCCTCGCGAATCGCCATCCAGGCGCGGCCGATGCGCGAGTTTTGCAGCCGGTGGCAAATCACGACCGACACGAGCACCAGCACCAGGAACAGGTAGTAGTACATCGACACGGAGTTGACGGCAAAGCCGAGAAACTCGTGCTGCTTGCCCAGATCGAAGCCGAAAAACTTCATGGAATCAATCTGATTGATGCCTTTGGGGCCGTTGGTCAGGTTGTAGGGACGATCCAGGTTGTTCAGGAACACCCGGATGATTTCACCAAAGCCCAGCGTCACGATGGCCAGGTAGTCGCCGCGCAGCTTGAGCGTGGGCGCGCCCAGAATCACGCCAAACAGGCCCGCCAGCGCGGCTGCGGCCGGAATGGCGGCCCAGATCGGCAGGTGCAGGCCTTCGGGGAAGGCGGCGGCAATCGCCGGAAACGCTTCCGCCAGATGCGGCGAGCCGAGCAGCGCAAACAGGTAGGCACCGAGCGCAAAGAAGGCCACGTAGCCGAGATCCAGCAGGCCGGCATAGCCCACCACGATGTTCAGGCCCAGCGCCAGCAGCACATACAGCAGCGTCATGTCGACAATGCGCACCCAGGCGTTGCCGCCCTGCTGCAGTATCAGCGGCAGCACCAGCAGCGCAATGCCGGCAATTAAAAAAGTAAGCAGTTTGTTGGATTTCATCATAATTTCTCCTTGTTTCGGCTTGTAGGGGACTGGATGAAGGGCTAGGCCCGGTCCGCCACTCGTTCACCCAGCAAGCCCGAAGGACGCAGCGTGAGCACAAAAATCAGCACGATGAAGGCAAAAATATCGGAGTACTGGCTGCCCAGCACGCCACCGGTCAGCGGACCGATGTAGCCCGCACCGATGGACTCGATCAGCCCCAGCAGGATGCCGCCCAGCACGGCACCGCCGAGGTTGCCAATGCCGCCGAACACCGCGGCGGTAAAGGCTTTGAGGCCGGGCAAAAAGCCCATGGTGTGCTGCACCGTGCCGTAGTTGGAGGCGTACATCACGCCGGCCAGCGCCGCCAGGATCGCGCCGATGATGAAGGTGGCCGAGATCACCGTGTCGGGCCGCACGCCCATCAGGGCGGCCACGCGCGGGTTCTCGGCGGTGGCCCGCATGGCGCGGCCCAGCTTGGTGTAATGCACCAGCCACATCAGGATCGACAGCGACACCGCCGTGGCCCCCAGAATGAACAGCTGCGTCACCGTGATCACCGCGCCGCCGACCTGGAAGGGCTCGGAAGGCAACAGCGTCGGGTAGGGTTTGTAGTTGGGCTTCCAGATGATCATGGCCAGCGTCTGCAGCAGCAGCGACATGCCGATGGCGGTGATCAGCGGCGCCAGCTTGGGCGAGTTGCGCAGCGGCCGGTAGGCGATTTTCTCAATGGTGAAATTGAGCGCAGCGCAGACGACGAAGGCGATCAACAGCGAAATCAGCAAGATCAGCCAACCCGGTGCGCCCGGCATGGCTTCCTGCATCCAGCGGATGATGGTCCAGCTGGTCAGCGCACCCACCATCAAGACCTCGCCATGGGCAAAGTTGATCAGGTTGATGATGCCGTAGACCATGGTGTAGCCCAGCGCGATCAGGGCATACATGCTGCCTAAAACCAGACCATTGATGATCTGCTGCAGTAATACTTCCATATCTCAGTCTCCGTTTGATTGAAGTTGCCAGCCTGCGCGCACAAAGATCCCCGGGGACCCGATGCAGCGCGAGCGAGGTAACAAAAAGCCCGCCGGTCTAAACCCTTGAGAAGGGTTGTGGGGCGAGCTAATGCGCAAATTGTAGCCATGGGACTCTAGCGAGAATCGGGCCAACAGCGCGCTTATTTCGGGGTTTACCCTCGGCGGGGGAACTTTTCGTTCTCAAACGCCGGTTTATCAGCAGCTTTCTATTTTGATTAGTTCTTCTGATTGTTCTTGGCTTTCAACTCATTTAACTTATCAGCGATCCTGATTTCCAGGCCGCGGTTGACGGGCCGATACCAGTTGGGGGCGGGCATTCCGTCCGGAAAATAGTTCTCGCCAGCGGCAAACCCGCCCTCCTCGTCGTGCGCATAGCGGTAGTTCTTGCCGTAATCCAACTCCTTCATGAGCCGGGTCGGGGCATTGCGCAAATGCAGCGGCACCGGGCGGGTACCGTCGTTCTTGATGAAGGCCTTGGCTTCATTGAAGGCCTTGTAGACCGCGTTGGACTTGGGCGCCATGGCCAGGTAGATCACGCACTGGGCCAGCGTCAGTTCACCTTCGGGCGAGCCCAGCCGCTCATAGACCTCGGCCGCGTCCAGCGCCATGCGCAGCGCGCGCGGGTCGGCCAGCCCGATGTCTTCGCTGGCCATGCGGATCAGCCGACGCGCCATGTAGCGCGGCTCGGCGCCGCCGTCCAGCATGCGCATGAACCAGTACAGGGCGGCGTCGGGGTCGGAGCCGCGCACCGATTTGTGCAGCGCCGAAATGGTGTCGTAGAACTGCTCGCCGCCCTTGTCGTAGCGGCGCATTTGCTGGCCCAGCACCTTGAGCAGCCAGGCGTCGGCGACGTCGGTGGTTTTTTCCCTTTGCGCCGCCACGCCCAGCGATTCCAGCGTATTGAGCAGGCGCCGGGCATCGCCGTCGGCATAGGCAATGAGCCGGTCCACGGCGTCATTTGCTATGGTTTCGATAGCTGGTAGCGCACGTTCCTCAAGGACTCTGGCGACTATTTGCTTCAAATCGCCGTCGTTGAGCGGCTGCAGCACGTACACCACCGCGCGCGACAGCAGGGCCGAGTTGACCTCGAACGACGGGTTTTCAGTGGTGGCGCCGATAAAGGTGAAGAGGCCGCTTTCCACATGCGGCAAAAAGGCGTCCTGCTGGCTTTTGTTGAAGCGATGCACCTCGTCGACAAAGACAATGGTGCGCCGGCCACTTTGCCCCTGCCAGATGCTTGCCTGCTCCACGGCTTCGCGGATGTCCTTGACGCCGCCCAGCACCGCCGAAATGGTAATGAAGTGCGCCTCGAAACTGCTGGCCATCAGGCGCGCAATGGTGGTTTTGCCGACGCCGGGCGGGCCCCACAAAATGCAGCTGTGCGGCTGGCCCGACTCGAACGCGATGCGCAGCGGCATGCCCTCGCCCAGCAAATGCTGCTGGCCAATCACTTCACCGAGGTTTTTGGGGCGCAAGCGCTCGGCCAAGGGCGCCGGCTGCGCCTGCGTCGCCGTGCCAAGGGATTGTTCCGAACCGGCCGCCATTTTGCCTGTGCGCGCTGGGTGTTTACTGCTTGATCACGTCGGCGCCCGCCGGCGGCTTGAACTGGAAGCTGGCGGCATTCAGCGCCGGGTTGACCTCGAACTGGTTGAAGGTCATGACCGACTTCTGGCCAAAACTGTCCAGAATTTCCAGCATGGCCAGCTCGCTGCCCTTGTCGGTGGCCTTGAAGCCGACACTGATGCTTTGCAGCTGCCCTTCCTTGGTTTTGGGCGTGGCCTGTACCCACTGCAGGCCGGCGCGCTCGGGCAGCGGCGTCAGCGTGAAATCGGCCTCGAGCGCCTTCAGGTCCGCCGCCGCCGCAATCACCGCAGCCGGCGTGCCACCCAGCACCTGCGCCAGCTTGCGCGATGTCACCTGGTTCAGGTCCACATCGTGCAGCCACAAGGTCTGGCCATCGGCGACGATGCTTTGCTCAAACGGCTTCTTGTAGATGAACTTGAAGCGGTTGGGCCGCAAGAACTCGAAGCTGCCGCTGGAGGTCTTGGTCTTGGCGCTCTGCCCGTCCTTGGCCGGGCTGGTCACCACCTGGGTGAAGGCAGCGCGGCCACTTTTCGTCGTCTTGACGAAGTTTTCAAGGCTTTTCAGGCCTTCAGCCCCCGTCGTTTGTGCACAGATAGCTATCGAAAACGTAGCAAGCAGTGCCGTCAGCAGGTGCCGGACGCGGCGCAACTTCGGACTGAAAGGCTGGGCAATGGAAGATTGAATGGGCATCATGATTAGGGTGGTAGTGACTGGGTCCAGCCTTTCAGACTCGCCCACAGCGTGCGGGTTGCATCAAAGCCACGCCCTGCTCCGGGTTTTACCGGGTCTTTACTCGGCCCGGGCCGGCACCAGGATCTCGCGCTGGCCGCTGCCCGACATGGCACCGATGAGGCCGGCTTTTTCCATTTCTTCCAGCATGCGGGCCGAACGGTTGTAGCCGATCTTGAGGTGGCGCTGTACCAGCGAGATCGAGGCCTTGCGGTTTTTCAGCACCACCTCGACCGCCTGGTCGTACATCGGGTCCTTCTCGCCGCCGGCTTCACCGAGGTCGCCCAGCAAATCGCCGCCCTCGCCATCGATCGTGCCGCCTTCGAGCACGCCGTCGATGTAATTGGGCTCGCCCTGCTGCTTGAGGTAGGCCACCACGCGGTGCACCTCGTCGTCGCTGACGAAGGCGCCATGCACCCGGATCGGAAAGCCGGTGCCGCTGGGCATGTACAGCATGTCGCCCATGCCCAGCAGCGCCTCGGCGCCCATCTGGTCCAGGATGGTGCGGCTGTCGATCTTGCTGCTGACCTGAAACGACAGCCGCGTCGGAATATTGGCCTTGATCAGGCCGGTGATCACATCGACGCTGGGGCGCTGCGTCGCCAGCACCAGGTGAATCCCGGCGGCGCGGGCTTTCTGGGCCAGGCGCGCAATCAGCTCCTCAATCTTCTTGCCGACCACCATCATCAGGTCGGCCAGCTCGTCAATCACCACCACGATGTAAGGCAGGCGTTCCAGCGGCTCGGGCTGGTCGGGCGTGAGGCTGAAGGGGTTGTAGAGGAATTCGCCGCGACCCTTGGCCTCGTCAATCTTGACGTTGTAGCCGGCCAGGTTGCGCACGCCCAGCTTGCTCATCAGCTTGTAGCGCTTTTCCATCTCGGCCACGCACCAGTTGAGGCCGTGCGCGGCCTGGCGCATGTCGGTGACGACCGGCGCCAGCAGGTGCGGAATGCCTTCGTAGACACTCATCTCCAGCATCTTCGGGTCTATCAGCAACAGCCGCACATCGCGCGCATCGGCCTTGTAGAGCAGGCTCAAAATCATCGCGTTGATGCCGACCGACTTGCCCGAGCCGGTGGTGCCGGCCACCAGGCAGTGCGGCATCTTGGCCAGATCGGCCACCACGGCATTGCCGCCAATGTCCTTGCCCAGGCCGATGGTGAGCAATGACCGGGCTTCGTTGTAGGCCTGCGAGCCCAGAATCTCACTGAGCTTGATCGATTGACGCTTGGCGTTGGGCAGCTCCAGCGCCATGTAGGCCTTGCCGGGGATGGTTTCGATCACGCGGATCGACACCAGGCTCAGGGCGCGGGCCAAATCCTTGGCCAGGTTGACGACCTGCGAGCCTTTCACACCGGTGGCCGGCTCGATTTCATAGCGGGTAATGACCGGGCCGGGCGCGGCCGCCACCACCCGCACATCGACGCCAAAGTCCTTGAGCTTTTTCTCGATCAGGCGCGAGGTCATCTCCAGTGTTTCGGGCGCTACGGTTTCCTGCCTGACCAGGGCGCCATCGAGCAAATCGACCTGCGGCAATTTCGAGTCCGGCATTTCGCTGAACAGCGGCTTTTGCCGCTCCTTGACGACACGCGCGCTTTTCGGAATATCCACCAGCGTGGGCTCAATCAGCACCGGCACCGGGTGGTGTTCTTCAATCTCGATGCGCTCGTCAATCAGGGTTGCTTCGCGCTCGCGGGCGGCCAGTTTGCCCAGCGCCAGGTCTTCGGCGATCTCGCGCTTTTCGCGTCGCGAATCGATCCGGTTGTCGAGCCACGCGCCAATGCGCAAGGCCAGCTGCGCCCAGGAAAACCCGAACACGACCGACACGGCAATCACGCCCAGCGCAATGCAGACCAGGCCCGACCCGGCAAAACCGAGCCACTTGACACCGAGCGCGCCAACGAGATAACCGAGGACGCCACCGGCATGGCCGGGCAGCTTGAATTCAAACCGGTAAAGCCGCGACCACTCCAGTGCCGCACTGGCCAACAGCAGCAGCAACAGGGCCAGCCAGAACCGGATGCGGCTGGATTGCTGCGCCGCGGCTGTCGCCAGCGACTCGCCGCGCAGCCCGCGGGCCAGCGACGACAGCCAGACCCGGCAGCCCGCCGCCAGTGCCCACCAGGCCGAAAACCCGAGCAAAAAATAACTCGCATCGGCGAGCCAGGCGCCGAGGCGACCGCCCCAGTTTCGGGCCATGGCTTGTGCGCCACTGGCTGCCTCGGCGCTGCCCGAGGTGGACCAGGCGGCATCGAGCGGCGAATAACTGAGCAGCGCGGCGAGCCAGAAAATCAGCCCCAGCAGGCCCAGGATCAGGCTGACTTCGTGGGCAAAACGCTTGATGCCGGCGGGCGCGCCAGCCGCCGGAGAAGTTCTGGAGTTCAGAGTGTCGAGTGAGTAAGTCATAGTCCTGCCAAGAGCTTACCGCAGTTGCGCAGCCGGATCAGGACTTGCCCGTGCCAAGGGGGGTGAAAGCCCCGCGCTCAAGACACTCAACCGAGGGAATTGAGGCCCAGACGCTCTTTCACCAGCACCGAGCCATCCTCGCGGGTTTCGATGAAGCCGCGCTCTTCCAGGTCCTTCATGACCCGGCTCACCATTTCGCGCGAGGCCCCGACCATTTTGGCCAGATCCTGACGCGACACCTTGTCGCGGATCACCGCATTACCTGCGCTGTCTTCGCTGGCGGATTCGAGCAGCGCCTTGGCCACGCGACCGTACACATCCATCAGCGCCAGCGATTCAATCTTGCGGTCGGCATGGCGCAGGCGCTGCACCAGGCCTTTCATCACCGCGTAGGCCATGGAACTGTTTTCAGGCAGGCAACGCGCAAATTCGAGTCGGCCCAGAATCAGGGCGTCGGTCTGGATTTCTGCCCGCACCGTGGCCGAATGCGGCTCGTCGTCAATCAGGCTCATCTCGCCCACATAGTCGCCCGGCTGCAGCGTGGCCAGAATGACCTCGCGGCCCCGGTTGTCGGTGGTGATGACCCGTGCCCGGCCGGTCAGGATGATGGACAGTGCATTGGATTTTTTGCCTTGCTCGACGATGGGCTCGCCACGCTTGAAGCGGCGTTTGACCACCGCATTGGAGACGGATTCCGCCTGGCTGGCCGTCAGCATTGAAAAAAGAGGGACCCGGCGAATCAATTCCAGGTTGGACACCATCGTCGACATAGCTACATTCTCCCAAGCTCACGGCAGCATCAGTCGCCATGAGTTCTTACAATGACAATCAATTTGCAAAAAACAGACGCGCTCAAGGATCGGCTTTCGCCTTGCTTGCGCGAGATGGACTCTACAACAGTTCGACCACTTTCCCAATCAGTTTTTAAACATGAAACACTCCAAAGTCCTCATCCTCGGCTCGGGTCCTGCTGGCTATACCGCAGCCGTTTACGCGGCGCGCGCCAACCTGAACCCGGTGCTGATCACCGGCATTGCACAGGGTGGCCAGCTCATGACCACGACCGACGTGGACAACTGGCCGGCTGACGCGCATGGCGTGCAGGGGCCCGAGTTGATGCAGCGCTTTCTGGCCCACGCCGAGCGCTTCAACACCGAGATTATTTTTGACCACATCAATCAGGTTGACTTGGGCAAACGCCCGTTCACGCTGACCGGCGACAGCGGCAGCTACACCTGCGACACCCTGATCATTGCGACCGGCGCCTCTGCCAAATACCTCGGGCTCGAATCGGAAACCGCCTTCATGGGCCGCGGCGTCTCAGGCTGCGCCACCTGTGACGGCTTCTTCTACAAGGGCCAGGACGTGTGTGTGGTGGGCGGCGGCAATACCGCTGTCGAAGAAGCGCTCTACCTGTCCAACATCGCCAGCAAGGTGACGCTGGTGCATCGCCGCGACAAGTTCAAGGCCGAGGCCATCCTGATCGACAAACTGCATGAGAAAGTCGCGGCCGGCAAGATTGAACTAAAGCTGCACCACACGCTGGACCAGGTGCTGGGCGATGCGTCGGGCGTGACCGGTGTGCGCCTCAAAAGCTCCCAGAATGACGCCACGCAGGACCTCAAGCTCAAGGGCTGCTTTATCGCCATCGGCCACCAGCCCAACACCGACATTTTTGCCGGCCAGCTGGAGATGAAGGACGGCTACATCCTTACCAAAACCGGCCTGCAGGGCCTGGCCACCATGACCAGCGTGCCCGGCGTGTTTGCCGCTGGCGACGTGCAGGACCATGTTTACCGCCAGGCCATTACCAGCGCCGGCACCGGCTGCATGGCGGCGCTCGACGCCCAGCGTTTTCTGGAGCAAAACGACTAGGGTCTGCCCCACTCTACAACGGCTGTTTGGAATCCGATCGTTTTCAGGCTATAATTTAAGGCTTAGCTGCGCATCCCCCAACGATGGCAGCATCCGATTTCTAATTTTTTACGGAGAGTGCTCATGGCACGCGTCTGTCAGGTAACGGGCAAAGGCCCGATGGTGGGAAACAATGTTTCTCACGCAAACAACAAAACCAAACGTCGGTTCATGCCTAATCTGCAGTACCGCCGCTTCTGGGTCGAGAGCGAGAACCGCTGGGTGCGTCTGCGCATTACCAGCGCCGGTCTGCGCTTGATTGATAAAAAAGGCATCGACGCGGTCCTGGTGGACCTTCGTGCCCGCGGTGAAGTCTAAGGAGAAGCATCATGGCTAAAGGCGCACGCGAAAAAATCAAGCTGGAATCTACCGCCGGCACCGGTCACTTTTACACGACCACCAAGAACAAGAAGACCACGCCCGAAAAAATGCTGATCATGAAATTTGATCCCAAGGCACGCAAGCACGTGGAATACAAGGAAATCAAGCTGAAGTAATTCAGTGAATTCCGGCGGCGCACTGCGCTGCTCTCTAAAAAAACCCGCTACCTGTTAGCGGGTTTTTTTATGTCGGTCCGCATTCGCGCTCATTGACCCTGCGCGCTGGCCCAGCGGCCCCGCTCTCGCCTTCTAAGCCCGCGGCACAACCAGGCACCAACCCCTCCCCAGGCACAGGCATGAAAAAGCCGCCCGGGCAATCCATGCCGGGGCGGCTTTCAGGTAAACAGTCTGCCCGAAGTCAGGCCAGCCAGCCCGACTCGGCAGCCAATGGTTAGATACGGGCTGCGCGCAGCTTGAGCGAGAAGTCGCGCAATGCGGCAATGCCGCTTTCTTCTGCGCGGTGGCACCAGGCCTGCAGGTCAGAGGCGAGCTGCTCGCGCGATGCCGAGGTGGTCAGCCACATCTGGCGCAGTTCTTCGCGCATGGTGACCATCTTGTCCAGCACCGGGTGCTCGGCGCGCGCCTGGGCAAGCTGCGACCTGGCCGCCGCCGGCACCTTGTCATCGTCGCGGTGCAGCCAGCGGTTGGCGGCCTGCAACACCGAAGCATCGGCCTTCCGGGCCTTCAGCGCCTCGATCTCGGACTTGCCGGCGCGGCGCAGTTCGCGCGCGTAACCCGCCATCACCTCGTAGCGGTGGGCAATCAGGGCTTCCAGGGTTTTTTCGTCAGCCACTGGCTGGATGGAACCCAGCAGCAGCTTGGGCGGCACCTTCTTCACGGTGGCCAAGCCGACTTTTTCCATGGCGCGGATATACACCCAGCCGATGTCAAACTCATAGGGCTTGACCGAGAACTTGGCCGAGGTCGGATAGGTGTGGTGGTTGTTGTGCAGCTCTTCGCCACCAATCATGATGCCCCAGGGCGAGATGTTGGTGCTGGCGTCAGGTGCCTCAAAGTTGCGGTAGCCCCAGTAGTGACCAATGCCGTTGATGATGCCGGCCGCCGTGACGGGAATCCAGGCCATCTGCACGGCCCAGACTGCCAGGCCAGCCGCACCGAACAAAGCCAGATTCAAGATCAGCATCAGGCCGACACCCTGCCAGCTGTAACGGGTGTACAAATTGCGTTCAATCCAGTCGCTAGGGGTGCCATGGCCGTACTTGACCATGGTTTCCATGTTCTTGCTTTCGGCGCGATACAACTCGGCGCCTTTCCAGAACACGGTCTTGATACCGTGAGCCTGCGGGCTGTGCGGGTCTTCCGCGGTTTCGCATTTGGCGTGGTGCTTGCGGTGAATCGAAACCCACTCTTTGGTGACCTGGCCGGTGCCCAGCCAAAGCCAGAAACGGAAGAAGTGCGCCGGCAAAGCGTGCAAATCCATGGCGCGGTGCGCCTGGTGACGGTGCAGGTAAATCGTTACGCTGGCGATCGTGATGTGCGTTGTCACCAGGGTGTACAACACAATCTGCCACCAGCTGGCAGCTACCAGGCCATGAGCCAGCCAGTCGAGGGCGGCATCAAAAAAGATCATAAAAGTCCTTTAAACAATCTGCACCAACAACCGCTGCGATACGGCCTCCGGAGAACTGCGGCAGACAACCCAATATTGTAGGCGGTTCGGCAGCAAATATCAATCAACTGTTACATGCGCAACAAGAGTCGGAAAACCCAATATTCCAGCTTCAATCGTTAAAAACCAGCTATTTTCAGCCATCTGCAGCTATTTTTTACCGAAATTATCACACCTTTTGCCAAACGGCGGCAAAGAAGCCATCCGTCTGGTGCCGGTAGGGCCAGAGCCTCAGGTAGGGGCCACGGCACAGTTTGTCGGCATGTTCCACCCCCAGATGAGTCAGCAAGGGCCCGGTTTCAAGCACGTTGAACTCTTTATGGGCAGCGCTGAAGGCTTCGGCAATCGCCTCGTTTTCCTGGCGCAAAATGCTGCAGGTGGCATAAACCAGCCGCCCACCGGGCTTTAGCAGGCGTGCGGCGCTCTGCAAAATGGCGGTTTGCTTGGCCACCAGTTCATCGATCGCCTTGGGGGTTTGCCGCCACTTCAGATCCGGGTTGCGCCGCAGCGTGCCCAGGCCCGAGCAGGGGGCGTCGACCAGCACCCGGTCAATCTTGCCGGCCAGGCGCTTGATGCGGTCGTCGCGTTCATGGGCAATCGCCACCGGATGCACATTGGACAGGCCGCTACGTGCCAGCCGCGGTTTGAGCGCGTCGAGCCGGTGGCCCGAGGTGTCAAACGCATAAAGGCGGCCGGTGTTGCGCATGGTGGCGCCAAGGGCCAGGGTTTTGCCGCCGGCGCCGGCGCAAAAATCGACCACCATCTCGCCGCGCTTGGCATCCACCAGCAGGGCCAGCAGTTGCGAGCCTTCGTCCTGCACTTCGATCGCGCCGCGCGTGAAAGCATCCAGCTTGCCAAGCTGGGACTTGTCTGCCAGGCGCAAGCCCCACGGTGAATACGGCGTTGCTACTGTTTTAATAGCAGACTTCGCAAGCTCTTTCTGGATGTCAGCGCGTTTGTCTTTGAGGGTATTGACGCGCAGGTCGAGCCCGGCGGGCGCATTGAGGCTTTCCACCAAAGGCCAGAAATCATCGCCGAGCTGCTCCTTCAGCGGCTCGACCAGCCACTGCGGCAGGTTGTGGCGGTGCAGTTCCATCAGGTCGGCAGGCTTGACCTGGTCGCAGCGCGCCAGCCAGTCTTGCTCCTGGTCAGACAGCGCGCCCAGCAGAAAATCGCGCGGCGCCGCAAAGCCCAAAATCGCCAGCCGCCGCTCCAGCGGGCCGCTGCCGTGCTGAGCCAGGTAGGTGTAGAGCGATTTCTGGCGCAACACGCCGTACACCGTTTCAGCCAGGGTAGCGCGCTCGCGCGGCCCCAGGCGCAGTTCGCGAAAATAGCGCGACACCACCATGTCGGCGGGATAGTCAAATTTGAGAACCTGCTTGAGAAGCTCGGAACAATTGTCGAGAAGGGCTTTAGGATGCATAGCCTTGCATTGTCCCACTGCAGGCCCATGCCGCCGCTTTTCAAACCCCGGATGCCCCATGCCTGATGAAGCCCTGCTCCCGTTGACGGAAACCCCGCCCGGCCTGTACCGCCATTACAAGGGCCTGCTGTATGAAGTGGTGGGCACCGCGCGCCACAGCGAAACACTGGAGCCGATGACACTGTACCGCGCCCTCTATGGCGAGCGCGGCCTGTGGGTGCGGCCGGCCGCCATGTTTAACGAAGAAGTCGTGATCGAGGGCGTGCGCCAGCCGCGTTTTGCGAAGCAGCCCGAGCGATGAACGCTCGGCGGCGACCCACGTCACCGATAATCGCGGGTTATGTCTGAAACCACCGAAATCGCCAAACAAGTCAAGCGCCGCCGCACGTTTGCCATCATCTCCCACCCCGATGCGGGTAAAACCACGCTGACCGAAAAACTGCTGCTGTTCTCCGGAGCCATCCAGATTGCCGGCAGCGTCAAGGCGCGCAAGGCCGCACGCCACGCCACGTCCGACTGGATGGAGATTGAAAAGCAGCGCGGTATCTCGGTGGCCAGCTCGGTCATGCAGATGGAGTACCGCGACTGCGTCATCAACCTGCTGGACACGCCCGGCCACCAGGACTTTTCGGAAGACACCTACCGCGTGCTGACCGCCGTGGATGCCGCGCTGATGGTGATTGACGCGGCCAACGGCGTCGAGCCGCAGACGCGCCGCCTGCTGCAGGTCTGCCGCGCCCGCAACACGCCCATCCTCACGTTTGTCAACAAGATGGACCGCGAGGTGCAGGACCCGATGAGCCTGATGGACGAGATCGAACGCGAACTGGGTATGACGGTGGTGCCCTTTACCTGGCCGGTGGGCATGGGCAAGCTGTTTCATGGCGTGTTTGACCGGCGCGAGAACCGCATGCGCGTGTTCAGCCCCGGCGAGGACAAGTCGGGCGGCGACGATGAGATTCTGGCCGGCCTGGACAACGCCGAGGCCGGCAGGCGCTTTGGCGCCGAATACGCACAGGCTCAGGGCGAAATTGAGCTGGTGGCCGGTGCCACACCCGAATTCAACCGCGAAGCATTCCTGAGCGGCCACCAGACGCCAATGTTCTTCGGCTCGGCCATCAACAACTTTGGCGTGCAGGAAGTGCTCGATGCGCTGGTTGACCTGGCACCCGCGCCGGCTGAACGCGAAGCCATTCAGCGCGTGGTGCACCCCGAGGAAAAGAAGTTCTCCGGCGTCGTGTTCAAGATCCAGGCCAACATGGACCCGGCGCACCGCGACCGCGTGGTATTCATCCGGGTGTGCTCGGGCCGCTTCGAGCGCGGCATGCGCCTGAAAGTCCAGCGCACCGGCAAGGAGTTCCGGCCCAACAATGTGGTGTCCTTCCTGTCGCAGCGGCGCGAACTTCTGGATGAAGCCTACGCGGGCGACATCATCGGCATCCCGACCCATGGCGGCATCCAGCTCGGCGATACGCTGACCGACGGCATCGACCTGCAGTACACCGGCCTGCCCTTCTTTGCGCCGGAAATCTTCCACCTGGTCGAAGTGAAGAACCCGCTCAAGGCCAAGCAGTTGCGCACCGGGCTGATGCAACTGGGGGAGGAAGGTGCGATCCAGGTATTCCGGCCGCTGAAGAACAACATCATGCTGCTCGGCG
>NZ_JANOAL010000309.1:0-13788 GCF_031411155.1 Polaromonas sp. | reverse complement strand
CATCGGAGGCCTCGGCAAAGCTGCCGTGGCAGGAGGCGCATTGGGCTTCCCACAACACCTCGCCCTGGCGCACCGAGCCCTGGCCTTTGGGCAGGCCCTTGAAGTCGGGCCGCACGTCAATGTCCCAGGCGCTGATTTCCGCCGGCGTGGCGCTGCGGCCTATGCCAACACCTGCCATGGCCGGCTGCTTTTTACTTGGCAAGGTCTGCGCATGGCTTACGCCCACACCCAATATCAAGGCACAGGCAAACAGCGGCCAGGCCTGACGCATCGGTTTAAACCTGAACATTTTTCACCTCGCCGTTTTCCTGCAGCAACCACGACTGGATGGCGTTGTTGTGATAAATGCTGCGCGAGGCGCGCACCTTGCGCAATTCGCTGTAGCTGGGCTGGATTTGCCCGGTGTCATCGACCGCGCGGCTCTGGAAAATCGCCGGCTTGCCGTCCCAGACAAAGTCGGCGTGAAAGCGCGTCAGGCATTTGGAAAGCACCGGGGCTTGCAGCCGGGCCGGCCGCCAGTTGCGGCCGCCGTCGGTCGAGACATCGACTTTTTTGATGGCGCCGCGACCGCTCCAGGCCAGCCCGGTGATGTTGTGAAACCCCGGCTGCAGCAGCAGCTGGCCGCCGCTGGGCGAGGTGACGACGCTTTTGACTTCCTGAATGCTGGTGTACTGCCGGTGCGTGCCGTCGGGCAGCAAGTCGACATAGTGAATCGTCTCGTCCTTGCTGGCATAGGGCATGTCGCCGACCTCGATGCGGCGCAGGTACTTGACCCAGCTCACGCCCTGCACGCCCGGCACCACCAGGCGCAGCGGGTAGCCGTTTTCGGGCCGCAGCATTTCGCCGTTCTGGCCATAGGCCACCAGCACCTCGCCGCTCATGACCAGGCTCATGGGAATGGTGCGCGTCATGCCCGAGCCATCGGCGCCTTCGGCCAGCACAAACTTGGCGCGCTGCAGGTCGACGCCGCACAGTTCCAGCAGGCTGCGCAGCGGCACGCCGGTGAACTCGCTGCAGCTGAGCATGCCGTGGGTGTACTGCACGGTGGGCACGGCCGCATTGCCCCACTCCATGCCGGTGTTGGCGCCGCATTCAATGAACAGCATGCGGCTGACCGGCGGGAGGCGCATCAGCTCGTCCATGTTGAAGACCATGGGGCGCTTGAGCATGGACGCATCCGAGCCATTGACCATGAGGCGGTGCCTGGACGGATCAATGTCCCACCAGCCCTGGTGATGGCGCTCAAAATGCAGGCCGCTGGGCGTGATGATGCCGAACAGCCCCTGCAGCGGGCAAAAGCTCACGCTCGACTGGCCGACACGGGTCAGGCCCGGGCTTTCGCGGCGCTGCAGGTTTTTTTCATAAACGCTGGGCAGACCATAGGGGCGTGCGGCCACCGGCTGGCCCAGGCCCTTGCTGTGGGGCGGCAGGTTCAGGATGTTGGGGTCGCCCACCTCCTGCGCATTGGCCTGAACGCTTGCCCCGGCCGCCGCCGCGGCTAGGGCCTGGGCCAGAAAGCCGCGCCGGCCGGCCCGCACATCCTGCAGCTGCGCGGGTGTCAGAAAGTTTTCGGGTGCGCGTTGCAAAAATCGATTGAACATTGAAAACACTTTCCGTCTCAGGCGGTTTTTGCGTCCTGAAGGCTTGCGCGGGGCGACAGGCCCTGGCCCTCGGGCACAGCGTCCGGCTCATCAAGCTCAATGGCGATCTGGGTGCACACACTGCGGCACAGCGCAACGGCTTTTTCGCTCTGCACCCGGTAGAACACCTGCGCGCCCTCCTTGCGCTTGGCCAGAACGCCGGTGCGGTACAGCACCGCCAGATGCTGCGAGAGATTGGGCTGCGTGGTTTCGATCTCGGCCAGCAGCTCGTTGACCGACTTTTCGTGCTCGCACAGGGCGCTCAGCACCCGCAAGCGCATGGGCGTGGCCAGCACGGCAAACAGCTCGGCGGCCAGCTCAAACACCCGGCTGCTTTCAGCGCTCCCAACATTCCCACCAGGCGCGATTATCTGATCCATAAGTCAATCCAAATATAAGTATTTACTGATATCTTGAATGCAAGCGCCCTGCCTCAGCACGGGATTTACCCTTGGGTGCAGCTGCGGGTCACAGGCATGAAGAGGACAATCGCTATCAATTCAGGAGCTGCTTGCGCCCACCCATCATGGGAAAGGCCCATTTCCAAGTTATAAATCGCCTGCAGGCAGCTACCCAGGTCGTCGCTCCTGTGAAACCCCAGCCGCGGGCACGCTGCCCGTCAGATTGGGCATGCGGGTGACTCCTCCTCTTTCCCTCGATGCGTTCAACGGCGACGTCAACAATGCCATACACAGTGGCGCTTGGCATGACGCCCTGCGCGGATGCTCAGGTAGCGGCCAACATCAGTGCGGCGAAGGAAAATTTATTCTTTATTTATTCTTTATTTATTCTTTAACAAGAAGCGTCTCTGAGGCGCCCTAGGCTGTACCGGAAAACCTAGCGGGGCGCTTCTCCAGCCGCGCGCGGATGCCCTCTGTCTTGTCCGGGGTTGCGAACAGCAGCTGGAACGACTTGCGCTCGTGCTGTAGGCCCCGCTCGAGCGTGCTGTTCATGCTCTCAAGCATGGCTTCCTTGATAAAGCGCAGCGCCAGCGCAGGCAGGCCCGCCAATTGAATGGCCAGTAGCAGTGAGCGTTCCTCCACCACGGCATCACCATGAACCTCGCTGACCAAGCCGATTTGCAATGCCTCTGCAGCGCCAATCGGCTGGCCGGTCATCAGCAGCCGTGAGGCATGGAATTTACCCACCGCGCGCGTCAGTCGCTGCGTGGCACCACCGCCCGGCATCAGGCCGATCAGCACCTCGGGCTGACCAAAACGTGCCGATTCTCCGGCCACGATCAGGTCGGCATGCATCGCCAGCTCACAGCCGCCGCCCAGCGCGTGGCCGCGCACGGCGGCAATCACCGGCTTGCGGCAGCTTGCAATCGCGCCCCAGAGCCGGTCCATGTCGCGTCCAATGATGTCCAACGGCGTTGCGTTGACGTATTCATTGAGGTCGGCGCCGGCGCAAAACGCGCGTTCGCTGCCGACAACGATGATGGCGCGCACCGTGTCATCGGCATCCAGCCGCATGAAGGTTTCGGCCAGCGCCTGGCGCAGTTCCAGGTTCAGCGCATTGAGCACTTCAGGGCGGTTGAGCCGCACCAGGGCCACGCCGTCGGCAGGCTGCGATTCGATGAGCACGCCGCTGTCGTTCATAGGGGTCCTGACGAGAACACAGGTGCGCGCTTCTCAAAAAACGCGTTCACGGCTTCATGGTGGTCGGCGGTCTGGTGCGCCAGGCCCTGCACTTTTCCCGCTTCGGTTAGGGCCTGATCCAGGGTCTGCGCCTGCGCCTGGCGCAGCAGCTGCTTGGTCAAGCGCAGCACCTGCGGCGGATTGGCGGCGATGCGGCCGGCCAGTTCCAGCGCTGCGGGCATCAGCGCATCGGGCGCAACGACACGCGACACCAGGCCAATGCGCAGCGCTTCGTCCGCCGTGATCGTGTCGCCGGTCAAGGCCATCTCGGCAGCCCGTGAAGGCCCTACCAGGCGCGGCAGCAGCCAGCAGCCGCCGTCACCGGGAATGATGCCGAGTTTGACGAAACTCTCAGCGAAACGCGCGCCGCTCGAAGCAATGCGGATGTCGCACATGCTCGCCAGATCACACCCCGCGCCCATGGCCGGGCCGTTGACGGCGGCAATGATGGGCACTTCGAGCGTCTGGAATGCGCGTGGAATGCGCTGGATGCCGCGTTGGTAGCCTTGGGCAACCTCCTCCGGGCTGCCGCCGAACATGCCGGTTCTGTCGCGCATCTCGGCTACATTGCCGCCCGAGCAGAAGGCGGTGCCGCTGCCGGTCAGGATGGCGGCGCGGATACCAAGGTCGGCGTTCAGTTCGGCAAAGCAGCTTTCAAAGGCCGCGAACATCGCCTCGCCCGACAGCGCATTTCGGGTCTGCGGGCGGTTCAGGGTCAGGACGGCCACATGCCCGAGGCGCGTCAGCAGAATCGGTAAATCGTCGCTCATGGTGTCTTTCTGTGGTTTTTTTCAAATGCGTTCCAGCGCGACGGCGATGCCCTGGCCGACGCCGATGCACATGGTGCACAGCGCGCGGCGCCCACCCGTGCGGTGCAGTTGGCGCACGGCCGTCAACGCCAGCCGAACGCCCGACATGCCCAGCGGGTGTCCTAGCGCAATGGCACCGCCATGGGGATTGATGTGTTCACCGTCGTCAGGCAGGCCCAGCGCGCGAAGCACGGCAAGACCCTGCGCTGCAAACGCTTCATTCAGTTCAATCACGTCGAAGTCTCTGATCTGCAGGCCGGTTTGCGCCAGCAGTTTCTGGGTGGCCGGTACCGGGCCTATGCCCATGACGCGCGGCGCGACGCCAGCGCTTGCGATACCAATGACCCTGGCGAGTGGCGTCAAACCATGGGTGCGCGCAACGGCTTCGCTGGCTACCAACAAGGCGGCAGCGCCATCGTTAACGCCCGATGCATTGCCGGCGGTGACAGTGCCACCGTCGCGAAAGCTGGCTTTGAGCGCCGCAAGGGACGCCAGCGTCGTGTCGGCGCGCGGGTGTTCGTCGTGTTCAACAACGCGGGGCTCACCCTTTTTGCCGGCGATGGCTACGCCGGTGATTTCTTCGGCGAAGATGCCCGCCAACATGGCTTTGGCCGCACGCTGCTGGCTGCGCAGGGCAAACGCGTCCTGGTCGGCGCGCGAGATGCCATGTTCTTCGGCAACGTTCTCGGCGGTTTCGCCCATGGCGTCCACACCATAAAGGCGTTTCATTGCGGGATTGACGAAGCGCCAGCCAATCGTCGAGTCGTGGATTTCCGCGTGACGCGAAAACGCCGCCGTGGCTTTGGGCATCACCAGCGGGGCGCGACTCATGCTTTCAACGCCGCCCGCAACCGCCAGCCCGAGCTGATTGGTCTGTATGGCGCGCGACACACTAGAAAGCGCCTCAAGGCCTGAACCGCAGAGACGGTTGACGGTCGCAGCCGCCACCGTCTGCGGCAGGCCAGCCAGCAGGACCGACATGCGCGCCACGTTGCGGTTGTCTTCGCCGGCCTGGTTCACACAGCCGTAATAGACCTCTTCGAGCGCTGTCCAGTCAAGGTCTGGATGGCGCTGCATCAACGCCCGCAGCGGCACCGCGCCAAGGTCGTCGGTGCGCACCCCGGAGAGCGCGCCGCCATAACGGCCTATCGGCGTACGAATGCCATCGCAAATAAAAGCATCAGTCATCGTGCGGCTCACAGACCCAGCACGCGCTCGGCGTTACCGTGCATGATCTTTTCCATCACCTCGTCCTTGTAGCCCAGCTCGCGCCATTCGCGCAGGATGCGTTCGTAGGGCAGGCTCGGGTAGTCGCTGCCGAACATGATCTTGTCCTGCAGGCGGCCGCGAATGTCCACCTTGAGGTTGCCCGGAAAGTGCTTGGGCGCCCAGCCCGACATTTCCCAGAAGACATTGCCCTTGTGCAAGGCCACCGCCGTGGTTTCCTCCACCCAGGGCCAGCCGGGGTGCGCCATGATGATCTTGAGCTTCGGGAAATCGGCGGCCAGATCGTCAATCGCCGACGGGTGCGCATGCCGCACGCGCGCGCCGTGGCCGCCGGGCATGCCCGCGCCCATGCCGGTGGTGCCGACATCGATCATCACGGCGGCGCCCAGGGCGTTGATGACCTCGAACAGATCGTAGTGGCGCCGGTCGTTCACGGCGAAGTGCTGCATGATGGGGTGGAAGTGAAAGCCGATGAAGCCCAGTTTCTCAACCGCTTTTTTGGCCTGGCGAATCGCGACCTCGCCCTTGGCGGGCTCTACCGCGCCCCAGCACTGGATCACGCGCTGGGGATGGCGCTTCCACATGTCGTGCACATATTCATTGGTGCACGGCGGCGTGGCCACGGTGGTTTCAAGATCAAGCGCCACCAGGCAGGCATCCACGCCGGCATCGGTGAATTCCTGAATGACTTCGGCTTCGTTTTTGGCAACCCAGTCGCGTTTCCAGTAGGTCGCCAGGGCTTCCGGGTACGGCCCCTGGGCGTCTATCCAGGTCTGGGTTCCGGGGTAGCAATGCAGGTCGATGATTCTCATGATTATTCCTAAATTTATAGCTATGGAGTCAATCGGTGCGGGCGGATTGCTCGCTTGTCAGCTTGTCGGCGACCAGTTCGCCCAGCGCTTTTTTGGAGACCTTGCCAAAGGTGGACACCGGAAAATCGGCCAGCACTTCCAGCCGCTCGGGCAGCTTGAACTTGGCAATTTCCTTGGTCAGCAAAAAGTCCACCAGTTCTTTGAGCGCCAGCGACTGCCCGGCCTTGAGGATGACAAAGGCGCACATCTTCTCGCCCATGTTGGCATCCGGCATCGGCACGCAGGCGACGTTTTGCACGGCGACATGCATGAGGATCAGGTTCTCGACTTCCTCGGCGCTGATCTTTTCGCCGCCCCGGTTGATCAGGTCTTTTTTGCGGCCCTCGACCACATAGTTGCCCGACGGGTGCATGCGCATCAGATCGCCTGAGCGGTAAAAGCCGTCACGGGTGAACTGCCGGGCGTTGTACTCTGGCACGCCGAAGTAGCCGCGCAGGGTATAGGGGCCGCGCACCGTCAGTTCGCCCACTTCGCCCATGGGCACTTCGCGGTCGTCCTCGTCCAGCAGTTTGACTTCGTCGTCCGCGCAGACCGGCCGGCCGCAGGTTTCCAGCTTGACCTCTTCGGAGTCGCCGGCGTGGACAAACATCAGGGTGCCTTCGGACATGCCGAAGTTTTCCTGCACGAACACGCCGGGAATCAGCTGACGAGTCTTGGCCCGCACCTCGGGCTGCATGCGCTGGCCGCCGCTTTGAATGAGCTTCAGGCTGGACAGGTCATAGTCGCTGACGCACGGATCGTTGATCAGCCGGATCAGCAGCGCAGGCACGACCTTCAGGTGGGTGACCCTGTGCTTTTGTATCAGCGCGCACATCTCGGCCGGTCGGGTGTTGGCATGCAGCACCACCGTGGCGCCATTGAACATGAAACCCTGGATGCCGGGACAGGCCAGCGGCAGGTTGTGCGCAATCGGCAGCACCAGCAGCAGGACGGACTCCGCATCGATCTCGCACACCGAGGCGGCCACCTTGGAGTTGTAGGCGTAGTCGTTGCTCGTTCGTGGAATCAGCTTGGGAATGCCGGTGGTTCCGCCGGACAACTGGAAGATGCAAGGGTCGGTAGGGTCAATTTTGATGTCGGCCAGCGCAGACAGCGGCAAGGTCGCGGGCCGGTCAATCAGCTCGCGCAGTGAATGCTCCCCCGCCCGGGGATTGCCCAGCACGATGCGGATGTTAAGCGACGCGTTTTCCGCCTGGATGCGGTCGATGACCGGCGAAAAGCTGAAGTCGCCCGAAGTCTCGGGATAGACGCAGGTGGTGGCGCCCGACAGATTCACGAACTGGCTGATCTCGGCATAGCGGTGGCTCACTAGCGCGGCAATCGGAATCGCGCCCAGCTTTTGCAGGGCAAAGTACAGCAGCACAAACTCATGCACGTTCGGCAGCATCGGCACGATACGGTCCAGCGGCTGGATGCCGATGTCCAGCAGGTTCAGCGCCAGGTTGCTCGTCACCCGGTCCATTTCGGCATAGGTGAATTGGCGCTCACCATCGACCAGCGCGATGCGGTCGGCAAACCGCTGGAAAACAACATCGAATTCCTGGGCCAGCGACTGGTCACGCCAGTAGCCTTTTTCGCGGTAGCGGGCGGTGAACTCGGGAGGAAAGGGAACAAATCCTTGCAACATGGTCAGGCACTCCTGTTTCAGGTGGACATGGTGAAGCCACCATCGATGACGATGACTTCTCCGGTGACGAAACGGTTGGATTCGATGAGGTTGAGCATGGTCTCAGCCACGTCGTTGGCGGTCACGCAGCGCTTGAGCGGTGTGGCCCGGGCGCGCTTGCCCATCAGGTCGGAGTACTTATCGCCCAGCATGCGCTCCATCCAGTCGCCTTCCATCCAGCCCGGCGCGACCGCATTCACCCGGATCTCGGGGCCGAGGTTCCAGGCCAGCGTCTTGGTCAGGTTGACCACGGCCGCCTTGCTGGCGGCATAGGGCAAGGGCTGGGGACCGGGGCGCAGGCCGACGATGCTGGCGGTGTTGACGATCGAGGGATTGGTGCCTTTTCTGAGCAGGGGCACTGCGGCGCGCGCCACCTGAAAGGTACCGCGCACATTTACCGCGAAGGTGCGGTCCCATTCCGCCATGTCCAGGCTTTCCAGATCCTTGACCTTCCAGGTGGCCGTGGTGCCGGCATTGCTGACCAGGGCGTCCAGATGGCCAAAGGCGTCATCGATGGCGGCCATCATGCGGCGCACGGCAGCGTCGTCGCTGACATCGCACTGCAGCAGCAGTGTTTTCGCGCCCAGGGCTTCGGCTTCTGCGGCCGTGGCCTGCGCGGCATTGGCGCTTGATGCGTAGTTGATGGCGACATCGTAGCCAGCGCGGGCCAGGGCCAGTACGGCGCTGCGGCCAATGCCGGTGGCGCCGCCAGTGACGAGGGCTTTTTTGCGTGTAGTCATGGGATTTCCTTTAAAAAATAGTCAGGGTTCTGGGCGAGGTAGTAAAACTTGCTTACTGTGGCTGCAGGCCAAGGTCGGCAACAGCTTTTTTCCAGACCGAGCGTTGCTCTTGGACAAAAGCACCCAGCGCCTTGGGCGTGCCGGGCTTTGGGTAAACGCCGAGATCGGCTAAACGTGCAACCAGGTCGGGGGCTTGAATAACCTTGTTGATGTCGCGATTGACCTGCTCAATCACGCTGACAGGCGTTCCAGTCGGGGCATAAATCGAAAACCACCCGAGGGATTCGAACCCCTTGACCGTCTCGCCCGCTGCAGGAACATTCTCAAAACCGGGCAAGCGATCGTGCGACGTGACAGCCAGCGCACGAAACTTGCCCGCCTTCACGTACTGCGTGAGCGCTGGCAGCCCGTCAACTGTGAAAGCGACCTCATTGGCGAGCAACGCCGTGCTGGCCGCAGCAGAACCGCTGTAAGGCACCGTGAAAATTGAAGTGCCGGTGGCCCGACCCAGCATCTCGCCGGTCAGATGCGGCACTGAATTGGTTTGCGCAGCTGCAAAATTGACCTTGCCAGGCTGGGCTTTGGCGGCCTTGACGAGATCTGCCAGGGTCTTGATATCAGAAGACTGGTTAACGACGATCATCATCGGGCTCGTGCCAATCGCAGCGACCGGAACAAGGTCTGTATCGAGATTGAACTGCGGGTTTTTATACAGCTCCGGCGTCAGCGTGACGACGGCAGCCGGCACGAACCCCAGCGTGTAGCCATCGGCGGGTGAACGCACCAGGGCCGCCATACCGGGAATACCACCTGCGCCTGGCCGGTTGTCGACAAACACGGCTTGGCCCCATGCGGTACCCAAGCGGTCGGCAACCAGGCGTGCAATGACGTCGGGCGCGGCGCCGGCCGGAAACGGCACGATCAGGCGCACTGGTTTGCTGGGCCAGGTCTGCGCCATGGTGGGCGTGCTGAATGCGCCAGCAACTCCAAGCAACGCAGCAAATGCAGCCGCAATGAGATGGGGCCTGCGGGAGCACCCGCAAGCGGACTGACGTGAGTCGGATCTTTTCATGTTGTCTCCTGTCTGTTTTCTCGAAAGTGGTGAATCGGTTTTGTGCCTACCCGAGCCCGAAATTTAAGTTTTTTGACTGATTAACAAAAGATGGCAAAATTTGTTTTGTGATACCCAAAATGCATCTCTCCTTGCACGACTCTTTGTACGGATGAATCCATGAAACTGAATCAGATGCGGGACATGGTGGCGGTAGTTGAGCGTGGCAGCCTGCGCGCTGCGGCGCGTCACCTCAACTTGGCGCAACCGGCGCTGACGCGCAGCATAGGCGCGCTGGAGCGGGAACTGGGCGTGACCCTTTTCGAACGGCAAGCGCGCGGCATGGTGCTGACTTCAGCCGGCAAACTGTTCCACCGGCGAGCCAGCGCGGTAGTCAATGAAGTCAGGCGCGCGCACGAAGACTTTGAACAAACCGGGGGCGACATGCGCGGCTCCATTACCGTCGGCCTGTCCATCATGCCGCACATGGGCATGCTGCCGCAGGCGTTGCCGGTCTACCGGCGCCGCTATCCGCTGGTACGTTTAAAAATTATTGAAGGCCTGTACCCGGCCATGGAGGCCGGCTTGCAGGACGGCAGCATTGACTTTTACCTGGGCGCATCACCCAAGGGCGAGCCCGCTGACGGGTTGGTGGCACAAACGCTGCTGCACAACACGCGTACGGTAATAGGTCGAAAAGGCCACCCGATGGCAGGAGCCAAATCAATCAAGGACCTGGCGAAGATCGAATGGGCGACAACCACGCTGGACTTCAACGCTGAGATGGACCTCAACGAGCTGTTTGCAAAATACAAGATGCCGCCGCCAGTCATCACGCTACAGACGCACTCAGCGCTCTCGGTCATGGTGGCGCTCTCAAGCTGTGACCTGCTGGCCATTCTGCCGGCGCAATGGAATGAATTTTCGCTCACGCGCAATGTGCTGCAGGTCATCAACATCAAGGAAAAATTGCCTGCGCCAGACATCGTCATGATCCGGCGGCCGGACTTGCCGCTGACTCCTGCTGCGGATCACTTCTGCGATCTATTGAAGCGCTACGTGCCCGCCTGAAGAGTCCCGGCGAGTCCGGGCTTTTGTCATCAAGCGGTTAGAACAGATTCCCGCTTCACGCGGTCATGATCACTCGCCGGCGACCCGATCCTTAATCTGCTGCAGCGCTGCGGGATCGTCCATGGTGGTCAAATCCCCGGCATCGCGGCCCTCGCACACCGCCTGAATGGCGCGGCGCAGCAGCTTGCCGCTGCGGGTTTTGGGCAAGGCCGAGACAAAGCGCACGCGCGACGGTCGCGCCACCGCGCCCAGGTCGCCGTCCACCCGCTTCATGATCTCGCCTTCGAGCTTGATGGCGGCCGCGCTGTCCTGCAGCACACCGGAATCTTTCGGCACGACAAAAGCCATGGCCACCTGCCCTTTCAGCGCATCGGCCACGCCCACCACCGCCACCTCGGCCACCTGCGCATGGCCCGAAATGCTCTCTTCAATCTCGCGCGTGCCCAGCCGGTGCCCCGCCACGTTGATCACGTCGTCGGTGCGGCCGAGGATGAAGTAGTAGCCGTCCTCGTCGCGAATGCCCCAGTCAAAGGTGCTGTAAACCAGCTTGCCCGGAATACTCTTCCAGTAGGTGGTGACGAAGCGCTCGTCGTCTTGCCAGATGGTTTGCATGAAGCCCGGCGGCGTCGGGCCTTCGAGCACCACCACGCCCTTTTCGTTGGGCTGCGTCAGCTCTTCGCCGGTGGCTTCATGCAGCAGCTTGACGTTGTAGCCGTACATCGGAATGCCGGGGCTGCCAAACTTGCTGGGCTTTTTCTCCACGCCATTGGCGATGGTCAAGATCGGCCAGCCGCTTTCGGTTTGCCAGTAGTTGTCGATGATGGGCACGTTGAGGCCCTCGCTGATCCAGCGCGCCGTCGGTTCATCGAGCGGCTCGCCGGCCAGGAACAGCGCCCGCAGGCTCGACAGGTCATACTTTTTCAGCAGCGCCGGATCCTGTTTTTTAAGCACCCGCACGGCGGTCGGCGCGCTGAACATCGCCGTCACCTTGTATTTTTCGACCAGGCTCCACCAGATGCCGCCATTGGGCTGGCCGTCCATGCCCTGCGTCGGCAGGCCTTCGTACATGATGGTCGCCATGCCCGCAATCAGCGGTCCATAAACGATGTAACTGTGACCCACCACCCAGCCGATGTCGCTGGTTGAAAAGTAAGTTTCACCGGGCCGGCCATCAAAAATATGCTTCATGCTGGCCGCCAGCGCCACCGCATAGCCGCCGGTGTCGCGCTGCACGCCCTTGGGTTTTCCGGTGGTGCCGCTGGTGTAGATGGTGTAGCTGATGGCGGTCGAGTCCAGCCACTCGCAGGGCACCTGGGTCTTCATGTTGAGCGCTCGCAAATCGTCCCACAGCTGGTCGCGGCCGGGCACCAGCGCCATCGCCGCCAGGCCCCGGTCCACCAGCAGCACCGCTTCGGGTTGGTGGCTGGACAGGCGAATCGCCTCGTCCAGCAGCGGCTTGTACGCCACCACCTTGCCGCCGCGCGAGCCTGCATCGGCGCTCACAATCACCTTGGGCGTGGCGTCTTCAATGCGCGAGGCCAGCGAGCCGCTGGCAAAACCGCCAAACACCACACAGTGAATCGCCCCGATGCGCGCGCAGGCCAGCATGGCAAACGCGGCCTCGGCCATCATGGGCATGTAGATCAGCACGCGGTCGCCTTTTTGCACGCCCAGCGCTTGCAGGCTGGCCGCCATGCGCTGCACCTCCACATGCAATTCGGCATAGCTGTAGGTTTTTTCAATGCCGGTCTCGCTCGACACATAAACCAGCGCCGCCTGGTCGGCCCGGTCTTTCAGGTGCCGGTCCACGGCGTTGTGGCAAAGGTTGGTCAGGCCCCCCTCAAACCACTGCACAAACGGCGGCTTGTCGTAGTTGCAGACCCGGTCAAACGGCTGGTGCCAGTCAATCAGTTTGGCCTGCTCGGTCCAGAAGGCGTCGGGCTGGTCTATGGACTGGCGGTAAAAGTCGGCGTAGCTTGTCATTTCTTGTTTCCAGTTTCTATTTGGGTGTTGTGGGAATGGGCTTAAATTTTGACGACCACGCGGCCACGCACCTTGCCGGCCATCAAGTCGGCGGCTTTTTCAGCAGCGCGGGCCAAGGGCACTTCTTCCACCATGGCTTCGAGCTTGGCCGGGTCCAGGTCGGTTGCCAGCCGGTCCCAGGCCTGCTGGCGCCTGGCCAGCGGCGCCATCACGCTGTCTATGCCCGCCAGCGTCACGCCGCGCAAGATAAAAGGCATCACCGTCGCCGGGAAGTCCGCGCCCTGCGCCAGCCCGCAAGCCGCCACCACGCCGCCGTAGCGGGTTTGCGCGCAGGCATTGGCCAGCGTGTGCGAACCGACCGCATCGACCACCGCCGCCCAGCGTTCTTTTTGCAAAGGCTTGCCCGGCGCAGACAGTTCGGCCCGATCCATCACGCGGCTGGCACCCAACTGCTTCAAATAGGCTTCTTCGCTGGCCTTGCCGGTGGCGGCCACCACGCTGTAGCCGAGCTTGCCGAGCAAGGCCACCGCCACGCTGCCGACGCCGCCGGTGGCGCCGGTCACCAGCACCTCGCCCGCCGCGGGCGTCACGCCATGGCGCTCCAGCGCCAGCACGCACAGCATGGCGGTGTAGCCGGCCGTGCCAATCGCCATCGCCTGGCGCGTGCTGAAGGCCGCCGGCAGCTTCACCAGCCAGTCGCCCTGCAGGCGCGCGCGCCCGGACATCAGCCCCCAGCGCGATTCACCCAGGCCCCAGCCGTTGTGCACAAAACGCTCGCCCGCCTTCCAGTGGGCATGGGTCGATTCCAGCACGCTGCCCGCGCCGTCAATGCCGGCCACCATGGGCCAGTTGCGCACCACCGGCCCGGTGTTGGTGATGGCCAGGCCGTCCTTGTAATTCAGGCTCGAATAGTCGACCTGCACCAGCACGTCGCCAGCGGGCAACTGCGATTCATCGGTATCCACAATGGCGGCCGAAAAGCCGGCGTCGGATTTGCTGAGCTGAAGGGATTTGAACAAGACATGTCTCCGGCAAGTGAGCGCGAGCAAGGGCGCCTGGAAAGCGAATTTGAATTCTTAATTATGAGCA
>NZ_JANOAL010000308.1:0-1639 GCF_031411155.1 Polaromonas sp. | reverse complement strand
CTTTAACCGGTCGCGCCACGGCTGATCAAAGATTCAGCCCTTTTCAAGCACGGAACGAATAAATTCGGCCTTGCCCTCGGTATAGGCTTCCCGGTCCCGGATGTGGGCGGCGGCCAGCTGGTCCTTGAGCCGCGAATAGTGCTGCGCCAGCGCCGCATCAGAGCGCAACATATCGCGAAACCGCAGCCTTTCAAACCAGACCGGCCCGGCATAAACCACCAGGTGCAGGTGATGGCTGCGGTGCCCATTGGCCCAGCGCATCAGCCACTTGCGGTCGGTCAGGGTTTGATTGAAGGCCGCCGAAGTCGTGTAGCCAAAGTTGCACAAGGGCTCGATCAGCGCCTGGGCCACGGCCATGGCCGCCACCCCTGCCATCAGGTCGATCACCGGCTTGGCCCGCAGGCCAGCCACGGCGGTGCTGCCGATGTGTTGAACCTCAATCAGCTGCGAAGGGAACTGGCGCATGAGCCGCTCGCGCTCGGCCTCGAACAGGGCCGGCCATTGCGGGTTGAAGGCCACCAGCGCCACTTCCTCATCGATGGCCTGCTGCAGGGAGTCGCTGTCAGTCATTGGCTAGCACCGCAATAAGCAGCTCGTGTTGAGACATAACCGGCCAAACTGCGTCACCTTATTGCTATTATTTTCATAGCAAAAAATGCATATAAATATTGGGCCAGAGGCCTGTTTGACCTCTAAAACCCGGTTTGGAGGCGGTCAGCGCGACTTGCGCGCTGGTGGTTTGCCAACAGCCTTGCCCGAACCGTTGTCGCGCGGTGGCAGGCCGGTGTGCTGGGTCAGGATGCGGCCCTTGACGGGCGTTGCGGGCTTCAGCGCCACGGTGGTCGAGTTTTTGCGCCGGGCGCTCTGATAGCTGCCGTCGGTCAGCGGCTGGAAGGTCGGAATCAAATGGTGCTTGCCGTTGCCAATCAGGTCGGCGCGGCCCATGGCCTTGAGGGCGTCGCGCAGCACCGGCCAGTTGTTGGGATCGTGGTAGCGCAAAAACGCCTTGTGCAGGCGGCGGCGGCGCTCGCCGCGCACGATGTCCACCGTTTCACTGGTTTCGGTACTGCGCGTGATCTTGCGCAACGGGTTTTTGCCGGTGTGGTACATCGTCGTGGCCGTGGCCATCGGTGACGGATAAAAGGTCTGCACCTGGTCGGCGCGAAAGCCGTTTTTCTTGAGCCAGATCGCCAGGTTCATCATGTCTTCGTCGCTGGTGCCGGGGTGGGCGGCGATGAAATAGGGAATCAGAAACTGCTTTTTGCCGGCCTCGGCACTGAACTTGTCAAACAGCTGCTTGAACTTGTCGTAGCTGCCGATGCCGGGCTTCATCATCTTGGTCAGCGGCCCCTGCTCGGTGTGCTCGGGCGCAATCTTGAGGTAGCCGCCGACGTGGTGCGTGACCAGCTCTTTCACATACTCAGGGCTTTGCACCGCCAGGTCGTAGCGCAGGCCGCTGCTGATGAGGATTTTCTTCACGCCCTTGAGCTCCCGCGCGCGGCGGTACATCTTGATCAGTGGCGCGTGGTCGGTGTTCAGGTTCGGGCAGATGCCCGGGTAGACGCAGCTCGGTTTGCGGCAGGCCGATTCGATCTCGGGCGACTTGCAGCCGATGCGGTACATGTTGGCCGTGGGGCCG
>NZ_JANOAL010000307.1:0-5441 GCF_031411155.1 Polaromonas sp. | reverse complement strand
AGCCAGCACCTGCGCCAGCTCGAACAGGCGCTGGGGCTGGCGCTGCTGCACCGCTCCACCCGGCGCCTGACGCTGACCGAGGCCGGCGAGCGCTACCACGTCGGCTGCGCCGCCATGCTGGCGGCGGCGCGTTCGGCCGAGCAGGCGCTGGCGCGCCTGCGCGACGAACCCGAGGGCGAGCTGCGGCTGGCCGCGCCCATCGGCTTTGGCGGCCTGCTGGCCCGCGCGCTGGCACCGCTGCGGGCCTTTCCCAGGCTGCGGCTGCAACTGCTGCTGGACGACGCGGTGATTGACCTGATAGCGGCGCGCGTCGATGTGGCGCTGCGGGTGGGCGCGCTGGCCGACTCGGCGCTGGTGGCGCGCAAGCTGGGCCACATGACGCGCCAGCTATGCGCCGCGCCCGCCTACCTGGCCGCGCGCGGCTGGCCGGCGCAGCCGCCAGACCTGCTGCAGCACGACTGGCTGGGCGGCAAGCCGGGCAGCGGCGGCGCGGAGGTACTGGCGCTGCAAGGCCCGCACGGCGAGCAGCAAACCGTGCGGCTGGAGGGCCGGGTCCAGGCGTCGCAAGTCACGGCGCTGCACGCGCTGGCCGTGGCCGGCTGGGGCCTGCACCTGGGCGTGAGCGAAGACGACCGCCAGGCGCTGGCCGACGGCCGGCTGCTGCCGGTGCTGCCGGGCTGGCAACTGGCCGATCTGCCGGTTTATGCGGTGACGCTGCGGCGCGGCGAGCAGCCGGCCAAGGTGCGCCATGCGCTGGAGCTGCTGGCCGCCTGGTTTGGCGGGGCTTCCCCCGGGCCGCCGCCGGCCCCGTAACCGGCGCCTGATCAGGGCGCCCGGCGGCGCGGAGCCAGGCCGCGCGATCGACCCGCTGCAGTAAGATAAGTGATCCCCCGGACCCACCGGGACGGCAGCGGCAGCACGGAGGTGCGGATGCAACCCAGGGCAAATGGCCAGACCGCCTTTGTATTTGCGGGCGGCGGCAGTTTCGGCGCGATTCAGGTCGGCATGCTGCAGGCGCTGGTCGCCCACGGCGTGCAGCCCGATTTCGTCGTGGGCGCTTCGGTCGGCGCGATCAATTGCGCGTATTTCGCGGGCAATCCGACGCTGGACGGCATCGACCGGCTGGCTCAGCTGTGGTGCGGGCTCAAGCGCAGCACGGTGTTTCCGATGACCTTCAGCCGCATCGCCGGCCTGTTTTCGCGCTCGCCGTCGCTGGTCGACTCCAGCGGGCTGCGTGAGCTGATCGCGCAGCATTTGCCCTACAGCACGCTGGAACAGGCGGCGCTGCCCCTGCATGTGGTGGCGACCGAGCAGCTGCACGGCAGACCGGTCTGCCTGTCGTCCGGCCCGGCGGTCGATGCCATCCTCGCCAGTTGTGCGATTCCGGCGATTTTTCCGCCGGTGCGGGTCGGCAACCAGTACCTGATCGACGGTGCGATTGCCAGCAACACGCCGGTCACGACGGCGGTCGCGCTGGGGGCGAGCCGGTTGATCGTGCTGCCCACCGGCTATGCCTGCGCCTTGAGCGCCCCGCCGACCAGTGCCATCGCCAGTGCGCTGCATGCGCTGAACATGCTGATTGCGCACCAGCTGGTGCAGGACCTGGAGTTGATGGCGGATCGGGCCGAAGTGCTGACGGTGCCGCCGCTATGCCCGCTGGCGGCATCGGCCTACGACTTTTCGCGCGCCCATGAGCTGATTGATCGGGCCAGGCAAAACACCCGGCACTGGCTGGAGGACGGTGGCCTGCATCAGCAGCGCATTCCCGGCGCGCTGCGACCGCATGTGGATTGAGATGGAGATAGAGCAGCCGGCCACCCCGGTACCAGGGTGGCGTCAGCGGCGCTTGACCAGCCCGCCCAGCATGACGCAGGCCAGCGCCGCCACCACCAGCGCCGTGCCGGCCCACTGCCAGGGCGTGATGCGCTCGTCCAGCACCAGCATGCCGGCGGCCAGGCCGATCACCGGCACGCCCAGGCTGAAAGGCGCGACGCGGTTGGCGGGGTGGCGCTTGAGCAGGCTGGTCCACAGGCCGTAGCCGACCAGGGTGGCGACCCAGCCCAGATAGGCCACCGCCAGCCAGCTCGATGCGCGCGCCTGCAGCCATTGCCAGCGCAGCGCTTGCGGGTCGAACGCCAGCGACAGCGCCATGAAGGGAATAACGGCGACCGCGCTGCTCCACACCACGAAGGCCATGGGCGAATAGTCGGTGTGCAGCAGCTGCACGCGCCTGGCCACGATGTTGGACAGCGCCCACATCGCGGCCGCGCACAGCGTGAGCGCAAAGCCGAGCAGGCTGCTGGCGCCGCCGGCCGGCCCGACATAGTTGAGCGCAAAGCAGGCCAGGCCCAGCGCGGCCAGCAGCAGGCCGGCCTGCAGCGGCCGGCTGGCGCGCTCATGCAGCAGCACAAAGCCAAACAGCGCGGTAAAAAATACCTGGGTTTGCAGCAGCACCGAGGCCAGCGCCGCCGTCATGCCGACCTTGAGCGCCAGGAACACCAGGCCGAACTGGCCCACGCCCTGAAACGCGCCATACAGCAGCACCCAGTGCCAGGGGATGCGCGGCGGTTTGACGAACAGTGCCAGCGGCAGTACGGCAAACACAAAGCGTGCCGCGCCGAGCTGAAACGGGCTGAAGTCGCGCAGCGCAAACTTCATGACGACAAAGTTCACGCCCCAGACCAGCACCACGACCAGCGCCGCCGCCAGATCGCGGCCACCGAGGGCGGGGTTCTTCATGGGCCGCCGGGCCGCCGCCGGGAAGGGGTCGGATCAGGCACCGGGCAGTGCGGCGCGGGCGGCATCCAGGTGCGCCTTGACGCGCTGCGCCATGGCCATGTCGCCGGGTGTTTCGGGCAGCCAGGCTTCGACCGGGATGGTTTTTCCGTCAGCGTCCACCGCCACAAACACCACCAGGCAATCGGTGATGACTTCCATCTGGCCGGTTTTCATGTCGCCGGCGCGCACCTCGACGGCGATGTTCATGCTGGTGCGGCCGGTGTAGGCCAGCCGCGCCTCGACCTCCACCAGGTCACCAATCATGATGGGGCGCTGAAAGCGGATGGTGCCGACCGACACCGTGACGCAGTAGCGCCTGGCCCAGCGCGTGGCGCAGGCGTAACCGGCCTCGTCAATCCATTTCATGACGGTGCCGCCATGCACCTTGCCGCCAAAATTGACGGTGCTCGGTTCGGCCAGAAAGCGCAGGGTGATGGAGGACATGCTGAAGGTTCCGAAAAGGTTTGCTGCGTTTTGCTACGTAAATAATAGCTGCTTACGCCCGTTCTGTCTGGGCTGCGGCGTTGTTTTGCTCACAAATGAGTCACAGCAGCCGCGCCAGGTAGCGTCCGGTGTGGCTGTCCGGGTTGGCCGCCAGGTCTTCCGGCGTGCCCACGCCCACCACCGTGCCGCCACCGGCGCCGCCTTCCGGCCCCATGTCGATCAGCCAGTCGGCGGTCTTGATCACGTCCAGGTTGTGCTCTATCACCACAATCGTGTTGCCGGCGTCGCGCAACTGGTGCAGCACCTTGAGCAGCAAATCGATGTCGGCAAAGTGCAGGCCGGTGGTCGGCTCGTCGAGGATGTAGAGCGTGCGGCCGGTGTCGCGTTTGGACAGCTCCAGCGCCAGCTTGACGCGCTGCGCCTCGCCGCCCGACAGCGTGGTCGCGGCCTGGCCGAGCTTGATGTAACTGAGGCCGACATCGAGCAGCGTGTGCAGCTTGCGCGCAATCGTCGGCACCGCCTTGAAGAATTCGGCCGCCACTTCGACCGTCAGGTCCAGCACCTGCGCGATGTTTTTGCCCTTGTACAGCACCTCCAGCGTTTCGCGGTTGTAGCGCATGCCGTGGCAGACATCGCAGGGCACGTAGACATCGGGCAGAAAGTGCATCTCGACCTTGACCATGCCGTCGCCCTGGCAGGCCTCGCAGCGGCCACCGGCGACGTTGAAGCTGAAGCGCCCGGCGCCATAGCCGCGCTCGCGCGCCGTGGTCATCTCGGCCATCAGCTCGCGGATCGGCGTGAACAGGCCGGTGTAGGTGGCCGGGTTGCTGCGCGGCGTGCGGCCAATCGGCGACTGGTCGACGTTGATGACCTTGTCGAAATGCTCTATGCCTTCAATACTCTCGTGGGCGGCCGGCTCTTCATGGGCGCGGTACAGCGTGCGCGCCACGGCGGCGTACAGCGTGTCGTTGACCAGGGTCGATTTGCCCGAGCCTGAAACACCCGTCACGCAGGTCAGCAGGCCGACCGGAAACTCCGCGTTGACGTTTTTGAGGTTGTGGCCGGTGGCGCCCAGCACGCGCAGCGCCTGCATGTCGCCCAGCGTGGCCCGGTGCAGGGCTTCGCGCGCGGCGCGGCGCTCGGCGGCCGGGCTGGGCGCAAAGCGGGGCGGCTTCTTGCTTGCAAACGGATCGGCTTTGTGGACCGTGGGCAGCCACGGCGTGCGGCGCCTGGGCACGGCAATCTTCAGCGTCTGCGCCAGGTAGCGGCCGGTCAGCGAATCGGGGTTGGCCTTGACTTCTTCGTAGCTGCCCTGCGCCATGACACGGCCGCCATGAATGCCGGCGCCCGGCCCCATGTCGATCACATGGTCGGCGGCGCGGATCATGTCTTCATCATGCTCGACCACCAGCACGCTGTTGCCAATGTCGCGCAGGTGCTTGAGCGTGCCGATCAGGCGGTCGTTGTCGCGCTGGTGCAGGCCGATGCTGGGTTCGTCGAGCACATACATCACGCCGGTCAGGCCCGAGCCGATCTGCGAGGCGAGGCGGATACGTTGTGATTCACCGCCCGACAGCGTCTCGGCGCTGCGGTCCAGGCTCAGGTAATTCAGACCGACGTCGTTGAGGAATTTCAGGCGCAGGCCAATCTCGCGCACCACCTTGCCGGCAATCTCGGCCTTGGCGCCCTGCATCACCAGGCTGCTGAAGTAGTCAAAACTCTCGCGCAGCGTGATCTGGCTGATCTCGAAAATCGCCTTGCGCTGCACGCTGCCATCGCTGTACGGCGCCGACACCAGGTAGACATGGCGGGCCTCCTGGCGCAGGCGGGTGCCGCGGCAGTCGGGGCAGGGCTGCACGCTGCGGTAGCGCGCCAGTTCCTCGCGCACCGCCGCCGAATCGGTCTCGCGGTAGCGCCGTTCAAAGTTGGTGATGACGCCTTCGAACGGGTGCTTTTTGCTGACCTTTTTGCCGGCGGTCTGGCCCGAATCCATGAGGTAGCTGAACTTGATCTCTTCGTCAGCCGAGCCATGCAGTACCACCTGCTGCACGTTTTGCGGCAGGTCTTCAAAGGCGGTGTCGATGTCAAACTGGTAATGTTTCGCCAGGCTTTCGAGCATGGAAAAGTAATAGCCATTGCGCCGGTCCCAGCCCTTGACGGCGCCGCTGGCCAGGCTCAGCGACGCAAACGCCACCACCCGCGTCGGATCAAAAAATTCC
>NZ_JANOAL010000306.1:0-4048 GCF_031411155.1 Polaromonas sp. | reverse complement strand
AAACCCGAGCGCGTGACGAAATCATCGAGCCGGCCCAGGATGGCGCTGGCATCAAGTTCCAGATGCACCTCTTCGGCCAGCTCGCGCAGGGCTGCCTGCTCCGCCGTTTCGCCGGCGTCGATGCGCCCGCCGGGCAGCGCCCACTGTCCGGCATGCTTGCGCAGCTGGCCGGAGCGCCGCGTCAGCAGCAGGGCCGCCTGCGTGCTCCACACCGCATGCTGCGGAAAACCGGGCAGCTCGGCGCCATGGCCTTCGTCGGTAATGACCACGGCCACCGCGGCGGCATGCTGCTGGTCGCGCGCGGCCGCCTGCAGGGTGAAGGCGCGCAGCTGCGCCTGGATGCGCGTTCTGAGGGCGGAGTCGCGCTGCATGATGCCTGCCAATCCCGTCACCAGGCGTTGCGCAGCTCCCGCAGCTTGCTGAACACGGTCCTGGCGTCGGGCTCGTCGGGCAGGTCCGGGAAGCTTTCGCGCAGCGTGGCGATCAGGACCGGGTTGGCCAGGCGCATGAAGCTGTTGAACTGCTTTTCCTGCGCCAGCGTGGTGACGACGGAGTTCGCCGGGTCATGATCGGCCACGCTGGGCAACAGGGCTTTCGCGGCGGCGTTGCCGGGTTCGCGGTCCAGCGTGAACCTGAGGTTGTTCTCGATGTAGTCGTGGCCCGGATAGACCTGGGTGTTGTCGGGCAGTCGGGCCAGCTGCTCCGCAAAGGTGGCATAAAGCGCGTTGACGTCGCCGCCGTTGTGCACATTGCCGGCGCCGGCATTGAACAGCGTGTCGCCCGAAAACAGCGCCGGCTGCTCGGTGTGCGAGCGCAGGCAGATGTGGCACAGCGTGTGGCCGGGCGTGTCCAGGCATTCCAGCTCGACGGTCTTGCCGACCTTGATCACGTCGCCAGCCTGCACGCCCCGGTCCACCCCCGCAATGCGCCCGCCGGCCTTGTGGTGGGCGATCAGCTTGGCGCCGGTGGCCGCAATCACGGCCGCGTTGCCGCCGGTGTGGTCGTGGTGCTCGTGGGTGTTGAGCACCTGGGTGATCTGCCAGCCCTTGACCCTGGCGGTGGCCAGCGTTTTTTCATGGTCCAGCGGGTCGATGGCCAGCGCTTCGCCGGTTTCGGGGCAGGCAATCAGGTAATTGAAGTTGCGGTAGGCGTTACCGGTCCAGATGCGTTCGACGATCATCGCGGGCTCCAGGGGCTTGTTGACGGTGAGCGCTTCATTCTAGGCCGCAGGCCTGCAGCGGATGGCCTGCTGGCGAAGTCGCCGCCAAGTGGCAGGGTTCAGATCGTGCGGCGTCGCTTGGCTTCGCGCTGCTGCTCGATCAGGCGCAGCGTCGCCGCGACGCCGGCCATGTTCGGGTTCACCCTGAGCGCGCGCTCAAGGTAGGGCTGGGCGCGGTCGGGGTCACCCAGCGCCAGGTAGATCTGCCCGTAGCCCGAAAGCGCCCCGAAGTGCTGGCGGTTGCGTTTGAGGACTTCGTCGCAGTCCTTCATCGACAGCTGGTACTGGCCGAGCAGGTAATAAACCGTGGCGCGCTTGTTCCAGCCCTCGGCAAAGGCCGGCTTTTTGCGGATGATTTCGGAGAACGTGGCCAGGGCCTCGGTCAGCTCCGACGCCGCCATCTGCTGGACGCCGCGCAGAAACAAGGCATCGATCGCGCCGTCGCCCGAGCGGCTCCAGATCTGCCACAGCGCGGCTTCGGCGAGCTGGCGCACCGGCGCGTCATCGTCCCCCAGGTGGGCAACGAGACGGTCGGCGTCCATCATCGCGCCGACTTCACCCAGGCGCAGGGCGGCCGCGCGCCGCACGGCGGGTTCGGGGTGCTCGATCGCCTTGAGCGCCTGCTGCCGCGTAGACGGCGGGCCGGCCGCAGGCAGCGGCTGCGCAGCCGCCAGCGTGGTCATCGTGGGCAGGATGGCCAAGGCGATGCCAAGGGTCAGCGCACGCAACATGAGGCTCATGCTGCTCATCCTATACGCCGTAGGCGGCGCCGGCAAATTACGTAATGGCGCCGGCCCGGCGCTGGCGCACGGCCGCCGCCAGCTGCTCCAGCACGGCCACGGTCGCCTCCCAGCCGATGCAGGCGTCGGTCACGCTCTGCCCATAGCGCAAGCCCTGGCGGCCATCGACGATGTCCTGCCGGCCCTCGACCAGGTGGCTTTCAATCATCAGGCCGCAGATGCGGCTCGAGCCGCTGGCGACCTGCTGCGCGATGTCGGCCGCCACGGCCGGCTGCCTTGAATAGTCCTTGTTGCTGTTGCCGTGGCTGCAGTCGATCACCAGGCGCGGCGGCAGGCCGGATTGCTCCAGCGCCTCGGTGGCGCGCCTGACGCTGGCGGCGTCATAGTTCGGCCCGTCACTGGCGCCGCGTAGCACCAGGTGGCCATCGGGGTTGCCGGTGGTCGTGATGACCATGGCCCGGCCTTCGAGTGAAATGGTCGGAAAGCGGTGCGGCTGGGCCGCCACATGGATGGCGTCTATGGCCGCGCCCACGCTGCCGTTGGTGGCGTTCTTGAAGCCCACGGGCGCCGACAGGGCCGACGCCATCTGCCGGTGCAGCGGGCTTTCGACCGTGCGCGCGCCAATCGCGCCCCAGCTCAGCAGCTCGGCGTAATACTGCGGCGTCACCAGGTCCAGGATTTCAGAGGCCGCCGGCACGCCCAAGCGCGCGCACTCCAGCAAAATGCGCCGCGCATGGCGCAGGCCCTCGCCGATGTCGCCCTGGCCGTCCAGCCCCGGGTCATAGATCAGGCCCTTCCAGCCCATGCGCGTGCGCGGCTTTTCGAAGTAAACGCGCATCACCAGCAGCAGCGATTCGCCCAGCCGCACCGCTTCCTGGCGCAGCCGCGCCGCGTATTCGAGCGCCGATTCAGGCTCGTGGATAGAGCACGGCCCCGCCACGACCAGCAGCCGGTCATCCAGGCCGCGCAAGATGTTGCGGGTGGCGGTGCGCGAGGCGGTGATGAAGGCCGCTTCAGCCTCGCCCGCCGGCAGTTCGGTGCGCAACAGCCGGGGTTCCGGCAGCGGGTCGGCCTGGGCGATGTGGATGTCCGAGATTTGGGTGGGCATGGCGTCTCCGTGTTTCGGTACTGTTCTTCAGCCCTTCACTTTATAGCCCACTGCATTAATCAGGGCCTGTTTTTGCGACCAGCACGGTGGCCTTGTGCGCTTGAAGCGGGACGGCTACCATGGCTTTCCGCCAGCGCACCGGGCGTGTCTGGCGATCTGCATCTTCCAACAGGGGGCTTTATGCCGCAGCTCATCGCATCCGTCGAAGGCGTCGAAATCAAGCACGTTTATCTGAAAAATGACAGAACGACGCTGGGCCGCAAGCCGCATAACGACATCGTGTTTGACAACATGGTCGTCAGTGGCGATCACTGTGTGTTTGAGCTCAAGGGCATTGCCGATGTGTACGTCGAAGACCTTGGCAGCACCAACGGCACTTACATCAACGGTCACATGGTCAAGTCCCCGCAGCAGCTTGAAGATGGCGACCTCATCGCGATTGGCAAATTCAGGGTTCTGTTTCGTGCGGCATCAGCGCATGAGCCGCCCGGTTTCCAGAACGAGACCACCGCCATGCCGCTCGATGCCCTTGGCTTTCCAGGCACCAGCGGCGCGCTGCAGGCCAGCCTCAAGGTGCTGTCGGGTTCCTCGGCCGGGCTGGAGGTTCCGGTGGTCAAGGCCGTGACGACTTTTGGCCAGCCGGGCGTTTCCGTCGTGTCCATCTCTCATCGGCGCAGTGGTTACTACGTTGCACACATGAGAGGCGGGATCCCGTCCACCCTCAACGGCCAAGCCATTGGGACGGAGGCGATTGCGTTGGCCCACAAGGATGTGCTGAATCTGGCCGGAACCGAGATGGAGTTTTTGCTGAAAAACTGATAACTGTTGCACACCCAGCCAGTGCTCCGAAAACCGCCTGAATTTCTGCGCTTAATGGGCCTGCCGGCGCGGATGCTCCAGGAAAAACCGCATCATCTCGGCGCTGGCGTCAGGTCCGCCGGCGTCGGTGTACGAACCTTTTGCGCTGCCGCCTGACCAGGC
>NZ_JANOAL010000305.1:0-4737 GCF_031411155.1 Polaromonas sp. | reverse complement strand
TCGTCAGCCACCAACGTTGTCGGTCAATCGATGTCAGCAGCTGCGCCTGCAGTCGGCACCCTTCAAGCGCGTTTCGTGCCTGCCAGCTGCCGTTAAGCTTTTCCGAAAGTTATAAGAAGAGCGCTTAGGCGCTCTTTTTTTGTCACCATTTGGACTCATGACTTCTTCATCAAATCGTCTAACTGCTGCGCTCAAGGCTGCAGGATTCCATCTTTGTCTCAGCCTGCTGGTGGCCGCGCTGGCGGCGGCGCTAGTGTTCGGGTTGTGGTATCCCTATCCTTACCGCGAACTGGTGGGAGGGCGGGCACTGTTCATGCTGGTGGTGGGGGTCGATGTGGTGTGCGGGCCGCTGCTCACCGCTGTGCTCTTCAACCCGGCCAAGGCCAGGGCTGAGCTGGCGAGAGACCTGACCTTGGTGGTATTGATCCAATTGGCGGCGCTTGGTTACGGGATGTACTCGGTAGCCCTGGCACGGCCTGTGCATATGGCGTTTGAGGTGGATCGCCTTCGTATCGTCACGGCAGCGGAAGTCCAGCCGGAGGACTTTGCCAAGACCAAATTTCCTTGGAATACCTTGCCCTGGACGGGCCCGAGTCTGATTGGCGTGCGCGACATCATCGACTCAGACGACATGATGAAGAGTCTCGATTTGTCTTTGCAGGGCAACGAGCCATCGCAACGCCCGCATTGGTGGCAAGACTATTCCTTGTCGACTCCCGCGGTACTTAAGCGGGCCAAACCCATCACCGCCTTGCGTAACAAACATCCGCAGGAAGCCTCCCAGATAGACGCGGCCGTGCGCGAAAGTGGCCAGGCGGAAGCCACGCTGTTATGGTTACCGTTGACCAGTTTCAGGACGACTACATGGGTGGCTCTTATAGACGCCAAAACTGCACAGCCGCTGGCCTACGCGCCGCTGGACGGGTTTTAAGAAAATCGGGGCAGATTCGCATGGTTTCTTCCGGGGATTGCACGACTTGGTTGATCAAGATTTGAATAAAAAAATAGATCGATGAATTTGGCTGCCATTGCCACATCACCCCGTATCGTCGTCGTCCTGGGCATCGCCCTCCCTTGGCTCAACCCCTTTGCGTCCGGTCCGTCACCCGCCGTATTGCCCTGGCTGCTTGCCCTCAGCGCGACGGCGATCTTGATGTTGCTGGCGTCGCTGCGCGGCCCCACGCCCGATACCCCCGGAGGGTCTTCTTTTGCCCGGCGCTGGGCCGGTCCCATCGCTTGGGCCTGGGCTTGCTCATCGGCTACCAATGTGGTTGGCACCGCCATCGGTGCACCTGCACCTGTTGCTGGTACTGTGCTGGCCCGCTTTGTGCCTGCTAACTGCCGTTAATTCTTCCCACTGCCACCCAAAAAGAGCGCTTCGGCGCTCTTTTTTCGTCACAATTCGCGACTATAAATATAGTCTCCTCACACCGCATACGCGCCGCGATGCTGCCGTTCAAACGCTGCGTTGAGAAAACGCAAATCCTTTTCGTCGATTTTTCGATTCGGCGAGGCAACCCCGGCGCGGGCAATGTCTTTATCCCATCGGATATCAACGATGTTGACGTCTGGCAAGAGAGCTGGTATCGTATCAACATTGAATCTACATGGGGGTGTCATGCTGGTAACAGTCAAAAAGTGGGGTAACAGTGCCTCCATCCGCATTCCGGCCGGGATCATGGAGGCAGCCCGACTGCATCTGGATGATCGGGTTGATGTTCGTGAAGAGGGCGGCATGATTGTGATTGACCCCGTTCGCACCCATGAATACGACTTGGCCAAACTGCTGGCCGGCATCACACCGGAAAACCTGCATGGTGAGGTCGATTTTGGGGCACCCGTTGGTCAGGAGCTTTTGTAGTGGCGGCTCGCTATGTGCCCGAGGCGGGGGATATAGTCTGGCTGCAATTCGATCCACAGGCAGGCCACGAGCAAGCTGGACACCGTCCGGCGCTTGTCGTCAGCCCGTCGGGGTATAACGCGAAAACAGGTCTGATGGTTTGCTGTCCGATGACAACTCAAATCAAGGGCTATCCGTTCGAAGTGGCCATCGCCGGTGACCGCGCGACGGCCGGAGCGGCACTCGCGGATCAGGTGAAAAATCTGGATTGGGTTGCGCGGAAAGCGCGCTACAAAGGCAAAGCATCAGTTGAAGAGCTGGCGCAAGTCAGAGCAAAAATAGCTGCTTTGCTGGGGAAGTGACGGCGCATGGGCTGTTGATTTTGGGTTTGATCAGTAAAGCTTGTAACCATAGCGGCTCCCCGCGATTTGTCCTCTATCTGCGTTGGCTGGCGTTAATCGGCGTCTGTCTGGCACTCATAAATCGCTAAAAAATAAGACCATGAATTCGGCCGCTGCTGCGACTTTCACTCGTGACGCGCTAGTCGCCCCGGCCTTTGTATTGCTGATCGCCCTCCCCTGGCTCAACCCCTTTGCGTCCGGTCCGTCGCCCGCCGTATTGCCCTGGCTGCTGGCCCTCAGCGCGACGGCGATCTTGATGTTGCTGGCGTCGCTGCGCGGCCCCACGCCCGATATACACGGAGGATCTTCTTTTTCCCGGCGCTGGGCCAGCCCCATCGCCTGGGCCTGGGCGCTGGCGGGGCTGGTCAGCTGCGTCATCGGCCTGCTGCAGTATTTTGGCCATTCGCCCGAGTTGGAGCCCTGGGTCAACCAGACGCCGCTGGGGCTGGCGTTTGCCAATCTGCGGCAGCGCAACCAGTTTGCGACGTTGACCAACCTGGCGTTGGCGGCCCTGCTGTGGCTGGCGGTGTCAGGGCGTGGCGAGGCGGGCGGGCGGCCATGGGGGCTGCTGGGGGCGGCGGGCCTGCTGGCGGTGGGCAATGCGGCGTCTTCTTCGCGCACCGGGCTGCTGGAGCTGGTGCTGCTGTGCGGTCTGGTGCTGCTGTGGGGTGGCTGGCGGGTGGCTGTGTTGCGCCGCGTGCTGTTGACGGCGGGGCTGGCGTATGCGCTGGCGACGCTGGCGCTGCCGTGGCTGATCGGGCTGGACCCGTTCAGCAGCGGCGCCTGGGGCCGGTTGAAGGCCGGTGATGCCGTGTGCGCCAGCCGTTTCACGCTCTGGTCCAACGTGCTGCACCTGATCGCCCAAAAGCCCTGGCTGGGCTGGGGCTGGGGCGAGCTGGACTACGCGCACTACATCACGCTGTATGAGGGGCCGCGCTTTTGCGAGATTCTGGACAACGCGCACAACCTGCCACTGCACCTGGCGGTGGAGCTGGGCGTGCCGGTGGCGCTGGGGCTGTGTGGCGGCCTGGCCTGGTGGCTGTGGCGCCAGCGCCCCTGGGCCGAGGCCGACCCCACGCGCCAGCTGGCCTGGGCCGTGCTGGCGCTGATTGGCTTGCACAGCCTGCTGGAATACCCGTTGTGGTACGGCCCGTTTCAGATGGCGGCGGGGCTTGGCGTGCTGCTGCTGTGGCGGTCCCCTGGCACCGGTCTTTTCGCAAATTGTCAGGCAAATCGGCCTCTAGCCCAGGTAATGCGCGCAGTTATAGCTATTATTTTAATAGCAACATCGGGCTACGCGATGTGGGACTATCACCGCATCAGCCAGATCTACCTGCCCCCGGAGGCGCGCGATGCGGCCTACCGCGACGGCACGCTGGCCAAGATCCGTGCTTCCTGGCTGTTTGCGCGGCAGGTGCGCTTTGCCGAGCTGGGCATCACGCCGCTAACCCCCGCCAATGCGCAGTGGACGTTTGACACCGCCACGGCGCTGCTGCATTACTCGCCCGAGCCGCGCGTGGCTGAAAAACTGATCGAGAGCGCCGTGATGCTGGGCCGCGATGACGAAGCGCTGGCGCAGCTGGCACGCTTTCGGGCGGCCTTTCCGGCCGACTACGCGCGCTGGGCCAGGGCCAATGCCCGGCGGCCCGGGCTGAAAGAGCAGAACGAGATCGCCCACTGAGCGTCGGGCGCTAGCTGCCGGCTCAGGGGTTCACAAAGCTGCCCGATTTGCCGCCGTGCTTTTCCAGCACCCGCACCTCGGTCATGACCATGGCCCGGTCCACCGCCTTGCACATGTCGTAAATCGTCAGCAGGGCCACTTGCACCGCCGTCAGGGCTTCCATCTCCACGCCGGTCGGGCCCACGGTTTCCACCGTGGCGCGGCAGACGATGCTGGCGCTGGCCACATCCGGCTCAAACTCCAGCGCCACCCGCGTCAGCGCCAGCGGGTGGCACAGCGGGATCAGTTCGCTGGTTTTCTTGGCCGCCATGATGCCGGCAATGCGCGCAATGCCCAGCACATCGCCTTTTTTGGCGCTGCCTTGCAGCACAATGGCCAGCGTGGCCGGCAGCATGACGATGCGGCCCTGGGCCCGCGCGACCCGGTGCGTCGCCGCCTTGCCGGCCACGTCCACCATGTGGGCCTGGCCCTGGCCGTCAAAATGCGTGAGGGCGGTTGAATCTGATGCTGAAGAAGAGGCCATGCTGTTACGAAACCTTTACAACCATGCGTCATCATAAGTGCTGCCATCCCACTTGAAGGTCACCGTTTTGTCCCCTTCCGCCCGGTCTGAAAAATTCACTGGCAACGCGCGCTGTCCCCTGGCACGGCTGGCGCTGGCCGCCATGGTGCTGGCCGCCATGGTGCTGGCCGCCATGGTGCTGGCGGTCAGGGCCAGCGTGTCGCAGGCCCAGACCCCTGCGCCGCAGCCCCGCGGCTCCGGCGCGCAGCCGCCTCTGGGCGAGGGCTCCGAGCAGACACCCGGCGCCGAACCC